>NZ_BDBA01000332.1 GCF_001612745.1 Nocardia amamiensis NBRC 102102 | reverse complement strand
CTCGCTCGGCCCAGTACTCCTTGTCGGAGGTGAAGCGCGTGCTCTCCCGGTAGGCGATCTCCTGCTCATACAGCGTGTACAGATCGACGGCCTTGGCGGGCGGTGCCTCGGTGCCGTTCAGGATCGCCATGTAGTGCTCGGTCACCCGGGTCAGGTTCGTAACGGCACCGAACCCGTCCAACGCGATGTGGTGCGAGCGCAGATACAGATACCAGTGGTGACCGCCGATCTGCAGACCGGCGAATCGCATCAACCGGTCCTTCAACAGATCCAGCGGCGCGCTGTATTCGGCGCGCATCCACGCCATCGCGGCGGCGGCGGGATCTGCTTCGCCGCGGAAGTCAACGTAGTAGACCTTGTCGCGATCCGGGATCGTGTAGTCGACCCACTGGTACGGTGTTCCGTCGAGCTCGACGATGCAGAGCATGCCGGAGCCACGATCGTGGCCCGAACGGATAAGCGCCTCGCGCAAGACCTCCAGATCGAGATCGCCGTGCAGATCCACGTACTGCGCAATGTTGATCGGCACCTGCGGATCGACATGCTGCGCGTACCAGATGCCCAGCTGGGCGGGCGACAACGGAAAGAGATCTTCCTTCGAAGCTGGCGTAGACACTACTTCACTGACAGCTTCGTCGTTTCCGCCAAAATCCAGCCCGTCCAACCGTAACCTCACTATCCGAAACACTATCTGGTTACCCCAGATGGGGCACCGGAGAAAAAGCATGTCTATTAAGCGCCCGAAACTCCGAGTCGCCTTGAATCTCAACCAGATATCCGCAGCCGGTCTATTCGCAACAAACCACCTCGGAATTCAACCTCTCCGCAAGAGCACGGACATAACCGCCGTTCAAATAATCATCAATATATGGTCTAGTGAATAGATACTTACTGACCCGAGTGAGCTCCGTACCCCTGCTATGCCAAACTCGCTTAGCTATCGGATATCGCTTCAATTGCTCCCGGATCGATGCGTCAATAATGTTCCGACCCCACTGGGCCATCTCCTCTTCGGTCGAAAGGTCGAGGTATTCGAATATTTCAGGAGTCATGCGCAGCGGACTATCCGCAGGCAAGGCCGTGGTCAGATCACCCGGCGCCGCAGCCCAATACGTAGGCACGGCATCAATCGACCTCTGACCTAACATGCCATGACCACCGGGGTCGCGTCCTATCGCTTCTCCACTCGGCCTCAGCGGGTCCGCAATGAGCGCACATGCAGCGATTCTCCGGACCGGAAATATTCTCCCGAAAGGATTGATTCCCCGAGAAAATTCCGAAATGAGCCGTCCGGCAATAGCAGCACCTTGAGCATATCCAGCGACGACTACCGACCCACGACATCTCACAATTTCACGAACAAGCGCCCTCCTCGAGTTCGCAGGCGTTCCCGCATAGGCCACTATCCGGGGCGCAAAACGCACAGGGTCGAGCGCGCTGGCAAACTCATCCGTCACTGAATGACGCTTCGGAGACCAGCTCGCGCCCAAAATCAGCACATCAATCACAAGGAGCAACCCACAAGAAACTCACCTTCACTCTAACCCACTCAAGCTGCACGTAGTTCATGGCCGCGACATCGTCGAGCCAGGGAGAGGACCCCACCAACATAGAGAGCGTCGGATTCCGTAGCCTGGGCTAATCCCCAGTCGAATTGCATCACCGCGGTCCCCCCGCCTGCTCACCATGGGCGACCGTGCGGGCAAAGGATGTGTCGCTAAAGCTTCGTCCTATATAACACGCCCAGATGACGAGACGAGGCAACCGAACCCGAAGGGCATCATACGCACGGGTGTCCGAGCGGGTTGGCCACGATGGTTGCGGACCGAATTTTCGCCACGAATGCGCTGTCGAAGGGTGCCCAAAAAGACAAGCGTACGAATAGACATGGATGTCCTGTTCCTCCAGGAAGAACGGCATAATTACGTAACCGTACCTTTCCACGTCCCCAGCCCGAACGGTATGGGGGAAATGCCTACACTGATCCCCCTGCGCGAACCAACGCCGCGCGGACCGAAGCCGCCACGGCGTGCTACAGCCGTCGACTACGCGACCGAAGCCAAAACACGATGGAAGCACGGACCCGTCAGCCGATCGGCAGCTTCGAATAGGGGCGGTACGATCGGTGCCTGAACTGACCACCGCTTCAACTCCGCGATGATGTCGTTCTCATCTAATCCGAGTGGACTCGTTTCAAGCTACATCGTTACTAGCGCCGGAATGCTCGCCACCCGCACATGCAGATGCTGGCCAAGGTGCAGACGGGTTGCGCCTTGCCGCACTGCAGACACTACAGCGGCTTTTGTGCAGCCGCCAGCAACCATGTCGAGATTGCGGAAGTCCGATTCCCAGCCCGAGATTATCTCATACAACCGCGACCAAGACTCGATAAACCGGATTAGAGGTGGAACAAGCAACAGGTTGCGTGACTAGCGCGTCTTACGAAGTGAGATGAAAGGGGGCAAGCAATGAGTTCGGGCTTTGTGACGAAGGCGTGTCGATAGCAGCATTCGCGTCCGGCCTTGAATGTCGACCACAACGATTCCACGCCGACGTTGTACCACCACATCCCGGGTCACCCCTCGATCGGTCAAGCCGTGGGGGCCGCGGCCTCGATGACGAACTCGGTGCGCATGGCGACGGCCCGACTAGCCCAACTCGACGGGAACGCTCGGATCGCTAGTTCCAGCCTCGCTGCGATATGTGGTCAGGATCTCGGTGATTTGGGCCAGGCCGGCGGCCGTAGTCATTTGCCAATGTGTGGTGGATACGGCGTGGTTGTGGACTGTGCCGTCAACGATGTCGCTCCAGAGCGTCGCGCCGACAGTGCCAGTGAGGTCGTTCAGTGCGGCGGTGAAATAGATGACATCACCCCGGTATACCGGCGGCCGGTAGTCGCTGCGCAGAGCCACGGAGTGCACCGCGGCGTCGATGATGCGGGTGACCCGGTCGGCGCCGAAGGAGGCGAACGGTTCGGGCAGTTCGCTGAGTTTCTGCGGAAGTGCCGCCCAATCCACCTCCGCGACGTTGCCCAGATCGCCAGCCGCTTCACCAAGCAGGCCTCCGATCAGCTCGGCGACCGGGACCTGACCGGCATCGCTGGTCAGCGTGCCGGGGGGATCGGCCATGTAGCTGTCCATCACCGCCAACAAGGCGATGGTTTCGCCCTCGCGTTGCAGCTGCACTGCCATTTCGTGGGCGATGACGCCGCCGAAGGACCAACCCAGCAGGTGGTACGGGCCCTCCGGTTGCACCGAACGGATCAGTTCTACATACTGCGCAGCCCAGTTCTCGATCGAGTCCGGCATCTCGGCCTCGGCCGCCAGCACCGGCGTTTGCAAGCCGTAGAGCGGCCGGTCGGTGTCGAGGTAGGCCGCCAGACCCGCAAACGACCATGAGATCCCCGACACCGGATGCACACAGAACAGCGGCGCGGCCGAACCTGCGGGCCGCAGCGGCAGAAGCATGTCGAACGCGGCCTCGGTCTCGAGGGTGCTACTTGCGCGGCGCGCGAGGTCCGCCACCAGCTCACTAGGAGTCTGCGCGGTGAACACCCGCATCACCGGCACTTTTGTGCCGAGCGCCGCCGACAGCCGGGCGGTTAGCTTGGCCGCGATCAGCGAGTTCCCGCCATGCTCGAAGAAGTTGTCGTCCATGCCGAACCGATCAACTCCAAGCACTTCGGCGAACGCCGCAGCCACCGCCGCCTCCGCCGGAGTCACTGGCGCCCGGAACTCACGCGCCCGGAACTCAGGAGCCGGCAACGCGCGACTGTCGAGCTTGCCGTTGGCAGTCAACGGCAACAACTTCAGCACCACGATCGCCGCGGGCACCATGTAGCCAGCCAGAAACTCGCCCACCTGGCTCCGTAGTTCGGCCAGGTCCAGCCGCGCACCGGACTCGGGGAGCACGTATCCGACGAGTTGATCACCGAGCACCGCATCCACGCGCACCACCGCCACAGCCTGACTCACCCCCGCACAGCGCAGTAGCGCCGCTTCGATTTCGCCGAGCTCGATTCGGAAACCGCGCAACTGCACCTGCTGGTCACCCCGCCCGTTGTAGGCCAGCGCGGGCTCACCCCGGGACCGGGTCCAGTGTGCGATGTCCCCCGACCGATACATCCGCGACCCCGGCGGCCCGACCGGATTGGCCACGAACCGCGACGCAGTCAGGCCCGCCTGCCCCACATACCCGCGGGACAGCTGGTTGCCTGCGACATAGATCTCGCCGGGAGTGCCGAACGGTGCGGGACGCAAGCGCTGGTCGAGCACATAAGCATCGAGCCAGGGCAGGGCGCGGCCGATGAGACTGGCCTGGCTGTCGATGACGTGGTCATCCAGTGACAGGAACGACACGTGCACCGTGGTCTCGGTGATGCCATACATGTTCACCAACCGCGGCGCGTCGACCGGATGACGCTCATACCAGCGTGACAGCTGCCGCAGATCCAGCGCCTCACCCCCGAAGATCACATACCGCAACGCCAACCCTCCGGGTGAAGCGTCTCGATCGGCCGCTACCAACTGGTAGAACGCCGAGGGCGTCTGGTTCACCACCGTCACTTGCTCCCGGACGAGCAACTCGCGGAACAGCTCAGGGGAGCGGGAGGTCTCGTAATCGACCATCACGACGCTGCCACCGGTCGCCAGCGCACACCACAACTCCCACACCGAGAAATCGAACGCGAACGAGTGGAACACCGTCCACACATCACGCTCGTCGAACCCGAACAACGGTTGTGTGTTGGCGAACAACTCCGCCACGTTGCGGTGGGTCACCCCCACCCCCTTCGGGATCCCAGTGGAGCCGGACGTGTAGATGACATACGCGAGGTTGTCCGGCCGCAGCGGCGTCGGCCGTTCGTCATCAGCCACGGGATCGTCAGCGAATCCCGCTGTCTGTTCCAGCAATACCACCGGCAGGTCAATTTCAGGCAGAGTTGATCGTTCGTCGGCGGTGGTCAGCACGCAGACCGGTGCCGCATCCGCCAGCACGCCCGCCACCCGCTGGCTCGGGTAGGTCAGATCGATCGGAAGGTACGCCGCACCCGCCATCAGCACACCCAGCAACGCGACCGGCAGCTCCTCGGTCCGCGGCGCCGCGACCGCCACCAGCGATTCCGGCCCCGCCCCCGCCGCGATCAACGCACGAGCAACCTGGTTCGCACGCCGATGCAAACCATCGAAACTCACCGTCCTATCGCCGTACCGCACAGCCACCGCATCAGGCCGAAGCCGCGCCTGTTTTCCGACCAACTCGGGCAACGTTGTCGCGGACGCCGAAACGTGGCACGACGTCGGCTCACCAAGCACTATGGCGCGCTCGGACGTACTGAGGAGATCGA
>NZ_BDBA01000331.1 GCF_001612745.1 Nocardia amamiensis NBRC 102102 | reverse complement strand
GCTGGAGTTCCTGGCCTCCGCCACAGCGGACGCCCTCTCGGTCCTCCCGACCGGCGACCTGGCAGCCGACCTCACCGAAGCCGAGGTCACCCACTGGTTCGTCACACCGAGCGAGCCGACGGACGCGGCCGACGACGAGATCACGATCGTCGTGGTGGAGTAGGAATACCAGTTCCGCCGGTGAAGAACGCACGATGCTCTTCACCGGCGGGCTCTTTTTGGCGAGCCGGGCTACGCTCGTGGGGTCGGCGGTGCTCGTTCGCCCTGTCCAACACCCAGCTCCACACGCTAATCGGCCTGAAGGGGGTTGACTGCCATCATTGTCGGGTCCTCACCCGCCACCGCCGCTGCTGGCCTGGCTGGCCGCGCGCGGGCGACCTCACGCCGCAGCCACTTGGAGTAGCAGATTCTCGTGTGTGTCGGCCCCGGAATCCTGAAGCTGGCCCAAGCCGCAAAGTAGCTTCGCGTACAGGCGGGTTGGAGGTGAAGTATCGGTAGGCAGTGGTGTGTCGCCGTGATGTGGCCGCGATCTTGATCAGACACGTGGTGTGTCCCCGCTGATGATGCGGTGGATGGTGGAGCGGCCGACGCTGTACTCCCCGGCGAGGTCGGCCAGGCTCGCATCGTCGTCGGGGTCGTGGTAGCGGCGGTGGATCGTATTGCGCACTGCAAGAGGAAGTTTCGGCTGCTTGCCTGGCGCGGGCCTTGGCCATGCCTTCGCGGGTACGAAGATGCCCCAGGTTGGCTTCGAACTCGGCGACCATCGCCAAGGTCTGCAGGAACAACCTGCCGAACGGGTCGTCCCAGTCGTAGACCGCGCTGCCGAGCCAGAACAGTACGCCGCGCTCGCGCAGGCTGGTCAGGATCTGGCTGGCCTCGGCCATGTCGCGGGCGAACCGGTCGAACTTGGTCGCGGTCAACACGGCCTGACGTCCGGTGACCGCGGCTGCCGCCGAGGTGACCGCGGTCAGCGCGTTGTCCAGGCCGGTGCGGTTTTTACTGGTGGTGCCGGAGAATCCCTTGTCGACGAAGATCCGCTCGCGCGGCACCGCGAGCGTGAGTAGCTGCTCGATCTGGATCTCGACGTCCTGCTCGTCGGTGGAACAGCGGCAGTACCCCACACGGAATGGCTCACCCATGCTCCGGATTGTTTCGGATAGCGGAGGTTCATCGGGACAGTTCGCGGAACACCTATACGGAATAGGCGCGACCAGGGCCGATGCGCGCCAGCTCGGGGGTCCCGGTGGGCGGTCGTCTTACGGAACACTAGATGAGGTTCAAGCGGTGGTGTTATTGGCAGCGGTTTCTCGACGCTGGCAGGGCTCAGGCCGGTTGTCGTTGCACAGCATCGGAGATGACCGCCGCCACAAACCTCTCGACTGCCGAGATAACCGGGGGACCAGGGTCGCTGTCCGTGAACAACAGGTGCCCGCCACCGACGAGGGAGAGGGTGAGCGAGTCGATGTCCGCGTCGGTTGCGATGCGGCCCAGTTCCCGCTCGTCGGTCAGATAAGTGGAGATCGCGGTCGTCGCCTCGGCGAGGATCGCCATGCCGCCGCCGGGCCTGGCTTGTCGAAGTCGTGTGCGCAGCTCGTCACGGAAGCTGATGAGCGGGATGATCGCCATCGGAACCGGTCCGAACAGGTTGGTCAGGGCGCTGGTCAGATTGGCGGCCACCGTGCCGGTGCCGGCGGACGCGCGCAGCGCAGTCCCCTGTGCCTCGAGCTGCGTGGCCCGGTCGAGCACGAGGTCGGTGAGAAAGGCGTCGAAGTCGGTGAAGTGCCGGTGCAGAACGCCTTTGGCGCAGCCCGCCTCGTCGGTGACGGCCCGGCTGGTCAGCCCGTTCGGCCCGACGCGCAGCAGCACGCGCTCAGCGGCGTCGAACAGTTGCTGCCGCGCGTCGCGAAGGTGCACTCCAGTCGGCACTCGCAGATCCTTTCGTGCGTCGATTCACCGACACCCATTGCATAGTGGGCACACGCCCACCAAGGTGGGTGCATGCCCATAATACCGCGGGAGCAACCCGAACCGTCCCCAGCGCCTCGGGGGGGTGTCCCTATGGTTTTCGTCAACCCGGATCGTTGGCTGGTCAGCGAGTGATTGTTCGGATAGAAGGGTGGTGTGGATCGGGAGACGACGGCTGGCCGGTATCGACGTTTCGCCGAGTTCGAGGCTCGGGGCAGTTCGTCGTGTTATGAGTTGTGGGCGTTGGGGGTTGCGTCCGATCGGCGGCTGTTGTCGCTGATCGATCGGCTTCCGGAGGGGAAGAGGCAGCCGAATCTGGTGTTCACGGCGGCACGTTATCTAGGGGTCGCCGAGGCATCGTTTCCCGAGTTCAAAGCCTGGGTGGTTCAGCATTGGGATGCCCTTGCGCGGGTGGTGATGACGCGAAGGACGCAAACCAACGAAGTCGGCAGGGCCGCGGTGCTGCTGCCGGCGTTGGCGCAGCTTGCTGGTCCTTTGGCGTTGATCGAGGTAGGTGCGTCCGCGGGGCTGTGTCTGTATCCGGATCTGTTCAGCTATCGCTACGACGATCGCATCGATCTGCACCCTGATGGTGGGGCGTCCGGTGTGATGTTGCAGTGTGTGACCTCGGGGGAGCCGCCGATCCCGGATCGGTTGCCCGAGGTTGTGTGGCGGGCGCGGGTGTCGATCTGAACCCACTGGATGTGAGCGATTCCGAGGAGATGCGGTGGCTCGAGTGCCTGGTGTGGCCTGGACAGCCCGAGCGGCTGCGACGGTTGCGTGGAGCAGTGGCGATTGCTCGGGCCAGACCGGCGGATGTGTTTTCCGGCGATCTGAACGAGACGGTGGCCGAGCTGGTCGACGCTGCGCCGGAGGAGGCAACGGTTGTGGTGTTTCACAGCGCTGTGTTGGCCTATCTGAGCGTCGAGGAGCGAGTCCGCTTCGAGCGGACGATCCGGGGCCTGCCCTGTCGTTGGCTGTCCAACGAAGGTTGCGGGGTCATCGGGTCGGTGGCCGATCAGCTCCCGATGCCGGCGAAGGACACTCCTGGACGGTTCGTTGTGGCGTTGGACGGGGTCCCGCTGGGATATGCCGGTGCTCATGGTCAGACGCTTGATTGGTTCCGCCGCAGTCCGATTCGGTGATCATGCGGCGGCATCGTGTGGTGGTCGATATGGAGTCTTGTGCTTGAGCATTGCGTAGAGGACGTCGCAGCGGCGTCGGGCCAGGCAGATGAGTGCGGCGTTGTGTTTCTTGCCCTCGGCGCATTCCGGTCGTAGTAGGTGCGGCTGGCTGGGTCGTGCAGGGCGGCGAAGGCGGACAAGAAGAATGCTCGTTTGAGTTTGTGGTTGCCGGATCTGGCGGGGTGTTCGCCTTTGATGGAGCTGCCGGAGCGATGGGTGACAGGGGCGATCCCGGCGTAGGCGGCGAGGTGGCCGGCGGAGGCGAAGCCGGAGCCGTCACCGACTTCGAGCAGGATGCGGGCGCCGGTCCTGACTCCGACGCCGGGCATCGAGGTCAGGCCCTTGGCAAGAGGGTGGTCATCGAGCATCCTCTCGATGTCAGCGGCGATCATTTGCCTTTGCAGCAGAACAGTTTTCAGTGAGTCCGCCAGTTTGGGCAGCACGATCTCGGCGGACTTCGCGCCGGGAACGGTGACAGTCTGCTGTGGCAGCGCGGCCAGGATCTCATCGACCAGGCGCGCGCCCATGCGCGGCGCGTGCTTGACCGCGATGGCGATCAGCTTGCGGCGCCCGGCGGCCTGGATGCCGAGAGGGCCGCCGCAGCGGGACAGGATCTCGAGCACCGCCGGGTGGGCGGCGCGTGGGCCCAGGACGCATTCGAGGGCGGGATGGATGCTGGTGAGCAGGCCGCGGATGCGGTTGATGGTACGGGTGGCCTCTCCGGCCAGGTCATCGTCGAAGCCGACCAGGACACCGAGCTCGGTGAGGGCTTCGTCGCCGACATCGACCCGGCGCAGAGCATGCGGCATGGCGCGGGCCGCGTCGGCGATGATGAACGCGTCGCGGGCGTCGGTCTTGGCCTGACCAGGGTAAAGATCGGCGATGCGCCGCATCGCCAGGCCGGGCAGGTAGGCCACGGCGTGGCCGCAGGCGCGTGCGACGGTGACCGGCAGAGCGCCGATGGTGTTGGGTTGATCGACCACGATCAGTAGCGGGCCGTGGGTGGCGAGTCGATCGAATACTGCCCGTAACTTGGCTTCGTCGTTCGGTAATGCCTTGTCGTGCAACCGTTTACCGGTGGCGTCGAGTCCGACCGCGTGGTGTTCGCCCTTGCCAACGTCGATGCCGCAGAACACGGCATAGGCCTGTGTCACTTCGCATTTCTTTCGTCGTGTCGAGCCCGGATGGTCGCCGATCCGGCGTCAACGCCTGGCACCCACGTTACGAAGAGACCTGCGATCGGCCCTGTCCCTATCAGCGGTCCGTCGACGCCACCAGGAACCCGGCGACACCACCCCCCCGGATCATGCGAAAGACAGGGGCAAGAAGTCATACCGGGCCTGGCGACCGTGGCCCTGGTTCAGGACCACGAAGAAGGTAACGGGGGGAGTCCCAGCGGATGGCCACTTCGTTCGGCGTGGACGCACAGCGCTACGACCAGGCCCGACCCGGCTACCCCGACGCATTGGTGGCGCGGATCCTCGCCGAGACCCCTGGTACGGACGTGCTCGACGTCGGCTGCGGTACTGGCATCGCGGCCCGTCAGTTCCAGGCGGCAGGGTGCGCGGTGCTCGGCGTCGAACCCGATGCGCGGATGGCTGATTTCGCACGAGCCCGCGGTCTGCAGGTCGGGGTCGCTACCTTCGAGACATGGCAGCCGGGCGAACGGATGTTCGATGCGGTCATCGCCGCGCAGTCGTGGCATCGGGTGGACCCGGTTGCCGGCGTCGCGAAGGCGGCCGGCGTGCTGCGTCCAGGGGGACGGCTGGCGATCTTCGGACACGCATACGAGCCACTCACCGAGGTGGCAGAACCGTTCGCCGCCGCCTTCCGGCGGGTGGCGCCGGACTCCCCGCTCAACGGTCAACCGGCTCGACGTCCCCTTGAGCTCTACCAAGCGGGATACGCGAAAATCGCCGACCAGATCCGCGAGACCGAACAATTCGGAGACCCCGAACAGTGGCGATTCGACTGGCAGCAGTCCTATACGCGCGACCAATGGCTGGAGCTGCTCCCCACGACAGGCGGCCTCACCCGACTCCGTCCTGATCAGCTGGCCGAAATACTGGACGCGGTCGGCAACGCCATCGACTCTCTGGGCGGATCCTTCACGATGGATTACACCACCCTGGCCACGACCGCCGCACGCGCAGCCACTTCCTGACGGCACGCTCGGCACCAAAGCCGGTCCAGGGCCAATGGCTGCGACGGCCGACACCGCTGCGAGCGCAGCACCGACGACAAACCCGCGCCTTTTCGGCGATTCGGGTCCTGCCTCTCGTACAGCTATCCCGCACGGTCCGTGACTCGGCGCACCGACCAACAACAGCCGGGCTACCGCGCGACTCGTTCGGGGGTGAGGTCTAGTA
>NZ_BDBA01000330.1 GCF_001612745.1 Nocardia amamiensis NBRC 102102 | reverse complement strand
CAGAGCGTGTCTCATGTGGCTGATTTCGCGAGTTTCTTGTAGCAGGTCAGTGCCGCGGCGAGTGTCAGGAAGGCGCAGAAGTGGATGCCCTTGCGCTCGTAGCGCAGGTTGAGCCGGTGGTAGCCGGTGAGCCAGGAGGATGGGTCGACCGCGCAGCGAGGTGCCAGCTGTGCTGGTCCTTTTCCGCGCGGTCTCCCGCCGAACCGGATTTGATGGTTTCCCGATCGTCCGGCTCTCCAGTGAACTACTGCGTGAGTGGTGCGGCCGGGTGCCCGGTGTGGATGTGGCCGTGGCAGATGGTGCAGACCACAAGGGTCTTGCGTCGCCGGTTCGCCATGGCTGTAATCCATTGGGGCTGACGCCGTCCGGGTATTCCGAGTTCTGCGAGCTTGCGGATGTGGTGGACTTCGACCTCGCCCACGGTGCCGCAGAGTTCGCAGGTGTCCGCGAGGAGCCTGGTGAGGATCTCCTTGTGCGGGTAGTCGACCCGGACCGGCGGGGAGTCGCGGACTTTCGCCGTTTTTCTGCCGATGCAGCGGTATGCCGCCGAACCGTGCGACCAGTGGTTGCCTGCCTTGTCGTTCGATGCGCGCTTCGAAGCAGGTGCGTGGCCCGTGTGGTGTCGCGATCTTGGCTTTGTGCTTGGCCGCCATCTTCGACATCGACGAGCGGTGCTTGGCTGCCAGGGTCTTGAGCATCGAGGTCTCCATGACCCAGCGCAATCGATGCAGCCGGTGAACATCCCCGGCGAGCAGGTAGTACTGGACAACGCCCCGGTAGATGGCCCCGAAAGTAGCGATGATGCTGTAGTCGCTGCCCTGGATCAGGGGCTTCTGCTTGGCGGGTTTGCCGTGGTGCAGGTAGGGGGCGGATTTGGCCTTGACCACGTCCAGAGGGACACGCAGGGCGACTTGACCGTTGACCCGTCGGTAACGGCCGGTCTTCTTCGTGTCGTTGTGCTGGACGGTGATCTCGTAGCCGAGGAACCGTGCCGCGCCTGTGCGGGCGTGGGTGATCAGCGTCTTGTCCTGGGACAGTTCTAGTTTGAGATCGTCATGCAGGAACTGCGCCAGCCGCTGTTTGATCTCCTCGGCTTCGGCCTTGTGTCCGGCGAACCCGAGCAGATGATCATCTGCATACCTGCAGTAACGCAACCGCCGATAACCCGGATCGTTCGGATCGGCGCTGGGCAGGCTGGTCATCTGCTGCCGCAGGAGCCGAGCTTGAGCCCGGTCCCCGCGCCGACGGGCTGTCGCCAGCTGCGTCTGCAGTTTCAGATT
This sequence comes from Nocardia amamiensis NBRC 102102, assembly GCF_001612745.1. Lineage (GTDB taxonomy): Bacteria > Actinomycetota > Actinomycetes > Mycobacteriales > Mycobacteriaceae > Nocardia > Nocardia amamiensis. Next base: position 4,247 of record NZ_BDBA01000330.1, on the reverse strand, counting down.
GGCAGGGTTGCGGGCCCTGCGCTCACCTCGGGTGTATTCCGGGATCAGAATCTTCTCGACGAACTGATCGAGTTCATGCAGGTAGACGGAAAACAAGATCGGCGAGGCAACCCCGCCCTGGGGAGCCCCCGACAAGGTGGCACCCCACTTCCAATCCTCCAGGTATCCGGTCGTCAGCATGTTGCGCACCAGCCGCAGAAACCTGTTGTCGTGGATACGATTCGACAGGATTTCGACCAAACGATCATGATCGAGCGAACCGAAGCAGTCGGCAATGTCCGCCTCGATGAACCATGCGGTCCCGGCCCAGGTGTTGGCGATCTCCCGCAATGCGGTATGACAGCCCCGCCCCGGGCGGAACCCATGAGACCGATCGGAGAATGTCGGCTCGTAGTAAGCCTCCAGCAGCAGGCGAACTACCTCCCCGACAAGCTTGTCCGACCAGGTCGGCAACCCCAAAGCGCGGGTTCTGCCGCTGCTCTTCTTCGGGATGTCCACTCGACGGACCGGGCGGAATCGGTAGCGCTCGTGACGCATCGCATCGATGATGCGATCGATCTTCACCCGTGACATGCCGTCCACGGTTTCCGGGGTGACCCCAGGCGTCATCGCGCCGTGGTTGGCGTAGATACGCCCGTAAGCCATCAGATACAACTGCGGATTGAACAGTTGCCGATACAACTCCTCACACGGCAGTCCACGCCTGCCGCGCTCACGCAGGACACCCAGCACCGTTGCGGCGCTCTGCATTACGCATACCTCCCGATCACATCTGGTGTCCGATTCACCTGGCCCCCTTCGCCCTGCGGACGGCTTTCCCGTCCTCCCTGGCCGGGCGTGACTCCGGCGACTACTACGAGGCCTCCGTCGCCCTAGTGTTCCGCGCCTGAAATTCGTTGAAGATATTTAGCGGAGTGATTCGAGGATCTCCTCCGCGGTCTTTCGCCAGACGAATGGTTTCGGATCGGCGTTCCACTGCTCGATCCAGGCTGTGATGTCTTTGTCCAGTGCCGCAACGCTTTTGTGGACTCCGCGACGCAGGAGTTGGTCGGTGAGGAACCCGAACCAGCGCTCGGAGGGTAGCGAGGGCGTGTTGCCACGCCCTCGCCCCCTAAGAACCGGCCGTGCCCGCTTTCCAGGCAACCGGCTCAAGCAAGCCCTGAAGGCTCACAGGTCGGCAGAAGTGCGGTGCCCGCCAACGCTTCTGGTGTGACTGCGGTGGCAGTGGGCGTGGATCAGACGCGTTGCGGTCCGGTCGTCCGTTGGGTGAGCGCCCATAGTGACGATCGCCTGTCGGCGAATCGCGGTGCGGGCGGCCGTGAGCCATTGCTGCCATTGGTGTGGCGTTTGCGGTTCGCGGTCGGTGTGCAGTAGCAGTCCTCGGCAGAGCGGGCATCGGCCGTTCTGCGCGCGCAGTCGGCGCAGGGTGTCCTTGCCCAGCGGAGGGGTGCGGCGGCGACGCCGCTCGGTCCAGTAGTCGGCCAGGGCTGGGTCGTCCGGAGACGCCGTGCCTGCGACCATCCGGTGCCGGACGATCGGTGTCCAAGCGAATTTACGCAGGTAGAAGCCACTGTGGTGGCTGCCGAACACCCACGAATCCCGCCTGGCGGGGTTGAATGTGCCGAAGTAGCGGGCTTTGACCCAATACATCGGTTTGTTCGAGTGACGGAATCTGGCCCACTTGTAGACCAGCCGCCACGTGTGGGCGTCCAGCGCGGCGAACGCCCGTTTGGAGACCCCGATCCGGTAGTAGGCCGCCCATCCGGTGATGATCGGATTGAGGGTGGCGGTGACCGCGTCGGCGTTGGAGCCGCGCAGCCGCTTCATCTCAGTGGACAGCCGTAGCCGGATGCGCCGCAGCGCGGCGTTGCTCGGCTTGGTCAACAGCTTCCCGTTCGGGTAGCGGCGAATGTTGAACCCCAGAAAATCCACGCCCTGATCCAGGGTCGTGATGCGGGTCTTGTCCTCGTTGAAGACAAGCCCTCTGGGAGCCAGCCACTGCGTCAACTGTTGTTTGACCCGTTCGGCCTGCTCGCGCGAATAACATAGTGCGAGAAGGTCATCGGCGTAGCGGATAACCACCGGAGTGCCCTTCACCGTTTTCCCGGCAAGGGTGCCGTTGGTGTAGTAACCGACCCCGGCGGCGGCTTCCATGCCGTGCAGAGCAACGTTGAGTAGCAACGGACTGATCACCCCGCCTTGTGGAGCACCCTCCTCGGTCGGCGCGAAACGGCCATCATCGACCACGCCGGCGGTCAGCCACTGCTGCACGAGTCCCCGGGGCGGGGAACGTGCCGAGCGAGCCGACGATATGGCCGTGGTCGAGGTGGTCGAACGCGGCGGCCAGATCGGCGTCGAGGATCCACACGCGTTTGGCGTCGGTGCGGCTGACGGTGGTGTGGATCGCCACGATGGCGTCGTGGCATCCCCGGCCCGGCCGAAACCCATAGGATCTGGGTTCGAACCGGGCCTCCCACTCGGGTTCCAGCGCATTGACCACCAGCGCTTGCAGTGCCCGATCGGCGATCACGGGAATCCCCAGACCGCGGCGCCGCCCGTTGCTTTTCGGTATGAACACCCGCTTGACCGGCCACGGCGACCACGCGGCGGTGCGGTGCTGCAACCAGTCGACCATCTCGGTCTTCTGCTCCGCATCCGTCACCACCTCGCCGTCGATCCCGGCGGTCTTGCGCCCCGCATTGAGCTCCGTGACCCGCCGCACCGACATCAGCACATTCGCGCGGGAACGAAGCATCAACTTCTGCAAATTTCGGACCTTCTTCAGGTCCCCGGCCTGTGATGCCGCGAAGATCCGCTGCCGTAACCGCCGTACCTGGTCCTCGACAGTGCGCCAACGCACGGCGTCCCAATCGACAAGCAGGTCTCCGGGTCCGTTCACCAGCAGTGTGGTGTCCAACTTGCCCCTCGAGTTCTGACAGTTCCGGTCATCGAGTCATTCGCAGGCTCACCCGGCTCGCGTCAGCACCCTTTCAGGTCGAGGCATCAGGCCTCTATCCGGCCAGTTATGCGGGTGTCGCCAGCGGAGGAACTAGTTGTGTGACACCCGGTTTCCTGCGGCCTTTCGACCCACCGGCATTCGCTTCTCGAGCCATCCTGCCCCCGCTGCGGAGTTCAGCCTTCCTCACAGTCGACCTACCAAGCAGCGAATCTGCTTGGACCGCATCGGGATTGTCACGTTCCGCATGAGACAGACACGACCGGATTGGGTGCCCTCTGGACCCCGGGGACGGTGGTGCGCCTCCGCCCGGCCAAATCCGTCCGGACGGCACCTGTCGTCTCACAACGACCGGCCCCTATTCTCCCGCTGCAACATCCCATCGGCGGAAGTGCTGATGACGAGGCGTCGACGAGGGTTCACGCGATTCACCCGCCCGGTCTTCCCCAGCCTGTGACCCCTGGATGGAACAAGGGTCCTTGGGCCGTGCCCTCGGGCTTCGCACCCCACGGTCACCCATGACGCACGCCGAGGCGAGGACGATCCACGCGCACAGGATCGGGAACTACGTTATCGGCATCGGCCGACCCCTCCTTCTACGAGTTCCACTGTTACTCATGCGACTTCGTGTCGCACGATGCGGTTCAGCCAGGACGAGTAGTTGGGCAGGAACACCAACTCGACTGCGTTGGCTGCGCACCACGCCCGCACCTCGGCGCGTTTGTGGACCGAGTAGATGTCGCAGATCAGATATAGTTTCTGGCCCGGCCACCGGGCTCGCAGTGATTTCAGGAACGCCAGGAACTCCGTCCAGCGTTTCCGGTCCCGGATCCGGTAGTACAGCTGGCCCGAGGACAGGTCCAGGGCACCGAACATGGGCCGGACGCCCTGGGTGCGCCGGTAGGTCGCGCGCAGCCGGCGTGGCCGCCGCGCGGTGAACCAGCCGCGGCCGGGGCGGGGCTGCAGGTTCAGTGGCCCGAACTCGTCCACGCAGACCACACGGCCGTCGGCGGGCGGGTGGTCGTAGAGGTCGAGCACCCGCGCCATCTTGGCCTGAAAATCAGGGTCGCCCGAGGCCTTCCACGTTTTCGTGGCCTGCCACGACACCCCGCCGGCGTTCAGGATCTTGCGCAGGGTTTCACGGCTGATGTCGGCGATTTTGTTGATCCGCAGCACTTCCGCCAGCTTCGTCAGGCTCCATGTCGCGAACGGCCATCCCAGGTCACGGGGGCAGCACCGTGCGATCTGACAGATCCGATCACGTGTCGCTTGATCGGTCTTCGCCGGCCTG
>NZ_BDBA01000329.1 GCF_001612745.1 Nocardia amamiensis NBRC 102102 | reverse complement strand
CCTTCCTGGATCGGGCGAACAGCAACCGCAGGGAAGCCCGTGGATGGAAAGCCAGTAGTTTCACCAGTGGCAGTGGGTCGAAGTACGAGCGCTCCTCGCGGAGGAGACCGTCCTCGAGGATGATTCGATCGACCACCTGCCACTCAAGAGGCCTCCCTCTGAGCGTGCCGCGCAGCGTGAGTTCGATCATGACACCATCGGTGGTCGTTCCCCAGCGGACAACCTCTCCATACAGGTCAGGTATCGCGCTGAACAGCGGGGAGAACAGTTGCCGCAGCACGTTGGGCCCATGCGCTGGTGCGGCCATGGGCTGAATGATGGTGGCAGCGGGATGCATACGTTGCCCGAAGTGGGAGAAGAAGCCCTCTTGGTCCTTGCCGCCCATGGCCCACCCCGTCGCAATGAAGTCTACGAACTCAGCTGCCGATGTCGTGCTCGAGTTGTCGGTGGTCATCCGGTCACCACACCCAACTGTGTCTGCAGGGACACTGCGTCCAGGTAGCTGTCCTTGCTCGCGACGCGGCCATCCTCGACGCTGATCACGTCGACGAGGTCGACCTCGAACTCAGCGCCAGTCTCGGCCGCAGTTCCGCTCATCCGCGATTCGACAACCCAGAATGCGTCTCCCGTTCGGAGGCAGACCGGTTCGAAATCGAGGTTGGGGAACTGGGCGAACATGTCAGCGAACGCCTGCCTGACCGCTGTCTTCCCGCGGGCGGGCTCCTGCCCGATATGGGCGTGAAACACGGTTTTCTCGGTGTGCAATGCCACGATCGCATCGGGATCGCGGCTCGCCCAGGCTTCGGTATAGCGCTGTATCAGGTCGTCCATGACGCTTCCTCTCAAGTACATACATTCCGTATGTATGTAACTCGCGTCGCGACGCCCTGTCAAGAGAGGGAGTCGACGTCGATGCAGCTCGTTGATGCAGCAGGGTCGCGAATCGCGGCAGATCGAATTGGCCTCACTACGGAAGGTCGCCCACAATCGCCAACGTCGGCAGGACGATCGTGTGGTTGATGGTGAGCGACCACGGCCAGTCGGATCCTTTCGCCGGTTCGAGATCCCGGCCAGTGGGCAATGACGGCAATGCCACTGCCTGATGCGCCCGCTCGGGCATGCCCTGTAGCCAGCGCCGCCACGTCACGCTGTCCCAGGTCCCCCGCTCCTTCGGCCAGAATCCGGGAGAGGCCGTGCGGGGAGAGCCGCTGCAAAGTCACGGTGCTGTGACTCGCAGCGATAGTTGGCCAGCTGGGGCGTGGCGCACCGGGCGCGTCGGGCTCGTCACTTCCGTCGCCTGTCGGCACTGGAAGGAGATCAATTTGCTTGCGTCGGTACTGGTGCTGCGACGACAATGAGGAGCATGCGCCCTGCTGTCGGTGCCGATTTGGTTCGGTGTGAGGAGTGTGACGGCTACGAATACAGCGGAGCACCCGACTGCCACCGATGCTGCACTCTGGTCGACGGCATCGTTGACGACGAGTGGAGGCGTTTCTTGGACGACTGGCAGGGCGAATCCGAACACGAAATCGCCCGCCTCGTAGTGGACGAACCCGACAGACATGACTGGCGCGTGGTCGACGCTGCTCTCGACAAGATCACATGCGGCGAGTGCGGCGAACGCCTCAGTCGTGGCCCGACGACCTGCTCCCCGTGCAATCTCGCTCACGGGTTTCGTTACGCCGCAGTTGAGACTGATCGCCCAGGAGTCCCACCTGGGAACGAGCACGCCGTTCGCGTCAACGTTTCGGTGGTGCGCCGACCGCAGATAACTTCTGCCCAGGAACTATTGGCCCGGCGCCTCCTCCTCCCAGCCCTGCTGGTCGGATTCCTCCCGACAACCGCTCAAGCCCAGCGTTTCAGCTCGATGATCAAGGCCAACCCGGCACCAGAACGGGTTGCAGGCTTAGTCTCTGTTTTAGCTTCGTGGCAACGGTAATGAACCGGTCCGACGCCTCGAAGCGCTGCGCTGACTGCGCAAACTGCATGATCCGATCGCCGTCGGCGCCGCCTCGTGAATCGACGCCAACGAGGATTCCGGCCAATACGCCCAAGTGATGAAAGAGCCGTTTACCGCTCCGAGTGGCCAACCATCCCTGCCCATCCTGGCCAAGCACCGATGAGCAAAATCACTGCTGCCAGTACCTTCGGCTGACCGAGGGTGGCCAACTATCGCTGCGAGTCTCAGGCGTGAGCAGCCTACCTACCGCCAGTACTGTTACGATTCCTGTTATGAAGTCTAATACCTCCCTGAGCTTGGACTCTGCTGTCCTGGAGCAGGCCAAGCAGGCCGCTGCCGCCGATGGGATGACCTTGTCCGCATGGGCGGAGTCCGCGCTGCGAGACAAAGTGATGCGCAACTCGGCCCGCATCGCTGCCAACTACGAACACAGCCATGGCCGCGCCACCGTGGAGTATTTCGCCGAGGCCGAGGCTGAGCGCGCGGCGATGAACGACGCCATCCGCGCCAGCGGCGCCACGTGGTGACCGCCGCCTCGCCCGCCCGCGGGGAGCTGTGGCGCTATCTACCGACGATCGCCGGCCGTGAGAAGCCCTCGGCGCTCAGCGGTGATCGGGTGCTGGTGGTGCAGCGCACCGGAATCAACTCGGTGCTGCCGACCGTGCTGGCGGTGCCGATCGAAGCCGCGCCCCGCATGCCCGGCTTGGCGGTAGAGCTGTCCGACGACGACCCGTTGTCCGGCTTGTCCGCAGTCGTCTACCGCATCACCCCGCTATATGTCCCCTGGTTCACCGAACGGCTCGGTATCGTGACGGAGCCAACCATGCGCCAAGTCGTTGGCGCGCTAGCTGGCTTGATCGCCGACTGACTGCTCAGTCGTCCAGTCTCTCTCGCAGTGCGCGGTTCTGGGGGTTCCCACAGGGCTAGCGCAACCTTCGATGCATGAGCCCTGCTCGCGTTGGTAGAAAAGCAGGATTCAGCAGTCCGCCTCGTTGGCCGCTCGCGTCGCGCGCACCATTCGCGCCCGGCATTCGCAGTGTGCGCGGCGGCGGCGCGCACGAGGCATGGGCCCGCTCGCGCGCACACATCCACGGCACGCTTCGCTTCAACTGTCGCTCTCGCGATTTGGGACTCGACTGGCTTCAGTCGCGCGTGCCTCGGCTCGGCAGCCGCGGGATCCGAACTTGCATCAAACATGGCGGGCGCGCCGCGCGGGCCGTCCAATTCGCGTACAAGCAGTACGCGCGCGCTCGACCGCTGTCGAGGTATTCATCGAGCGTCTGCCGCTGGCGGTCGATCGGTGTCAACGGCACGCCAATCCTGGATCGGGTGTAGCTCGTTTGCAGGGACGTGCTGAGCTGCGGAGATTCGGGCCGATCACTGTCGTGATGAGCAGTGGGTCGCCTATCGTCGGACAAGGACGATCCGACCGGCGGAGGCGGGGATGGTGTCGTGGCTGGATGAGCTGGTGCGGCGGGAGACCGTGGCCCGCGAACGCGCCGAGGAGCTGCGGCAACAGATCGCTGAGCTGACCGGACAACTCACCGACGCCGAACAGCTGATCTCCCGGCTGGCGATCACCAGGGAAATGATGCTCGATATCCTCGGCGCCACAGCGCAATCCATCGAACCGGCAATCGTGACAGCCGCCGGGAAACCGGTGGACACGCCGCCGGTCGGGGGTTCCCCGGTCGGGGTGATGCTGATCCCGCCGTGGTCGGCCACGATCACCGGATCGGTGTTGCCGCAGGACTATCAGGATCTCCTCGAGGTCCTGTCCGACGCCGAGCGCGGGCTGCGCGCCGGGCATGTCGCGGCCGCACTGGGCCTGGACCCGAACGCCTCGAAGGTCGAGGGGTTGCGGTCCAAGCTGAAACGCCTGGTAGCCCGCGGCTGGGTCACCGAGGACACACCCGGTATGTTCACCCTCGCCGACGGTGTCGATGTGGGCGAATAGCGTGTGCGTATAGCAGGATTGGCGGGCTCTCTCCGCTATTTTCGAAGGTGCGAATCAACCGAAAATCCTGCCGGAGAGAGCCCGTGGTGACACGCTATGCCACGCCGCGCGATGCTGACCCGTTTGCGGCGTCGAGAGCCTTGTTCGAATCACTGATCGGTGTGCTGGAGGAGGGTCCGGCCACCGGTATGACCCATACCGAGCTGGAGGATCTGCTCACCGACACCGGTCGTGAGCTGCTGCGCCGGCTCCTGCAGGACCACCTGGACCTGCGCGCGATACGCGAAGAACGCGAGCTGACCGAGCGACTGCACCGGGGCGAGCGGCCGGGCGGGCGCACTCGTCTCGAACGCGGACACCACCGGGCGCTGGCCACGGTCGTGGGAACCGTGACGGTGCACCGGGCCGCGCTGCGCGCGTCCGGGCAGGCGAACCTCTATCCCGCGGACGCTGCCCTGTCGCTACCCGCGGGGCGAGCCAGCCACGGAGTACGCAAACAGGCTGTGCTGGAAGCGGTCCGGTCCTCATACGACACCACCCGGGCCGCGATCGGTGCTCGTTGCGGACCGGTCGCCGGGAAACGGCAGCTCGAACACCTGGTTGCCGAGTCGGCGGTCGATATCGGTGCCTTCTACACCGCGCAGGTCCCGGCTCCGGCAGGCGCGGGCACGCTGCTGGTGCTGTCGGTCGACGCGAAAGGGATAGTGATGCGGCCCGACGCGCTGCGCGAGGCCACCCGCGCGGCGGCCACCCCGGTGTTCCGCACCAGGCTCGCCTCGGGTGAGAAACCGAACCGCAAGCGCATGGCCACCCCTGGCGGTGGTCTACGACGCCGACCCCGCGCCCAGGCGCGGCCACGACGTGATCGCTGTTCCCGGCGGCCCGCGTGGCGGTGACCGCACCCCGCGACCCGGCCCGCACGCGGTGAACAAGTGGCTGACCGGATCGGTCACCGCCGACCCGGCACAGGTCATCACGGCCGCGTTCGACCAAGCCCATGCCCGTGACCCCGCCCGAGCCCGGACCTGGGTCGTGCTCGTCGACGGCGCCTGGCATCAGATCGAGCTGATCGAGGCCGAAGCCGCCCGTCGCGGCATCGACATCGGTATCGTCGTCGACCTGATCCATTGCATCGAATACCTGTGGGGCGCGGCCCGATGCTTCCACGCTGTCGACGACCCGGCCACCGAGGACTGGGTCGCAGCTCGGGTGCTGGGGCTGCTCGCCGGTCGCGTTCACGCTGTCGCTGATGCGATCGAAACCCAAGCCACAGCAGCAGGATTGGAGGGCCAGGGGCGGCGCGGGGCAGATGACGCGGTCCGTTATCTCCGCGGCCATGCCGATTACCTGCGCTACGACACCGCGCTGGAGCGGGGCTGGCCGATCGCCACCGGAGTCGTCGAGGGCGCGGTACGTCACGTCATCGGTGACCGGCTCGACATCGGCGGCGCGCGTTGGGGTTTGGTCGGCGCCGAGGCTGTCCTGCTCCTGCGGGCATTGATCCAGAACGGGGACTTCCCCAGTTACTGGGTATTTCACCTCGCTCGTGAACACCAGCGTGTCCACCCTGGCGACCACCAGCTCGCCGCCTGATCAACAGTCACTGCAAAGGAGCCGCACCCTCCTGGATCTGGCACAGACTTCGTTTGCCCCGTGAGGCGCTGTGTTTCGAATTGAGGTTCCGACTTAG
>NZ_BDBA01000328.1 GCF_001612745.1 Nocardia amamiensis NBRC 102102 | reverse complement strand
TTCGCGGCTGGCCGCGCGGCCGACCCGGGCCAATTTCCGTACCGGGGAGCTGACCGTCTGCACGATGGTGCCGATGCGGTCGGTGCCGCACCGGGTGGTGGTGCTGCTCGGCTTGGACGACGAGGTGTTCCCGCGCGCGAGCGGCGCGGACGGCGACGACCTGCTGGCCAGGCAACCGCTGCTGGGGGAACGGGATCCACGCAGCGAGGACCGGCAGCTGCTGCTGGACGCGGTCCTCGCGGCCCGTGACGCGCTGCTGGTGTTGCACACCGGTGCCGATCCGGTGACCGGAGCGCACCGCCCGCCCGCCATCCCGGTCGCCGAACTGCTGGACGCGCTGCGAGCGCACGTCGGCGCCGCGGCGATGGAGGCGGTGGTCACGCGGCATCCGCTGCAAGACTTCGACCGCCGCAACTTCCGGGCCGAGCGTCCGTTCAGTTTCGACACCGCGGCGCTGGCCGGAGCGCACGCGTCCGGTCGGCCCGCGCAGCCGCGTCCGGCGTTCCTGCCCGCGCCCTTGCCGCCCGCCGAAAAGGCGGATGTTGCGCTGGCCGACTTGATCTCGTTCGCCGAGCATCCCGTGCGCGCATTCCTGTGGCAGCGCCTCGGCCTGCGCGTCCCGGAGCACGAGGAGGACATCGCCGACCGGCTGCCCATCGAACTCGACGGGCTCGCCAAGTGGGAACTGGGCGAGCGCCTGCTCGCCGCTCGCCTGACGGGAGCGGATCCGGCGGGCTTGCGGGCGGCGGAATGGCGGCGCGGCACACTGCCGCCCTTCGGTTTCGGCGCGGCCGTCCTCGACGAGGTGGAGCACACCGTGGACCGGTTGGTGCGCGCCGCGCAGGCGGACTACGCGGGCGCCCCGCGCGCCGTGGATATCGCGGTGGATCTGGGCAACGGACGCAGGCTCACCGGCACCGTGCCGGAGGTGCGCGGCGAAGCGCTGGTCCGCACCACTTTCTCCCGGCTCGCCCCGAAACACCGTGTCGGCGCGTGGGTTTCATTGCTGGCGCTCGCCGTCACCGAGGACCGGTCGTGGCACGCGGTGAGCACCGGTCGTGGCCAATTCGGCCGTCCCGCATGGCGTAGTGAGCTCACCGCACCCGATGCGCCGGTCGCCGGAGAGATCCTCCGCGAGCTCGTCGCGCTGCGCGACGCGGGGCTGACCGAACCGCTGCCCGTCGCACCCACCGCCACCGCGGTCTACGCCGAACGCCGCTTTCGCGGGGCGGGGGCCGAGGACGCGATCGCCGCGGCGGAGCGGGAATTCAACGGCGGCCCCAACGGTCCCGGACCATTCGGCGATCACACCGACCGCCACCTGCGCTACGTCTGGGGCGCGGCGCCGCGGCTCGACGATCTCATGGCGGCGCCCGCGCCCGCGGGAGAGCGGGGTGAGACCACTCGCTTCGGTGCGCTGGCCCGGCGGATCTGGGCTCCGCTGCTTGCCGCGGAAAGCCAGGGGCAGCCGTGACCGGTCACGATGCGGCCGGTCGGCGTCGCCGATTGCGCGCGATCCCGTGGGCGCCGCGGGAATCCGCCACCGTCCTGGCGCGTGTTGGTCGCCCTTGCGCGGTCGCGTACACGGCAGAATGGCAGCTCGGACAGTCGTATCCGGCTGGTACATCGGATCCGGTCAGCGCGATCCACCGCGCGTTCGTGACGTCCGCGGACCGCGTGACAGTCGGCGGCGCAGGAGGGAGGCACGCGTGACCGTCCAGGAAGCCTCCTTCCCCGCGGCCGCGTTCGACGCCGCCGCGTTCGAGCCGTACGGGCCCTTGCCGACCGGAACGACCGTGCTGGAAGCCAGTGCGGGCACCGGCAAGACGCATGCCATCGTCGGGCTCGCCGTACGCTACGTCGCCGAGGCCGGTATCGAGGTGTCCCAGCTGCTGCTGGTGACGTTCAGTCGCGCCGCCACCCAGGAGCTGCGGGAACGCACCCGCGATCGGTTCGTCGCCGTCGCCGCCGGATTGGCCGACCCGGGCGCGGCGCGGGCACACGCCGACGAGCTGGTCCGGTATCTGGCCGACGCCGACGCAGCGGAGGTGCGGCTGCGGCAGCGCCGCCTGCTGACGGCGCTGTCGGATTTCGACGCGGGCACCATCGCCACCACGCACAGCTTCTGTCAGCGCATGCTCGACGAACTCGGGTTCGCGGGCGAACACGAGCCAGGCACCCGGCTGGTGGAGACCGTGGACGACCTGGTCGCCACGGTCGTCGACGATCTGTACCTCGACCGGTACGCCCGCGCCGAACCACCGTTCCCGGTCAAGGAGGCCCGCACGCTCGCGCTGGCGGCGGTACGGGACCGGCACGCGGCGCTCGTCCCCGACGAGTCCGGTGCGAGCGAGCGGGTGGCGTTCGCGCACGCCGTCCGCGCGGAGACCGAACGACGCAAACGGCTGGCCGGGCTGCGCGACTTCGACGACCTGCTGGTGCTGCTGCACGACGTGCTCGCCGATCCCGAGCACGGCCCCCGCGCGTGCCGCCGCATCCGGGCGCGCTACCGCGTCGCCCTGGTCGACGAGTTCCAGGACACCGACCCACTGCAATGGGACATCCTGCGCAGATCGTTCCACGGGAATACCACGCTGGTCCTGGTCGGCGACCCGAAGCAGGCGATCTACGCCTTCCGCGGCGCCGAGGTGCTCAGCTACCTGGACGCGGTCGCGCACGCAGACACCCGCAAGGAGCTCACCACCAACTGGCGCAGTGACGCGGGACTGCTGGCCGCGCTGGAGCACCTGCAAGGTGGTGCCACGCTGGGGCACAAGGAAATCGGCGTGCATCCGGTCACCCCGACCAGACCGTGGTCGCGGTTGTCCGGTCCGGAAGAGCTGATCACCCCGATGCGCGTGCGATGCCTGCCCCGCACGGGCGCCGGGCCGCTGAACAAGTCCGGGTTCCCGTCCGTTGGCCGCATGCGAGCAAAGGTCGCCGACGACTTGGCCGCCGACGTCGTCCACCTGCTCGAATCCGGCGTGCTGCTCGACGGGAAAGCGGAACCCCTGGTAGCCGTGTCGGATTCGGGCGCACCGGAGATCGGTGACGCGGCGCGCAGGCCGATCGGACCTGGTGACATCGCGGTGCTGGTGCGGACCCGTTCGCAGATCGAGGTGGTGCGTGCCGCGCTGGACCGCGTCGGCGTCGCCTCCGTGCTCGCCGGTGGCACCAGCGTCTTCGCGACCAGCAGCGCGACCGACTGGCTGTGGGTGCTGCGGGCGCTGGAACAGCCGCACCGCGGCGACCGGGTTCGGCTGGCCGCGTGCACCCCGCTGCTCGGCGTCACCGCGGCCGAGATCGACAGTGGGGGAGCTGATCTCGTCGGGCGGGTCAGCGCGCAATTGCGCGAGGCAGCGCGGCTGTTCACTCGCGCGGGCTTCGCGGCCGTCTTCGAGAAGATCGCCGCCGAGGCGTGCCTGGCGCAGCGGCTGCTGGCCGTGGAGAACGGGGAACGCCGGCTCACCGACCTGCGGCACATCGCGCAGCTGCTCGATCAGGTCGCGCTCACCGAAGGACTCGGGCTGACCGCGCTGACCCGATGGCTGGCCGACCGGGTGCGCGATCCCGCCTCCGGAGCCGTCGCCGACCGCAGCCGCAGGCTGGATCGGGACGCCGCCGCCGTGCAGATCGCGACCGTGCACGCCAGCAAGGGACTGGAATTCCCGGTCGTCTACCTGCCGTTCGCCTGGGACAGCGCGAAGAACCCGTACCCCGCGACGCTGCTGTTCCACGACGACGAGGGTGCGCGCGTGCTGGACGTGGGTGGTCCGGACGCGCCGGGCTACGCCGAACGCAAGGCACGCAGCGAATCCGAGGAAGCGGGAGAGGAGCTGCGGCTGTTGTACGTCGCGCTCACGCGGGCGATGTGCCAGATCGTCGCCTGGTGGGCGCCGGCGATCACCACCGCGGCGTCCCCGCTGCACCGGATGGTCTTCGGGCGGGCCGACCGCGGCGCGGCGGTCGCCACGCGCGCCACCGTGCCCGCGGATGCCGTTGCCGCGTCGGCTCTTTCGGCGTGGGCACAGGACGCGGGAGCGGCTGTCTCGGTGACGCCGGTGGCGGTGAGCGACGACGTCGCGATCCGCCGGGTGCGTACCGAACCCGTGCTCGGCGAGCTGGCGGCCGCGCGGTTCGACCGCGTCCTGGATCAGCAGTGGCGGCGCACCTCGTACTCGGCGCTCACCGCGTCGGCGCACGGACCCGCCGGTCTGGACACCGGCAGCGAACCGGAGGACCTCAGGGGTCCCGGCGACGAGCCCGCGAGCGCACCGTCGATCGGCGCGTCCGAGCCGGAGCCCACCGGCGCCGTCTCGCTGATGAACGCGCTGCCCTACGGCGCGGAATTCGGCACGCTCGTGCACGCCGTGCTGGAACGGATCGACACCGAGCGCACCGACCTGGCGACCGAGGTAGGCGAGCGGTGCCGCGAGGCGGTGGCGGAACTGATGGCCGCGGCGGACCCCGAACAGCTCGCCACAGCCTTGCTCGCGGTGCTGCGGACACCGCTCGGGCGCGGCTGCCTGGCCGATGTCGCCCGCCGCGACCGCCTCGCCGAACTCGAGTTCGAACTGCCGCTGGCGGGTGGCGACCGAACCGGCGCCACCGCGCCGACGCTGCGGCGGATCGCGGACCTGCTGCGCGCCCACCTCCCGGCCGACGACGACCTGTATGAGTACGCGAACCTGGTGGCGGCGCTGGAAGACGTACCGCTGCGTGGCTACCTGACCGGCAGTATCGATGCGGTGCTGCGCGTCCCGGATGACGCGGCGCCGCGGTTCGTCATCGTGGACTACAAGACCAACCGGCTGGGTACCGGCGATCTCACCGTCGCGCACTACACGCGCGACCGGATGGCCGCCGAGATGCTGCGCTCCCACTATCCACTGCAGGCGCTGCTGTATTCCGTTGCGCTGCATAGATATCTGCGCTGGCGGCTGCCGGGCTACGATCCGGCGCGTCATCTCGGCGGCGTTCGCTACCTGTTCGTGCGCGGCATGATCGGACCGCAGACGCCGTCCGGTTGTGGCGTCTTCGACTGGCATCCGCCCGCCGATCTGATCGTCGCACTGTCGGCGCTGCTGGCCGGGGAGGCCGGGCGATGACCTCGATTCAGGTGGCGCAGCGGGGAACCGGCTTGTTGCGCACCTTCAACGAGGCGGGTGTGCTCTCGGCCGCCGACGTGCACGTGGCGCTGCGGCTGGGCAGGCTGGGCCGGGAATCGTCGGAGGAGGTGCTGTTCGCCGCGGCACTGGCGGTGCGCGCGGTGCGCTCCGGCTCGGTGTGCCTGGAACTGCACCGGATGCGGGAGATCGGCGTCGACGCCGACGAAACCTGGGACGCCGGTATCGATCCGGCGACGCTGCCGTGGCCGGACATCGCGGCGGTGGTGGCCGCGCTCCGGGTCAGCCCGCTGGTGTGCGGCGGCCCGGCGGGACCGTTGCGGCCACTGCGGCTGGTCGAGTCTCGCGGGCCGGGCGACTCCGGCCCGCTGCTGTACCTGGCTCGGTACTACCAGCAGGAGCAGACGATCCGGCGGGTGCTCACCGAGCGGTCCGCGCATCACCCGGTAGTCGATCCGCGGATGGTGCGGCGCGAGCTGGACCGGTTGTTCGACGCACCGGCCGGCGCGGCACCGGACCGCCAGCGGCTGGCGGCGGCGCTCG
>NZ_BDBA01000327.1 GCF_001612745.1 Nocardia amamiensis NBRC 102102 | reverse complement strand
CGACGGAGCGCCTCGTGGCGCACAACGCTTCTTCGATGTGCCAGCGGGATCCGGCGGTCCAGGCCAGGTCGATCAGCCGGGCCGAGTGTGGCCCGTAGCAGAGGTAGTAGGCGATCTCGGTGGGGTTGCTGATGCTGCGCCGCGCCAGCAGCCAGTGCCCGCGACCTCGGGCCCAGGTGCCGTCGATCTGGCGGCGTGCCCAGTCGTATTCGCGCGGGCCGTGTGCTCCTGCGCCGACCGACAACCGCTGCCATGAGGTGGCGGGTAGTTCGGCGATCAGTTCATCGGCGTGGGCGGTGCGGTCCGCGCGGGTTCTCACCTGCTGGTCGCAGCGTGTGGCCATCACGTAGAACACGTCGCGAGACTCCAGCCAGCCGCGCAGGTAGCCGGCCTGGCCTCATCGTGCAACAACCGGCCGATGCCGAGGCGCTGCTGCGCATCCGCGGCGATCAGCGGCGCACGCACCGCCAGCGGGAACCCCGGTAGCCGCGCCGCGGTCGCGGCCTTGGCAAACGCGATGTCCGACAACCCCATCGCCTTGCGGGTATCGCTGTAGGTGTCGAAGACATGCTGCCAGCGGCTCGCGGATTTTTCATCACCGGCCGCGGAGGCTGTGGTGATCGCGACCGGCAGCTCGGCGACCGGGCCGCCGGCGCCGGTGACGACCCCGTCCAGTCCAAGTTCACCCAGCCGCGCCGGAGCACGGTCGTCGCCCACGAACACCGACAGCCGCGGACATCCGCTCTTGTAGACCTGGGCGATTGCGAGATCCTTGCCGGAGTCCTTGACCCCCATCAACAGTGGGTACTCCCCCGCCAACCGCGCCACCACGGCAGGGCTGACCGGGTTGCCGGTATGACGCGGGAAGTTGTACACCAGCCACGGCACTTCGACATCGGCCATCGCCTGCCCGAAGAACTGCTCGACCCCTGACTCGGGCGCATCGGCGAAGAAATCCGGGGCGATCACCGCCAACCCATCGGCAAACTCCTGGGCATGACGAGCCGCCGCACGAACATCAGCCACCGCCGTCGCACCGACATGCGCAATCAACGTTCCCGCCCAACCATTACGACAGTGCTCGACAACCGACCGCCGCTCACCAGCGGTGAGGCTGGCGAACTCCCCGCTCGTCCCGTTCACCAAAATCGTGCCCACACCCGCACCAGCGAGCAACTCCAGATAGTCCGTAAATGCCGCGAAGTCCACCGCACCCGAAACCTGAAACGGCGTGACCGCAGCAGCGATCACAGAATCCACAACGCCCGACCTCCACCGGCTCGCCCTGCCACAGCGGCACCCACACCCCTCCCCCGTGCTACTGCATCACATCACACCAACGCCGAGTCCGATACTCAGTAACCGAACGCAGCCTGTCGAGAAACCAGATCGGATACCGACAGACCAACCACGTCATCGGGACGCACGGATACACCTCGGTAACCTTAACCATGCATCGAGAACCGATCGCCGGACAGCACCTACCCGGTTGTCGTCGGCTTCAGCTGTGCATTGTCCTGAGATCCGCTCGACGTCTGCGCCCCCGCCAGGATCACTCGTCCAGGCGGGCCGTAGCGTCCGAAGAAGAGTTGGCCGCTATCGGTGTGCCCTGGTGGAAGTACATTCGCCAGCCTTCTGCGGTTCGCCGCCACAGCGAACTGCGGAGCGACCGTTGACCGTTGCGTTCTGCGACATAGGTGACGTGCGCGAGGTCGCGGCTCAGCAGTTCCCCGCTAATCCCGGTGGCAGCGATCGTGGTGGGTGACTCGGTGGCGACTGCGGCGATGATCGCGTCGCGGTCAGATCTGCGGCCGGACGCGCCGAACTCGACGAAGCTCGGGTCGAGGAACACGGCCAACGCCTGCGGGGATGCCCGCACCGCCGGGTCCAGCAGATGCAACTCGGCATCGACGATCTGTCGCACCGGATCTCCAGTCGGCACTCCCGTCACGAGTCTGTCCGCCGGTTGTGCAGGGCGGGAGGCCAGCACGCGTGACATCTCGATCTCCAACCGCTCAGGCCAGTCGATGCAGCGTTTCCGACGACCCGTGTTCGTGAATCCGTTTCTGCGATAGAAGGCCTGGGCAAGGTGATTGGCTTCCAGCACCCACAACCGAATCTCACGGTGGCGACCGGTGACAGCCCACTCGATTACCGCGGCCAGCAGCCGGTCCGACAGCCCGGTTCCCCGATGGGCGGGTGCCACCCACATGGACACGACGACCGGCACGCTGTCTTCGATCATGCCGGCGACCGAGCCGACCGCTGTCGTGTCTGTGGCTTCGGCGACGAACATGGTTCTGCCGTGCATCCATTGGCGCCACTGCCGATCAGTCCACCCGGAGGCCACCTCGAAGGTGGAACCGAACGTACCCGGCACAGACTCCCTGAGCGCGTCGAGCCGCACGGTCCGGGCGACAGCCCATTCATCGTGGTCCAGTCGGCGCACAATCATGCGCCGATCCTCTGCGGCGCGGGCCGATGACGGCAACAGATTATTCCGACGAACTCGGTCAGCGAACGCGTGCTGTTGCTCTGTCCTCGAACGATGCGCGCGTACGTGTTGAGCACGCGGCATCCGGCTATGAGCCAATGTTGCTGACGCCCGAGCTGGTATGCGAAAACAATTGGCTTTCTCCGGTTCGGGCCACCAGCCTTGGTTACATGAGCTGGGACGAGGCGTTCGCAAATCACTATGACGAATGGTCGGCGGACATGACAGCGGATGTCACTTTCTATGTTGAGCTCGCCAGGCAGGCTGAGGGGCCACTGGTCGAACTCGCAATCGGCAACGGACGCGTGGCGATCCCGGTCGCCCAAGCCACCGGGCAACCCGTAATCGGCATCGACACCTCTGCCCGAATGCTCGAACAGGCCACGATCCGTGCGGCCGAGGCGGGTGTGCGGCTGGACCTGATCGAGGCCGACATACGCGACCTGCACCTCAATCAGCCCGCTGCACTGATCTACTGCCCCTTCCGCGCGATGCTGCACCTGAGCACCTGGCCCGACCGCCGCCGCGTCTTCGAGCGTGTGGCCGCCTCGCTGCGGCCGGGCGGTCGGTTCGCGTGGAACGCGTTCGCCTTCGATCACCACACCGCCGCACGCCTGGACGGCACTCGTCAACTCCGACCGGTTCCACACACCATCCGATACGCCGTCGGCGACAAAGTCGACTTGGTCTGTGACGACGGGGCGGTCAGCTCATTGTGGTGGGCGACGAAGAACGAGTGGCTCGGACTTCTCGACGTAGCAGGCCTCGAACTGGAGGCACTACACGGCGGGTTCGCTGGCGAACCGTTCACCGAGGACAGCAGAGAATACGTCTTCGTCGCCCGACGCGCGCACGCACTGTCCGCCGCGGAACGCCAGGACTCCGCGGGGCACGAAAGAGACGGATTGCTTGACCAGGCACCAGATTCATGAGCCCTGCCGGGGTGTATCCGGTGCCGACATTGCCGATGTAGGCCAGTTTGCAACGGCTGCGCGGAATCGGGATCGAGTCGATCCAGCTCGAACCCCAGGCCGTGGGTGAAGTGTCGTTCGCCGAGGGGACCAGTGACGGCCAAGTCCGACACCCTCCTGGCAGGGGCTCCGCCCCGACAAAGCACCAAACGAAGTCAGCTGCGAGCCGCAAACTCGCTCATGAGGACGAGCTGACAAACCTGAGAGCTTGCCGCCGTGACCGATCACACCGACCGCGCACTGTTGTTCCTGGACGTCGACGGCGCCTTGCTACCCAACGGAGGAACGAGGCTCGAAGCGGCACTCGTGGACTGGGACGAATGGCAGAGCAACCGCAACCCCCGACTGCCCTATCTCGACACCACGCCCGGCCCGCGGCTGCTTGCCCTGCCCTGCGACCTGGTCTGGGCTACCGCATAGATGCACGACGCCAACGAGGTCATCGCCCCGCTGCTCGGGCTCCCAACGTTGCCGGTCGCCGACCTTCCCGACGCACCAGAACAAGACCCGATCGATACCCTGCACTGGAAGACAGCGGCCCTCGTTGCGGCCGCCGCAGGCCGCCCCTTCGTCTGGGTCGACGACTAAATCGCCGATATCGACCGCGCATGGGTCTCTGAGGTTCCCCCAAGGCCGGGTAGTTAGTGTTTTCGCTTGTCATGCAAGGGTTTCGGGTGACCAGGCGGTGGCGCTGTAGAGGCCCGGGCCGAGTTTGTGGATGAGGCCGTCGTCGGCCCACCGGGTCAACTGTCTGTACATGGTGTTGAGGGTGATGTCGCCGAAGTGGGCGGCGATGTCACGGGCTCGCCACAAGCGGGTGGGGTCGGTGTCGAGCAGGGTCAGGATCCGGTGGCGTCGGCGCTGGTCGGGGGCGGTGCGGCTGTCGTGGCGGGAAGTGGTCGGAAGCGGGAGTTGTTCGGTGTCGGGCACTACGATGGCGAGGTCGAGATTGGTGACGGTGCGGCTGGTGTCGGGGCGTCCGTCGTCGAGGCGCTCGTTGTAGCGCGACATCGGTGATTTGACCTTGCGGGTGCTGACCCGTTGCCGGCGTCGTGGTAGCAGGTGCCCCAAGATACGGACGCCGATCCGCCCGAGAAGGCCGCTTCCGGTCCCGGTGGGGACGACCCCGTCCGCGGTGACGACCTGGTCACGGGCGGTGTGGAAAGCGATGGCGAAGCTGCAACGGTCCGGGTCGGTACCTGGACGGGATTCGGCGGCGTCGACCATCACGATGCGCAGCGCTTGGTACAGGCCCAGCAGGGCCCACATTTCCTGTTCGACGCCGACGGGGTCGCCCGAGCGCAGAATTCGTCCGGACATGATCGTGTGGCGCAGCGCGTAGTAGGCAGATTCGTGTTCCCACCGCTGGTGGTAGAGGGCCACTAGCGTCGCTGCCGGGTAGCGGCGGGCGTCGGTCAGGGTCGTGACGAGGCGGTAGCCGGCGGTGAACACGGTGCCGTCGATACAGGTCACGGTGATCTGGGCGTCGATGATCCGCACCGGGATCCCGGCGATGACCGCCAGATACGAGCCGTCGCCCAGGCGGGTCAGGACGGGATGCGCCGGTTGCTGCGCGACCGACCCAATACTTGGGCACCGGTCGCGCAGACTTTGACGAGGAAGTCGTTGCTGTCGAAGCCCCTGTCCCACAACACCAGCATGTTCGGGCGCAGTAGATGCAGCAGCTTGCAGGCGTAGCCGGTCTCGCCCAGCTCGGTGGGTCCGAACACTGCCCCGATCACCGCGCGGGTTCCGGTCTCCACCAGCGTCATCAATTCCAGCATCGGGTAGGCATAATGGGCGGTGGCACGCAGCCAGGCCCGGTTCCGAGCGGTGGCGGGCACTTTCTGGGAGGTGCAGCCATCAAAGGACACCATCCGATACCGCCCGAACCGAACCCCCGGAGTCGACGGCTGAGCCAACGGCCCGGCCAGCACATCGAACAACATCCGCATCGGCGCGACCCCCACCCGACGGCGCAAGTCCCGCAACGCTTTCGCGGTCGGGGCGGGCAAGGGTATCCCGGTCAGCGAGGCCGTGAGTTTGTCCCAGACCGCCCGATAACCCACCTCGGGGAACAAGCACATCGCCAGGAGGAAATAGACCCCGACCCGAGACGGCAGATCACGCAACCGGCGCTGCACCGACCGGGTCTCCTCGAGGACCGCGTCGACGAGCTCGAAGGGCACCACCACGGTCAACTCGCCCAGATGACCGGCAGCGAACCGGCCCGCGGCCACGGTCACCGACCGGGTGATCGCCGCCAACGCGGGAGGCAGGGGAGAATGAAACGGCAACGGAGCTCCTCGGCAACAGGCTGTCTTGGTCGACTACCTGAACCAACGAGCTCCGTTGCCCTATGCCCGAAATCCTCAAACCGCTTGCGCCACCAGCGAAAACACTAACTACCCGGCCTTGGGGGAACCTC
>NZ_BDBA01000326.1 GCF_001612745.1 Nocardia amamiensis NBRC 102102 | reverse complement strand
GTGACCGTAAGAAACGTGTCACCAGGTACATGAGCGCTACGCCCGGGGTGCGGCGCCGCTGATGATGCGGTGGATGGTGGAGCGGCCGACGCTGTATTCCTGGGCGAGGTCGGCCAGGCTCGCGTTGTCGTCGGGGTCGTGGTAGCGGCGGTGGATCGTTTTCCGTGCTGCCAGAGGCAGTTTCGGCTGTTTGCCTTTGAGTCGGCCTTTTGCGCGGGCCTTGGCCATGCCCTCGCGGGTGCGCAGGTGGTTCAGGGTTGGCTTCGAATTCGGCGACCATGGCGAGGGTTTGCAGGAACAGCTTGCCGAACGGGTCGGCCCAGTCGTAGATCTGGCTGCCGAGCCCGAACAACACGTCGCGCTCGCGGAGGCTGGTCAGGATCTCGCCGGCCTCGGCCATGTTCCGCGCGAACCGGTCGAACTTCGTCGTGGTCAGCACCACCTGCCGGTCCGTGACCGCCGCGACGGCGGAGGTGACTGCGGTGAGCGCGTTGTCCAGGCCGGTGCGGTTGCGGCGGGTGGTGCCGGAGAATCCCTTGTCGATGAAGATCCGCTCGCGTGGCACTGTGAGGGCGATCAGCTGGTCGGTTTGGATCTCGACGTCTTGTTCGTCGGTGGAGCAGCGCACGTATCCGACGCGGAAGGGCTCGATCACGCCGGATCGATCGCCGCCACGATGTCGTAGACCGTGCTGTAGGAAGGCACGGGCCAGCCTTGCTCGCCCGCAATGTCGGAATCTGCCGATGGATCACCGCGGCGCTCGGCGTCGGTCGGCGCAGAGCCAGACCCTCGATCAGCAACACCATCTCCTCAGCGAATCGCCGCTGCCCCTTGCCTGCACGAGGCCTGCGCACCAGCCCCGCCAAGCCCTGCGACGATATCATCCATCACCAGAGCGACTAACGTCAGGTTAGAGTCTTAATTCGAATTTCTTGACATATTAGTGCTGGATCCTTAGAGTCCATCCTGACATTTCGCTGGTTCGAAAAGAGTCAAGGCATGCGTGTTGGCTATATCAGGGTGAGTGCGATCGACCAGAACACCGTCCGGCAGCTCGACGGGATCGAGGTCGAACGCATCTTCACCGACAAAGCCTCCGGTAAGGACACCGCACGCCCTCAGCTGGACGAGCTGATCGGGTTCGTCCGCGACGGCGACACCGTGATCGTGCACTCCATGGACCGCCTCGCCCGCAACCTCGACGACCTGCGGCGGCTGGTGCGCATCCTGACCGGCAAGGGCGTGCGGGTGGAGTTCGTGAAGGAAAACCTGACATTCACCGGCGAGGACTCACCGATGGCGAATCTACTGCTGTCGGTGATGGGGGCTTTCGCCGAGTTCGAACGCGCCCTCATTGTCGAGCGTCAGCGCGAGGGCATCGCCGCAGCGAAGGTTCGCGGCGCCTACAAAGGCCGTAAACCTGTCCTCACCAGCGAGCAAGCCGACCAGTTGCGGGCCCGCGCTGATTCAGGGGAGCCGAAGGCTGGGCTGGCCAGGGAGTTCGGCGTCAGCCGCGAAACCGTCTACAGCTACCTCCGTGCCGCAGCCTCTCCTGGTGCGCCGTGACATCCTCGCTCCGGCTCCGGCTCCGGCTCCGGCTGTGTGCTGAGCGGGGCGGCTGGTGATGAAGGGCTTTTCCGATGAGCTGTTGCGGCGGCTTCGGGACGACGTGGCCGAGCTGCTCAGTCGGCGAGCCGGTGGTCATCTGCGCGACGGTTTGGACGGCGTCGCGGGCGACGTGACGGCGGCGGCGCGCAGGTATCAGGACGCCGACGAACACGGTAGGCACCAGGTCTCCACTGGTGACGCTGAGCTCCCGATACCGGAGGCGGCTACGCGGGGCACGCGCAACGACCCGGACCTGTCAAGCGTCCCGCCGATCAACGAACTGTTGCGGGTGCGGCCAGAGGACGCGAACAATGATGCGCTGACAGCGCAGCTGAGCGGGTTGGAAGGACGGTACGGTCCGTTCCGGTTGGGCGAGGTGTGGGCGAACTACGAGTTCCCGGGACCGCCCGGTATGGCCGAAAGGTATTGGTTTCCTCACCGTTCCACCGAGAACCGCACCACGATCACGATGTCGGCAACGGTGTTCGACGATGCCCGAGGAATTGACGTGGGCTACCTCCTCAGGGACTTCTACCGCGATGAACAAGACCGACCTGTCGTACACAACAAGAACATCTACCTCGATGAAGATGCCCGCAGGCAAGGATTCGGCGGAGCACTCACGCGGGTCACTGGAGGACTACTACCGCCGCTCCGGCATCCACGCGATATATCAGTTGGCCGGTGCCGAGGACGGCGGTATCACGTGGGCCCGTACCCATGCCTTCGACACCACACCCCTGTATCCCGGCGACACCGATCTCGTGCTCCACTCCTACTCCGTTGACAGCATCACAGACCGAATCAACGAGGTCCGGGCCACCGCCTCTCCATCCGACCAACAACGATTAGACGACCTCACCACACAACTCCACCACCCCGTCAGCGACGCCGACTACCCCACCCCGAAAAAGATCGCGGAACTGGCCGGGGACGACCACCAGCTCGGCGAGCAGGTGATGCGGGGATCATCCTGGTGGGCAATGAAAATCCTCTGAACGGGTGATAAGCCGAGATACCCAGTTTGAGCGCTCGCCCTTCGCAGAACGCAGCCGCCCACACCAGGCCATCTACCATCGAAGATTCACGACCAAATAGCGCCAAAGATCACACACATGCCCGGCTCGGCCGACCTGGGCTTCCGCTGTCGATGTTCGGAGTCGTCTGCACTGATTTTCGAAGTGCTCTGCACTGCGGTGGTTCTGCGCGGCGAGTCGGTGCTGATGTCGTGCGGATCCGTCGGCGCTTTTGGCCCGCGATGGTGATCGCAGGTGGATGCCCGGTATCGTCTTCAGGGCTCTGCCCACCATTCCGGGGTTCCTGGTTTTGCTCCCAGGCGTTGCCATGCGGGGCTGTCGTCGACTTTGTGCACTTCTATCCCGGTCTGGCCCGGCACGACCTGTTCTTTCAGTCCGGACAGTACGTTCGTTGGTTCACCGATCGTCGTGGACACGTCGCCGGTGGGTACATACATCTCAGGACTGCCGATGCTTGTTCGTAGATTCTCGATATGCTCGTCGGCGGAGTTTGGGAAACTCTTGTCGGGCAGCAACACCACCGGGCCGGCGTTTTTCTGAGCGGCCTGGGCCAGTTGGTTGTTCGCTGCCTGTACTTTCAGCAGCGTTTCGTCGTCCACGGCGACAGTCTCGGTTTTCCGCCATCCGGTTTTGACTGTGAGCAGCCGTTGACGTCCGGGTGTGCCGTCGGTCGTCTGCGTGATCGGCTCGGTCAACGACCGGCTGCGGACGAAGGTGTTTTTCTCGGGCGGCCATCGGCGAACCCACGGCGCGGTATCCAGTTCCCAACCGTCACGGGTGGCTTCCACGAATCGGACATCGTCGGGTCTGACGACGCTGTATCCGTGGTCTTCGCCGTCGTGTATGTACTTCCCCTTTGCCCATTGCTCCATGTGGGCCGCGTCGCCGACAGGATAATCTTATGACCAGTACAGGTTTCTTGAATCTTTGCTCCGCACGCCACCGTTCGCTGACCACCTGAGAAGGCCGCAATGTCACTTCACGGCCGGGTACGAAGTCGTCGACGCGAAGGGCCTTGAGACGATGAAAGCCATTCGCGCTGAACTCATCGGTAGCGGTGAATCTCTCGCCCGCCTCGCGCAGCGTTCCCGCGGTCCCGACGAACTTCTCCGCCAAGCCGTGGGACTCCTTGCCGAAGAGTCTGCTCAGCGGATCGACGAGCAGTGATTTCCACTTGGCGGCGAACACGGCGTCACCTCACGCTCGGGGTGGGGTCTGCCGCAGCGCATCGACCGTCAGACGACACGACGCATGACTGTCGGGGTTGATGAGGATGTCCACTCCGGCGGGAACGACGTCGGCCAGCTTGTCACCCACCACCGGGTGCCATCGGTCCGCGTCGACGCCCTGTCGATGCACCGCGGCGGTGGCGATCAGCACGCACGGCACGCCTTCTGTCGTACCGATCACCGGCCAGCCGGCAACATCGCATCCGATATCGACGATCGATCGCCGCAAGGTAGCGATGAAATCGCTGATCAGCTGCCGCTGGTCTCCGGATGGCGAAGCATCGGCGGCCACCTGCCGCAGGATCGCATCGAGCGGATCGGAGGGCATCGACTCGTCAGCGGGCGAGTAGGCGAGGTTCGGCTCGAACGGCCCCGAACGACCGTCGTCGCCGATCCGCCAGCCGCCTACGATCGCTTCCAACGGTGGTTGCTGCGCCGCCCCACTGGGTTCCCACCCTGGCGCGGTCAAGACCAGCCAGCGCGTCTGCGGGTCGGGCTGATTCATCGTCGTCATCCCTGCCTGGTCGATCCGGGTGCACCCGCGAAATTGGACAGCACGGTTTAAGACA
This sequence comes from Nocardia amamiensis NBRC 102102, assembly GCF_001612745.1. GTDB lineage: Bacteria > Actinomycetota > Actinomycetes > Mycobacteriales > Mycobacteriaceae > Nocardia > Nocardia amamiensis. The sequence goes on along the minus strand of NZ_BDBA01000326.1, from coordinate 1,750 downwards.
GACGCCGTGCCGAAATACTCGGGCTGTGTTCAGAGCGTCCAAGGACGATAGCCGCAGCCGTCAGCCGACATAGCCGATGTGACATCCCGTCGATGGGAAACGGCTCGGACATCTGTCGGAGCTGGCGGCCGCCCACATTCCCCGGTTCTCCATGACAGGTATCCGAGGTATGCCGACACGGACTTGTGGCTATTGGGGGAAGTAGCTGGGGTTGGGTTGGCAGGTGAGGTCGGTGGCGGGGAGGGTGCCGTCGCGGAAGTAGGTGTTGACGATGTCGTTCAGGCAGGGGCTCAGGCCGGGGCGGAAGGTGCCGTGGATGCGGGTGTCTGCCAAGGTGACCAGTCGTGAGGCTGGCAGGGCCTGGTGCATCGCAAGGCCTTGCGGGTAGGCGGTGCGGGTGTCGCGGGTTGCCTGCAGTATCAGCGCTGGTGTGGAGTTGTGCACTTGAGTGGGGGACTCGAGCGGGTCGGGCCAGTAGGCGCAGGCGGTGATGTTGTTGGCGAAGGCGCCGAACACCGGCTGGGTCGCCCGGGCACGTTCGATGTTGCGGTAGTACCACCCCGGATCGTGGGGTGCGGCCTTGTCCCCGCACAGGACCGCGGCCATCCCCGCGGTCTCCAATGGAACGGCGCCACTGATCTTCGTCTTCAGTTGTTCCATGTCGATGGGCAGTCCCGACACTGCGTCGGCGATGATGCGGACGACTTCGGCGAGGTCGGTGTTCAGTTTCGGGTTCGACAGTAGCGCCAGCAGCATCATCGGCACGGTGTGTTCATCGATGAGATAGCCGTTGGCGAAGAGCGGATGCCCGGCGGCGCGGTGGATCATGTCCTCGACAAAGGCCCGAACCTGTGGTCCGCTGCTGCCGAAGTGGTAGTCGCTGTTGTGGCGGGCGGCCCAGGTCGCCCAGTCGTCGAGTCCGGCCTCGTTGGCTGGGCCCATGTCCTGGAACATGCCGAGCCAGGCGCGGTCGGGATCGATCGCGCTGTCGAGCACGATCCGGTCACTGTGCTGGGGGAACATCTGCGTGTACACCGCTCCCAGATACGTACCGTAGGAGCCGCCGTAATAGTTGAGCGTGCGTTCACCGAACACACCGCGAATGACATCCATGTCCCGGGCCGTGTTGCGAGTAGTGATGTATCGCGCCTTTTCGGGATCAGATGCCAGACAGGAGGCCGCCAGGGCGGCGGCCAGGGTGGCATCCCGCGCGTAGCCGAAGACGTCGAAACCAGCCGAGAACAACATGGTGGGCAGCGGCAACGCACAGCTCACCCGGTCGGATCGGCCGATTCCACGCGGGTCCATGCCGATCAAGTCGTAGCGGGCACGCACGTCCGGTGTGAACACCTGCCCCGCACCGGCCATCATGCGTAGACCCGGACCGCCGGGGCCACCCGGATTGGACAGCATGATGCCCCGCCGATGGGGCGGATCCATAGCCGGGATCCGCGAAATCGTCACAGTCAGCGTCCGGTAGTCCGGACGGCTGTAGTCGAGCGGAACGACAACACCCGCACACTGCGCTCCAGCACTATCGAGAACCGTGTCACCGCACGGCTGCCAGTCCAACTGCTGGTGATAGAACCGCTCCAACCCACCGGCGATGTCATCGACCGAATCGGCGTTCACCGGTCCCGCAGGCAGCGTGACCGCCAGCATGATCCCCAGCACGAGCCATCGAACCCACCATGTCGGCATCAAAACTCGCGCCTACGCCCTTCGCTGTGTTTGCCCCTTTCCATTTTGG
>NZ_BDBA01000325.1 GCF_001612745.1 Nocardia amamiensis NBRC 102102 | reverse complement strand
GGTGCCGCGCGGCGCAGCGCGCTGGCGAGATCGTCGGCGACGATACGCAGGGCGCGAGCGCGCTCGGAGTCGCCGACGGACGCTGCCGGGTCGAACATGGCCGCCTGATTCGTCCAGTCCGCGTCCTCGCCGAGCAGCGCATCGAGGTCGCGGACTGATTCGGGTCGCAGCGCCACGGGCAGGTAGTCGCTGACCGAAGACAGTGCGCGTCGCGGGCTCGGCGCACCGGAGAACTCCACCGGCGCGTCGAAACCGTGGAAGCGAACCCGATCCTGCGGCGCGCGGCCTGCATTGTGCGCGCGGAGCCATTCGACGAGTTCGCGGTTGCCCGGCACGGCGCCGAACCCGTGGCTGAACCCGGTCGCGAGCACTGTGTCGATCTCCGCCGGTGCCCCGGTCACGTAGTCGTCGACAACGGACGCGGCGAAGGCATCGGTCTCCAGCACGATCGATCGGTACCCCCGTTCGACGAGGTGGGCGAGGACTTCGTTGCGCAGCAACGGGAACGCCTCGATCCCGTGTGTCGGCTCGCCTAGGGCGAGCAGGGTCGGCGGCTCGCTCCGCGCGGCGAGCAGTTCGTCGAGTGCATCGCCCAGGCTTGCCGGGTCGTCGAGTTCGCGGCCGATTCGGTGTAGTGATGCGGCAGTGGACATGAAGGCCCCTTCCAGAGTGCGCTACCCTCAACAGTATCGTTGAAGAGTCGCGTGAAGCTTTTTCCACTGATACCTGGAATCCAGAGACAAAATCCTCAATCGGAGGTCCAAGCTGCGGCCCATCGACCTCGCCCGGGAACACGGGTTGTCCGCACAGGCGATCCGCAACTACGACGACGCGGGCATCTTCCCGCCGACCGAGCGCAGCGAGACCGGTTATCGGCGCTACACGCTCCTGCACGCGCAGGCGCTACGCGCTTTCCTAGCGTTGCGCGGCGGCCACGGGCACCAGCAGGCAATGGAGATCATGCGCGCGACCAACCGCGGCGACACCGAGTCGGCCTACCGGCTCATCGATGCGGCACACGTCGCGCTGCTCACCGAACGCGAAACACGCACCGAGGTCGCCACGGCGCTGGGCAGCCTGTCCACCACGACACCGACCCCTGTCCACGGTCGACCGCTGACCGTGGGTGAACTCGCGCGCCGGCTCGGCGTGCATCCGGCGACACTGCGCACCTGGGAGACCGAGGGCATCCTGCACCCCGAACGCGACCGGTCAACGGGCTACCGCCAATACGGGCCGGACTGTGTACGCGACGCCGAGATCGCACGGCAACTGCGCCGGGGCGGCTACCTGCTGTCCCAAGTCGCGCAGTTCATCGAGTCGCTGCGCGAGGCAGGCGGGGCGGATGCGTTGAGCGCCTTCCTCGACTCCTGGCAGAACCGGCTGACCGCACGCAGCCGCAACCTTCTCGCCGGCGCGGCTCAGCTCGATACGTACATCACCATGCTCGATCAGAGTTAGCGGGCGGTCGACCACGTAGTGCGAGGGTCGAACCGATGACCGCCCGCGCAATGCCGCACGGGAAGCGCACCTTGCGCACCCCGGTGAGCCACCCCACCGAGGCGTGGCCGGGTCGAACGTGACATTGCTCGGCGACGCGATCCGTGCCGTGAGCCCCGGAGCGAGTGCTGAAGCGTAGCTGGTAAGGGCCGAAATACGATCCTGCCCAGGAGATCTGGAGGGGCTAGGCCGTTGTCTGGGTGCGGCGCCGGCCGGGTCCGATCGGGAACTCAGCCGATGCGGCGCCGAACCACCGAGGCAGTTGCTCGAGCAGATCCTGCTGATCGTCACCGACCCATGCCACGTGGCCGTCCGGCCGCAGCAGTACCGCGGGCACGTCCAGTTCCTCGCTGACGTCAACGACGCGGTCGACCCGATCCGCCCAGCCCGCCACCGAAAGCAGGCCGGTCTGGTCGAGCAACAGCCCACGGCCGCAATGCATCAGCTCGTAGAGGCGCCCCCGCTGCAACCCCACGTCCCGCATCCGCCGGCCGAGCAGGTCATGTCCCTCGCCGAAGTCGTAGCGGACCCCGATCGCGGTGATCTTCTCGATCAGGTACCGGTTCACCTCCTCGAAGTCCATCAGATTCGACAGCAGTCGGCGCACTGCCCGGGCGCCCGGCTCGAGGGACATCAGCTGCATCTGCGCACGGGTGTTGTCCAGCACGTCGGCGGCCACCGGGTGCCGTTCGGTGTGGTAGCTGTCCAGTAGCCGCTCCGGTGCCCAGCCGTTGACCTCGGCGGCCAGTTTCCAGCCGAGGTTGAAGGCGTCCTGGACGCCGAGGTTGAGCCCCTGCCCGCCGGTCGGCGGGTGGATGTGCGCCGCGTCGCCGGCCAGCAGCACCCGGCCGACCCGGTAACGCTCGGCCTGCCGGGTGGCGTCGCCGAAGCGGGACAGCCAGCGCGGCGAGTGCACGCCGAAGTCGGTGCCTGCGATCGCCCGCAGCTGGTGCTTGAACTCCTCGAGGGTCGGCGGGACCGAGCGGTCCTCGGCCACCCCATCGGCGGGCACGACGACGCGGTACACCCCTTCCCCGAAGGGCGTTGCGCCGAAGCGTTTCTGGGTCTTGCGGACTTCGCCCACCACGGCGGCCAGCGTCTCCGGTGGCACGGCCACTTCCATCTCGCCCAGCAGCGTCTCGACCCTGGAGGGCTCGCCGGGGAAGCCGACGCCGAGCAGCTTGCGCACCGCGCTGCGGCCGCCGTCGCAGCCGACGAGATAGCGCGAGCGCAGTCGCGTGCCGTCGGCCAGCTCAGCGGTCACCCCGTGGTCGTCCTGGCTCAGCCCGACCAGCTCGCAACCGCGCCGGATTTCGGCGCCGAGCTCGATCGCGCGCTCGGCCAGCAGGCGATCGGTGGTGGTCTGCGGGATGCCGAGGACGTAGGAATGCGCGGTGTCCAGCCGGTCGGGCGACGGCTTATCGATACCGGCGAAGAAGCCGCCGAGCGGATACTGCTTGCCGTGCTCGAGGAACCGCTCCAGTAGCCCGCGCTGGTCCATCACCTCGATGCTGCGCACATGCAGACCGAGCGCGCGGACATACCCGGTGGGCTCCGTCTCCTTCTCCAGCACGAGCACCTGCACGCCGTGCAGCCGCAACTCGCCGGCAAGCATCAAGCCGGTCGGTCCACTACCGGCAATGATCACATCGAACATGAACCGCCCATTCGTCGAGGTTGCACTTTCGGCCAGGTGCCCCACGCTCTTCGGCGAACACATGCTCTTCGGCTGATTTCCGCAGGTTCTGGCTTCGGCCGGACATTCTGCGTCACAACCCGGGTCTTGCCGCAAGACCCCCACTGCGCTATATGTTGAAAGTGGCAAGAAGTCTTCTTGCCTCTCGTTCGATGCGGACGAACAAACTCCTCTCGAAGCGGTATCTCGCCACACACGGCGATGCAGCCGCCCGGCCGCGATCTACTGAGCACCAAGGCCCGGCGGGTGTCACCGAACCGCGTTTCCACCTCCGCCTCTACCGCGTCCAGCCAAGCAATTATCTCGGCGTTGGCGTTGCCTCGGCCCGCGAAAGCGCGTGCGGCACGTAGTCGTTCACGGAGGCGGTGATCGTGCCGGGACGCGTGCATCTCGACGGTCACATCGGGCGGGTGATGCGGCGGGCCGACGTCATCTTCGAGGTGGATGACGTGGAGGCTCGATGGCCGCTTACGGCTGCGATCGATAAGTGGCGTCCGGCTGGAGATGGCTTTCCGACCTATCGGCGCTCGTCTGACGGTGCTTTGTGAGGTGGCAACGGCGGGCTTGACCTCAATCTTTGTTGAGGTCATAGCGTCACGCCCGGAAAGGAGTTCACTGTGACGATATTGGTAACGGGCGCAACGGGAAATACCGGACGGCATGTGGTGGCCGAGCTGCTGCGGAGGGGTCGAGCGGTGCGTGCGCTGACCCGCGATCCGCAGCGTGCCTCGACTCTGCTGCCCACAGGCGTGGAGTTGGTGACGGGAACCCACACTGAGCCGGGCACACTCGATGCCGCGCTGGAAGGTGTCACCGGGTTGCACATCACCGTGACGGCTGGAGTGGCCGAGACCGGGCCCGAGCTGGTCCGCCGGGCGGTGTCTGCGGGCGTCGAGCGCATCACCATCCTGTGGGGCGGGTATGTCGGTCCCGCGGAAACCGCGGTCGCGGAATCGGGTGTGGCCTGGACGAGGCTCGAACCGCAGGAGTTCATGTCCAACGCACTCACCTGGGTCGACTCGATCCGATCCGAGGCCGTGGTGCGTGAGCCTTTCGACGTCCCCAGCGCGGTTGTGCACGAGGGCGATCTCGGTGCGGTGGCCGCGACTGCCCTGACCGAGGACGGGCATGCGGCCCGGGCATACAACCTCAACGGACCTCAGGCGTTGACCACGAGCGAGCGCGTCGCGATGGTCGCCGACGCGCTCGGCCGGGACCTCGCCTTCGAACAGATCGGCTATGAGCGGGCCGTCGAGCGGTTACTTCAAGCGGGAGTGTCGCAGGCCGATGCCGAGTACGTAGTCGGCTGGCACGCCGATCCACCGGAGGCGGCGCGGACTCCGGATGGCACCCTCGAGCGGATACTCGGTCGGCCCGCCCGCACTTTCGCCGAATGGGTGACCGAACACAAAGATCGTTTCTGAACGATCTGCTTCGTGGCTGCTGGGCTCGGCTTGGACGCAACCGCGCTGGCCTGACCAGGGGTGTGCGCAGCGCCGCGGTCCCCCGGAGCTGCTGGGTCACGGACATCTGGGTTCGGTGGACGCGAACCTACCCGAGTGCTCTTCGGGTCGAATGGTTTTCGATGACGGGTTATCTTTTCGGTCTCGGCCGAGGCGGTCGGCGCTTTCGACGGAGATATGACGGCCGGAGCTGCTCTGGCGCGCTGCGTCTGGAACACTCGATCGTCGGAAAGGTTCTTTGCTGATGCTCCGTCGTTTCACGACCCAAGCGCCAACCGCGGCGCAGCCTGTGGATGATCTGGTGGCCGGCGCTCTGCCGGACCGGGTGCAGATCGCGCATGAGCGGTTGGCGCACCAGGACGATCCGGCACTGCTGGAAGCATTGTCCGAGCGAGAGCTGGCCGCCGCTCGCGATCTGGCCGAGCTCGTGCGTGACTATGAACGCCATGAGCAGCGGGCGCGAATCCAGGCGGCCGCCGATGCCGCGGAGCGGGTGCGCCGCACGGCGGCAGAGTTGGCCGAACGCGAGGCCGCGGATTTGCTACGGGCCGCGCAGGCGATCGGGGAGCAGCGGCACAGCAGCAGCCCGCACGCGAAAGTCGCTCGCCTGCACCAGCGCAAGCCGCGTGTGCTGGGGCTGCTCGCCGGTGTGGTCGGGTTCTCGATGCTGTTCTCCGCGGTCACGGTGCAGCAGAACATCGCACCTACCGGCGGCGCGACCAATCCGATGTTCTGGCTGTCCTACGGCCTGGAAGCCCTGATCAGTGCGGTACTCATCGCGCTGATGCTGTCCACCGCGGATACCGCCGAGTGGGGCGTGATCGACCGGCTGTGGCAGGTCTACACCGTCGAGGGCGTCCTGCTGACCGCGAGCATCGCGCTGAACACGTTCCCTTACTTCAGGACAGGCGACGTGGCGGGCATCGGGATCCATATGATCGCGCCGATCATGATCGGCGTCGCGCTCGTCACTCACCGGCTCGTCGCCGAGCGATACGGGCGCGCGATAGAGCAAGCGACCGCGTCCGTACCGGACCATGAAGATCTCCAGGAGCGGCTGGCGGCGCTCACTCAGGTAGGCGGAGCCGCGAACCAGATCCTGCCGAGCATCCTCACCCAGCAGCCCACGACCGCTCGCCGTGCTGGCGAGCACCCTGCCGGTGCTGCAGGGCAGCCCGCAGACGCTGCCGAGGCCGTCCCGGTGCCGCCTTCCGCCGCCCCTGGGAAACATGAACATAGCGGCACGGTTCCGCCTGCGGAGAAGCCCATTGCGCAAGCCGAAGTCGCGGCGTCATCCGCCGCTCCCACGGGCCCTGTGCCCGAGTTCACCGAGCTGTGGCTGGCCACAACACCGCTGCCGGCGGCCGAGCGGCCCTCTGCGGTGAACCCCGGCGGTGTGGAAGCCTCTGCCGATGCCGGTACGGATGAGGCCGAGCTGGATGCACGGTTGGCGGCGGCGGTGCGAAAGACGCTGCACCGGATCCGGGTCAGCGAGCAAGCGGAGCCCGTGCCCGCCGAGCGTCCGGTGGGGCCCGTTCCCGCTGAGCGC
>NZ_BDBA01000324.1 GCF_001612745.1 Nocardia amamiensis NBRC 102102 | reverse complement strand
CCGGACCCGGGTCCGGGCTCGGGCCGGGAAGCGCGAAGTAGAAAGGCTTGGGATTCAACAGGATCTCCGGAATACCGAGCTGCGCGGCCAGACCGGGTGGCGCGCCCGGCAGGTCGGTGAGGTCCGGGCAGGGGTTGGTGCAGGGGTCCGGCGGCAGCTCCATCCGTGTCCGCGTGGGCGCGGGCTCCGGCACCGCGGGCGGGAGCACGGTGACCACCGGATAGGGAATCGGCACCTCGAGCGTCTTGGGTACCAGCGGCTCGTGGGTCGGCACGGGGTCGGTCGCGCACGGCCCCACGCCCACCGGGCCGTCGGTCACTTCCGGCGCCGCGGCGGCAGGTCCATCGGCGTAGACGAGCAGTCCCGCGCCGACCACCATCGCACCGACCGCGGCCAGCATTCGCATGGTCATCGCCAACCCCTCGAAATCCGTTGTGGACACGAACCTTGCGGACACGAACCAGCGGACCGACCCTACCTCCTTCGGCTTTGGGAAGGGTGCACACCGACACGCCGATTTAAGAGGAATACTCTGCTACGTTTTCCCGTGGTGGCGGGCGGCCCCGCCACCGTGCACCTCGCGACGGCTCCCGACAAGGGGGGGTGGACGTCCGAGCGCAGCTCCGGAATAGTTCGAACCCGTTGCGGCCGAGCGTGTTCCAACGCGCCGGCCCTGAACCGAGGACCGATCACCATGAAGACCACTCTGCTGCGTACCGTGCTCGGCATCGCCTCGGCCTGCCTGCTCACCATCGCGGTGCTTGTCCTCGGATCGTCTGTGGCCGCAGCCGAACCGAGCGACGCGCCGACCTACTACGAGAACTGCGCCGCCGTGCGCGACGCGGGCAAAGCGCCTTTGCTGCGCGGCGAACCGGGCTACGCACCGCACCTGGACCGGGACAAAGACGGAATAGCCTGCGAATGAACGGCACAGCGGCCGATCCCGGGAGCAGGATGGAGAGGTGAGTAACTCAGTTCTCCGCCTCGCGCCCGCGATCGGTGCGGCGGTGCTGGCGGCCGGGGCATGTGTGTTCGCGCCGCCAGCGGCCTCAGCGGTCCCGCAACCGGCCCTCGCGATCACGGCACCGCACGACGATCATCCGATTCCACCCAATCGAACCGGACCCAAGGGCAACCACACCGTCGAGGAACCCGAGCAGCCGTCGCAGAAGATCTACACCAATTGCGACCAGGTCCGCGCGGAAGGCGTCGGCCCGCTCTATCGCGGACAGCCCGGCTTCAACGCGCATCTGGACCGGGACGGCGACGGGATCGCCTGCAACTAGTGCACGGCCTGGAAGGTCAGGATCGTCGCGCCGATCCGGATCTGATCGCCGTCGGCGAGCAGGGCGCCGTGCTCGATCTGGTCGTCGTTGACGAAGACGCCGTTGGCCGAATGCAGATCCTTGATCAGCAGTCCGGCGCGGCTGGGCATGATGTGCGCGTGATAGCGGCTGGCCCGTGGGTCCTCCAGGACCAGGTCGTTGTCGGTCATCCGGCCGATGCGCAGACCGCCCTGCGCGATCGCCACCACCCGGCCGTTCGGCAAACACAGCCGACCGCTGCGCACTGCGCGGGGCACTTCGGTGACCGTCTCGGTCATCGCCGCGGCCAGCCGTTCGACCTGACGGAGTTCGACCGTGCTCAGCGGCTCCTGCCGCAGCACCCGCTGTTCCAGATCGATCAGCGCGGGTCCGGGATCGATGCCCAGTTCGTCGGCGAGCACCCCGCGCACCTTCCGGCACGCTTCCAACGCGTCGGCCTGACGCCCGGACAGATACAGCGCGGTGATCAACTGGCCCCACAGCGGTTCGCGCAGCGGATGCTCGGTGGTCATCGCGACCAGCTCCCCGATCACCGACGACGCACGCCCACAGGCGATTTCGGCGTCGATCCGCGCCGAGGCGGCCAGCAGCCGCTCCTCGTCCATGGCGGTGGCGAAACCGTCGGCGAATTGCAGACCGGTCAGATCCGACAGCGCCCGGCCGCTCCACTCGCGCAGCGCCGAGGCGAACAGCTGGGCGGCTCCCGCATGATCGCCCACCTCGGCGGCGCGAACGCCCTGCTCCCGCGCCGCCTCGAAACGGCCTAGGTCGCAGGCGTTCTCGTCGATCTCCAACCGGTACCCGGACGACTCGGTGCGCAGCACCGTAGCCGGGTCGACTCCGGAATTGCGCAGCGCCTTGCGGATATTCGAGACGAAAACCTGCAGGCTGGCGGCATAGGAGTCGGGTGGATCCTCGTTCCACACCATATCCGCGAGAGCGGCCGACGAGACCGCGCGCCGCCGATTCACCGTGAGCGCGGCGAGCAGAGCTCGCGGTTTGGGCCCGCCGACCGCCACCGGCTCACCGCCGACGAGCAGTCGCACGGGCCCGAGCACGCGCACATCCAGACTCATGTGCAATCGAGCCCCTGACGGGTATCAGGGGGTCAGGCGCTGATCGAGCGTCCGGCGGACTTCAGGTCGTTGCACGCCTCCACCACGCGCGCCGCCATCGAGGCCTCGGCCTTTTTCAGGTAGCTGCGCGGGTCGTAGGCCTTCTTGTTGCCCACCTCGCCGTCGATCTTCAGCACACCGTCGTAGTTGCCGAACATGTGCCCGGCGACCGGCCTCGTGAACGCGTACTGGGTATCGGTGTCAACGTTCATCTTCACCACGCCGAAGCGCAGCGAGTCCTCGATCTCGGACTTCAGCGAGCCGGAGCCGCCGTGGAAGACGAAGTCGAACGGCTGCGCATCGGCGGACAGGCCGAGCTTGGCCGCGGCGACGCGCTGGCCCTCGGCCAGCACCGCGGGCTTGAGCACCACGTTGCCCGGCTTGTAGACGCCGTGCACGTTGCCGAAGGTGGCCGCGAGCAGGTACTTGCCGTTCTCGCCCGCGCCGAGCGCGTCGATGGTCTTCTGGAAGTCCTCCGGCGAGGTGTAGAGCTTCTCGTTGATCTCGGCCTCGACACCGTCCTCTTCGCCGCCGACGACGCCGATCTCGACCTCGAGGATGATGTTGGCCGCGTTGGTGGCCTTCAGCAGTTCCTTCGCGATCTCCAGGTTCTCGTCGATCGGGATCGCGGAGCCGTCCCACATGTGCGACTGGAACAGCGGGTTCTGCCCGGCGTTGACCCGCTCCTGGGAGATCGCGAGCAGCGGGCGGACGAAGGTGTCCAGTTTGTCCTTCGGGCAGTGATCGGTGTGCAGCGCGATGGTCACGTCGTACTTGGCGGCCACGACGTGTGCGAACTCCGCCAGCGCGACCGCACCGGTGACCATGTCCTTCACGCCCTGCCCGGAACCGAATTCGGCGCCGCCGGTGGAGAACTGGATGATGCCGTCACTGCCCGCGTCCGCGAAACCCTTGATGGCCGCGTTGATCGTCTCCGACGACGTGCAGTTGATGGCCGGGAAGGCGAAGGAGTTGGCTTTGGCCCTACCGAGCATCTCGGCGTAGACCTCCGGAGTCGCGATGGGCACAGTAAGACCTCCGTAGTTGTTGCGGCAAAGACCTATTTTGTCAGTGTTCACCCTAAGGCAGCGGTGTTTCGCCTGGTATGCAGGGATGGAGTGGATAGTTGACTCGCGAGTAATTTCGCGCACAGCGCGAGCATTCTCTGCCGGAGCCGGTACTGTGGGGCCGGTAATTTGCGCTGGCAGCTTCCGACGCGGTGGCAAGCGATGCAGGCCAGCCGTATCGGGACAGGAGGCCACGTGATTCTGCAGGCAGCGACAGAATCGGTGACGAGCAACCTCGCGCTGACCGAGTTGCTCGACCCGATGCACCTGCTCACGGAGACGTGGCTGAAGAACGCGGTGCTTCCGGCCATCCTGGTGATCGTCTTCATCGAGACCGGCCTACTGTTCCCGCTGCTGCCCGGCGACTCGCTGCTGTTCACCGGTGGCCTGCTCGCGGCACAGCCGAATCCGCCGGTGTCGATCTGGGTGCTGGTGCCCGCAACCGTCCTGGTCGCCTTCCTGGGTGACCAGTCCGGATACTGGATCGGCCGGGCGATCGGGCCCGCGCTGTTCCACAAGGAGGACACCCGGTTCTTCAAGAAGCACTACGTGACGGAAACACACGAGTTCTTCGAGAAGCACGGACCCAAGACGATCATCCTGGCCCGTTTCGTGCCGATCGTGCGTACCTTCATGCCGGTGCTGGCCGGTGTGTCCAAGATGGACTACCGCAAGTACGTCGCGTTCGACATCGTCGGCGCGATCCTCTGGGGCGGTGGTGTCACGGTGCTCGGTTATTTCCTCGGCAACGTCGCGTTCATCCGGGACCACGTCGAGGCGATCTTCCTGCTCATCGTGTTCCTGTCGATCCTGCCCGGCATCACCGCGGTGGCGAAGAAGCTGCTCGGCCGCGGCGCGCCGGAGGCCGACGCGGCTGAGGCGGATACGGCCGAGCTGACCGCCTCCACGAGCGAGCCCTCGCGCTGAGCCGGTGTCTACGGCGCCTGCGCCCCTAGCTGTGGGCAGTTTCGATCCGCTGCTGTCGGCGGGCCCCGCGCTCGTCTGGACAGTAGTGCTGACCTTCGTCTTCCTGGAATGCGCGGTGATCCTCGGGCTGTTCCTGCCGGGCGACTCCATGCTCGTCACCGCGGGCATCGTGATGGCGTCGCACGCCTCAGGCGAGGCGCACGTGTGGGCACTATCCGTGGGCGCGATGGTCGCGGCGATCGCGGGCAACCAGGTGGGATACGTGATCGGGCAGCGCGCCGGACACCATCTGGTCGCCCGTAAGGACGGCAGGTACATCAACGTCCGCAACCTGCAGCGGGTGGCGGAGTTGCTGCATCGGCACGGGTTCGTCGCGGTCCTGGTCGCGCGGTGGATTCCGTGGGTGCGGACGCTGTGTCCTTCGGTCGCGGGCGCGGCAGGCATGGACCATCGCAAGTTCACCGTGGCCAGCACCATCGGCGCGATCGTCTGGGCGCCGGTGCTGTTGCTCATCGGCTATTACGCAGGCAGCTTCCTGGAACGGGTGCAGTGGCTGATGCCGATCGTGATCGGCACGCTGGTAGTGGGTTTGATCGTCGGAACGGTGCTCGGCGTGCGGCACTACCGGCAGGAGATGTCCCGGCCCGCCGAGGACTTCGATCTGGACGACGCGCCGACCGTGGTGCTGGAGGCCCAGCACTGGCCCAGGATCACAGACCCGCGGCACTGACCTGGTAGGCCGCCTCCATCAGCATCCAGCCGGACAACTGCACGGACATATCGCGCTCGGGCACCTTCGACGAGGTCACCGAACCGCCGGAGGTGAAGTATCCGGCTCCGGCGCTGCCACCGGGCAGTTGCGCGGGCTTGCTCCAGTCGTGCCCGAACAACGGCTCGCCCTCTACCTCGAGCCGGTTGGCCCAGGCCGCCGTGGCGGATGCGCGCACGATCGCGGCCGCCGCCCGGCGATCGGCTAGTCGTGCGGGTTCTTCGCCGGGCAGCATCACGGCCACCACCGCCAGGTAACGGGCCAGGATGCCGTTGAACAGTCCGCCGTCACCACCACCCCCACCGCACACGACGTCGTCCGTGGTCAGGTGCTCCCCGACGGCACCGAGCAGCCGGTGCACGCGTTCGATGTGCCTGGCCTCGCCGGTCTGCACCGCCAGCTCGGTTTCCAGGCCGAGCGCGACGCCCTGGCAGTAGGTGAAGACGGGACGCTCGATCTCGCCGGAGGGCAGGTGGATGCCGTCGAGGATCAAGCCGGTCTCCTGGTCGCGCAGCGTCGCGTCCAGCCAGTCGGCCATCTCCTGGGCGCGCTGGATACGCCCGAGGCGCACCAGTGCGATGGCGGCGGGACCGTTGGCGGGCGCGTTGAAGTAGTCCGCGCCGATGCGCCACGGCAGACCACCGCCGATCTGCGGCTGCCAGCCCCCGTAGAGGGTCTTTTCCAGTGCGACCAACGCGCTGCGAACCTTGGTGCCCTGGGTGCGCTCGGCGCGTTCCAGCGCGATCGCCAGCCAGGCCATGTCGTCGTAGTAGCGGTTGGTCCAGCCGGTGAGATTGCGGATGCGGTGCGAGCGCGCCAGTGCGTCAAGTCGCTTGCGGCGCAATGGAGTCGGCACACGGTTGGCGGCGTCGACGGCGCAGTCGATCAGATGCGCCTGCCACCAGTAGTGCCACGAACCGAAGATTCGCTCCCGCTTGATGGCCGGCCAGCCCACCACGCCCAGCGCCGTGCCCGGCAGCGCCCACAGCGCGCGCAGGTGCCGCGAGACGATCGCGGACTCGGCCATGTCGGCGCGTTCGGACCACAGTGTCGCGGGAGCGACGGCAGCCCGGCCCGCCCGTGCAGG
>NZ_BDBA01000323.1 GCF_001612745.1 Nocardia amamiensis NBRC 102102 | reverse complement strand
ATCGCGGCGCCCCCAGCCCGCAGGCAACCCAGAAGATCGCGCGTCCCGACTCGCCGACCGAGGCGGCGGCCGAGCGCAACCGGCGCGGGCCGGCCACCGGTTCCCGCCCGATCACCGGGCAGCGCCCAGCGGTCGATCGCAATGGCCGTCGCGTCCCCGGAACCGGGCCGAGCACCGGTGAACGCAGGCAGACCGCAGGTGGCCCGCCCTCCGGTCCGCCCCCACGCCGGGGCGGCGGTAGCGGTGGCTCCGACGGGCCGGGCAGGCGTCGGCCCGCGGGCCAGAAGTCGCCGTGGCGCATCGTCCGCCGGACCCTGTACGTCCTCGTCGCGCTGGCCATCCTGGTGCCGAGCGGCATCTTCCTGGCCGCGTACAGCACGGTGTCGGTGCCGAAGCCGGGCGACCTGAAGACCAACCAGGTCGCGACGATTTTCGCCGCCGACGGCACCACGGTGGTCAGTAAAGTCGTTCCGCCGGAAGGCAACCGGACCGACGTCACCATCGAGCAGATCCCGCCGCACGTGCGCAACGCGGTGATGGCGGCCGAGGACCGGGACTTCTACACCAACCCCGGCTTCTCGATCTCCGGCTTCGCGCGAGCGGCCAGGGACAACATCCTGGGCAAGGAAAGCGCGGGTGGTGGTTCGACGATCACCCAGCAGTACGTGAAGAACGCGCTGGTCGGCGACGAGCGCTCGCTGACCCGCAAGATGCGTGAGCTGGTCATCTCGGCCAAGATGGCGCGCCAGTGGAGCAAGGACGAGATCCTCGCCGCCTACCTGAACACCATCTACTTCGGTCGTGGCTCCTACGGCATCGACGCGGCGGCCAAGTCCTACTTCGGCAAGCCGGTCCAGGAACTGACCGTCGCCGAGGGCGCGGTGCTGGCCGCCACCATCCAGCTGCCGTCCAGCCTGGACCCGGAGAAGAATCCGGAAGGCGCGAAGACCCGCTGGAACTACGTGCTCGACGGCATGGTCTCCAGCGGCAACCTGTCCGCGTCCGAGCGGCAGGGGCTGCAGTATCCCCAGGTCGTCCCGCTCGCGGCGACCAGGGACAAGGAACAGGACTCCGGACCGGAAGGCCTGATCAAAACGCAGGTGCTCAGGGAGCTCGCCGCGGCGGGCATCAGTGAGCAGCAGCTGAACACCGCGGGTCTGCAGATCACCACCACGATCGACCCGAAGGCGCAGCAGGCGGCCGTGGACGCGGCGACCAAGAACATGGACGGCGAGCCGGAGAACTTGCGCACCGCCGTCGTCTCGGTGGATCCGCGCACCGGCGCGGTCCGCGCCTACTACGGCGGCAACGACGGACAGGGCTACGACTTCGCCAACGCGGGTTTGCAGACCGGTTCCTCGTTCAAGGTCATCGGTCTTGCCGCGAACCTGGAGATGGGCATCCCGCTCTCGCAGATGTACGACAGTTCGCCGATCACCGTGAACGGAATCAAGATCACCAACGTCGAAGGCGAGCAGTGCGGCATGTGCACCATCGCCGAGGCGCTGAAGCGGTCGCTGAACACCAGTTTCTACCGCATGCAGCTGGACATGCAGAACGGCCCGCAGAAGATCGCCGCCATGGGGCACAAGCTGGGCATCCCGGAAACCATTCCGGGCGTGGGCCAGACGCTCACCGAGTCGGACGGCTCCGGTCCGAACAACGGCATCGTGCTCGGCCAGTACCAGGCGCGGCCGCTCGACATGGCATCCACCTACGCGACGTTGGCGGCCTCCGGCGTCTACCACGCGCCGCATTTCGTGTCGAAGGTGGTGACCGCCGACGGCCAGGTCCTGCTCGACCGCGGCGACGTTGCCGGTGAGCAGCGCGTCTCGGCGGCGGTGGCCGACAACGTCACCGCCGCGATGAAGCCGATCGCGGGCTATTCGCGCAACCACGGCCTGGCCGGCGGCCGCGAATCGGCGGCCAAGACCGGTACCGCTCAGCTGGGCGATACGGGCGAGAACAAGGACGCCTGGATGGTCGGGTACACCCCGTCGTTGTCGACCGCGGTGTGGGTCGGCACAGAGCAGGGCGATCCGCTGCGCAATGCCAGTGGCGGCATGGTCTACGGCTCGGGGCTGCCATCGGATATCTGGAAGGACACGATGGATGGCGCCTTGAAGGGCACCAGCAACGAAGCCTTCCCGAAGCCTGCCCCGATCAAGGGCCAGGCCGGTGTTCCCGAATGGTCGGCGCCTTACACTCCGCCGTCCGCCGTCGATTCCCCGCTGCTGCCGCCGGTCGTAGTCGCGCCGACGCAGGTGGAAGTCTTCCCCGGCATCGTCATCCCGGTCCCCGGCGTCCAGCCTGCCCCACAGCAGCCGCGCTCACAGCAACAGCGTGAGCAGGACTCGGGCCCGCTGCCCGGCCAGCCGGTCGCGCCCACCGACGGTTCGTCCCCCACGGCCACCGGTGCGCCACGCGCGGGCAACAACGGGAGCGGCAACGACTCGGGGACGACCGGAGCACCCCCGACCCGGGGCCGGTAGCCTCGGGTTCCGTGACCGATCAGCAGCTGGTGGAGCCACGGACGAACGGGTGGGCGCCGCTATCCGACCGGGCGGGGGCCGGTCGGGGATACTATGCCGCGCCCGCCCCGCTCGCGCCGGATCTCCGCTCGGCGGACGCGCGAGACCGGCCGAGCCGCAACGATTCGCTGACCGCTCAGCTGTCCACCGTGATCGGCGGGCCGGTCGGTGATCACGCCCTGATCGGGCGGGTGCGGTTCTGGACGCCGCTGCGCGTGCTGCTGGCGTTCGCGGTCGTGTTCCTCGCACTCGGCTGGTTCAGCAAGGCGGGCTGCATTCAGCAGACCACCGGCGCGGACGGCGAGCTGACGCTCGACTGGAACAACGGCCGCCAATACGTGGCCATGTGCTATTCGGACACCGTGCCGCTCTATGGCGCGGAGCGGCTGAACGAGGGCGCCTTCCCGTACAAGAAACATTGGATCGAGCAGACACCCGACGGCGGCCGGGAACTCCGGTACATGGAGTACCCGGTGCTCTCGGGCCTGTACCAGTACTTCTCGATGCGGATCGCCAAGAGCTGGGACGCCGCGCCGCTGCCCGGCGCGTTGCAGGTGGTGATCTACTTCAACGTCGTCGCGTTCGGGCTGGCGATGGCCTGGCTGGTCACCATCTGGGCCTCGGCGCTGCTGGCCGGTCGCCGGATCTGGGACGCGGCGCTGGTCGCCTGCTCACCGTTGGTGATCGTGCACGCGTTCACCAACTTCGACGCGCTCGCAACGGCTTTCGCCGCGACCGGCCTGCTCGCCTGGGCCCGGCGCAAACCCGTGCTCGCCGGCGTGCTGCTCGGTCTCGGCGGCGCCGCGAAGTTGTATCCGCTGCTGCTGCTCGGCCCCATCGTCGTGCTGTGCCTGCGCACCGAGACGATGCAGCGGACCCCGCGCACCCACCTCGGCCTGCGGTTACGCGATGTGGACGGCTGGCCGAGGTTCCTGGCGTGGGTACGTGAGACGCCCTACCGCGTCCAGTTCCTCAGCGCCCGCCCACTCGGCGCAGCGTCCGTCACGGTGTCCGCGGCATTGGGCACCTGGCTGGCGGTGAACCTGCCGATCGCCGCGCTGTACCCGAACGGTTGGCGAGAGTTCTTCCGGCTGAACACCACCCGGCACGCCGATCCGGACTCGATCTACAACGTGATCTCCTCGTTCACCGGCTGGCCCGGTTTCGACGGCGTCCTCGACCACGGGGAGCAGCCGGCCATCCTGAACGCGGTCTCACTGCTCGCGTTCGTCGTGGCGTGCGCGGTGATCGGCTACATCGGTCTCACTGCACCGCGGCGCCCACGGCTGGCGCAGCTGTGCTTCCTGGTCGTCGCGGCCTTCCTGCTGACGAACAAGGTGTGGAGCCCGCAGTATTCGCTGTGGCTGGTGCCCCTCGCCGTGCTCGCGCTGCCGCACCGGCGCATTCTGCTGGCCTGGATGACCATCGACGCGCTGGTCTGGGTGCCGCGCATGTTCTATTACCTCGGCCTGGATCGCAAAGGACTGCCCGAGCAGTGGTTCACCGGCACGGTGGTGCTGCGTGACCTCGCGGTGGTGGGGCTGTGCGCCCTGATCGTGCGCCAGATCTACCGCCCGGAGGACGACTTGGTCCGCCGCGACTACGTCGACGACCCGGCCGGTGGCATTGTCGACCGGACGCCGGACCCCCTGCTGCCATGGCTGCCCGAACTGCTGCAGCCGCGGGTGGCCGTTGCGCGTGGCTGACCGCCTGGACGATCAGCCCACGCCGAGTGCTCAGCGGGTGCGCAGGAAGCGCGCCTGTTGTCCCGGCTCCTGCGGCAGCAGGTCGAGATCCAGCTGCCACGCGCTGCCGGTCCACGGATCGAACAGCGGGGTGCCGCCGACGGTGGGCAGGTGCCTGCACGACTGCGACAGCATCGCCACGGTGGTGTCGGTCGAATCGGATTCGTTGGCGCCGACGATCACCGTGGACAGGCCGATCAAGTCGCCGCGCGCGATCAGCGCACCGATCCGCTGCGCGTCCGAGCTCTGGTAGCCATGCGGGAAATCCGCCGCCAGCAGGACCCGGTGTTCGCTCGGCGGTGTGAAAGCACCACTGCTGTAGGCCAGTTCGGCGAGCTCGGCGGCATCCACCAGTGCCTGCAATCGTGCAGAAATATCGGCGTGGTCGGTGACCGGCGGTCCGTTCAGCACCGGCGCGAGCAGGCCGGTGAAGCCGCTGAACGCGTCGGTCAGATCGATGATGTCGACCAGCGCCCGCCGCTGCGGCGCCGTGGCGAGCAGCCGGGCGAGCAGCGCACCCACCACCGGAGCGACGGCTCGGGTCGACTCGGTATCGATCCACAGCGGCCGATTCAGTGGCACGGGAACGCAATACGGAATGCGCAGCGGGCCGCGATCGAGTGCGTAGAGCTCGCCGAGCCGGATGCCATCGCTCGGCGCGGGCGGCTTGTCCCAGGCCGGAGAATCCCAGGACGCCAGCGCGGGCGGCAGCACCGAGTCGGCCTCGGCGAGCTCGCGCATCAGCTGTTCGGCGTCGCGCTGATGGTTGTGCTCGGCGGTGGCGATCAGCTCGTCGCTACGTTGGTGCGCGGCGCGGCGCGCCTCATCGGCCGCCGGAGTGTTCCTGGTCGCGGGATCGGAAACAGCAAGCGACAGTTCGTGATCCAATCGCTTGGCCGCGTATTCGCGCGCCGAGACCAACGCGGCGGCCGCCCGCGCGGCGTCCTCGAAGACCATCCACAGTCGTTCCAGGCCGTGTGCGACTTCCAGCGGCGCACCGGTAGCCCGCGCGTCACCCGACAAGGGATCGGCCACGGTGTGCGCATCCGGCTGCGGCGCGGGAGCGGGCTGTGCGGGCTCCCCATCGACGTCCACGCCGTGCGCGGTGAGCAGCACGGCGAGTCCGCCCGCGTAGCCCTGACCGACGGCGCGGAGCTTCCACGCCGGACCGCGCCGGTATACCTCGAGGCAGATCAGCGCCGTCTCGCCCGCTGTCGGTGCCGCCGCGAATTCGGCTGCGACATTGTCGTTCTCGGACAGTGTCGCGGTCACCGGCCCGAGCCCGTCGCTGCCAGGAGGCGCGGCGGGATCGGCACTCACCACCAGCAACACCGCCTTGGCGTCCGGACGGACCTCGGCGAGCGTGATCGTCACGCCGTCGGCGGCCAAAGCGACGCCCGCCGTGGCGGGCTGGTTGTAGAAGACGAAATCGTCGCTGGAGAACACCTTCAGGTTCTCGGCGACCACCAGCGCGGAAACATCGAGGGCAGCCTCGGCTTTCGCACTGAAACGAAGGACCTCACCGGTCAGCGGAATGTTCTGACCGGCCTTCAGTTGAATCATGTATCCGCCCGCTGTTCGCCTCGCCGATCAACCGTTGACGAGGAACCGGCCGAGCTGCGGCACCGCCTCACCCGGGTGCTTGGCCTGGAAGCCCTCGCCGAGCGCCTGCAACTTCCAATCGTTGCCGACCCGGTACAGCTTGGACATCGCCATTGCGGTGAACGGCATGCCGCCGGCCAGCGTGTACCTGGCCAATTCGCCGTTGTTGGAGCCGTCGACCAAGCGGCAGAAC
This sequence comes from Nocardia amamiensis NBRC 102102, assembly GCF_001612745.1. Taxonomy (GTDB): domain Bacteria; phylum Actinomycetota; class Actinomycetes; order Mycobacteriales; family Mycobacteriaceae; genus Nocardia; species Nocardia amamiensis. The sequence goes on along the minus strand of NZ_BDBA01000323.1, from coordinate 502 downwards.
GCATTCTGCACCTGCTCGAACGTGTGGCCCTTGTAGGAGGTCACGATGAACACCAGCGTGGTCACGTGCGGCGGGATGCGGGTCAGGTCGACCAGGATCATCTCGTCGTCGCCCGCGCCCTCGCCGGTCAGGTTGTCGCCCTGGTGCCGGATCGAGCCGTCCTTCGAGGTCAGCTGGCCGTAGTAGGCGACGTCCACCGGGTTCATGTCGGCGAACATGATGACCGAGGCGTCCAGGTCGATATCGACCGTGCGGTTGCCGAACATGCCGCGGCTGCGCACCGGATCCCAGCCGAGACCCATCTTGACGAAGGTCAGCGCGGTGCCTTCCTTGCGCAGCGTGACCCGCTGGCCCTTCACCAAGCTGACCGGCCGGTCCTTGGTCAGGCTGACCTCGCCCGCCGGTTGCTGCTGCGGCGGCGCGGGCTGAGCAGGCGGCGGGTAACCCGGACCGGGCGGCGGGGGGTAACCCGGGCCGGGCGGCGGGTAACCCGGACCGCCCT
>NZ_BDBA01000322.1 GCF_001612745.1 Nocardia amamiensis NBRC 102102 | reverse complement strand
CGCCGCGGCGGCGGCGTCCTCCGCGGGTGTGCCGACGGGCAGTCCGTCGGCGCCCGCCATGATCGTGCTCACATCCCACAGCACCCGCGACAGCGGCACGTCCAGCGCCGCACAGATGGCGGCGAGCAGTTCGCTCGATGCCTCCTTGCGACCTCGCTCGACCTCGGAGAGATAGCCCAGGCTCACCCGCGCCGACGTCGACACCTCGCGCAGGGTCCGGTTCTGGGCGAGACGAGCACGCCGCAGACTGTCCCCGATCGCCTCTCGCAGCAGCGTCATCTCGTTCTCCTTCGCTCCCGGTCGCCGGGCCGACGCGATTCGTGACCCCACGCATGCCGTTCTTTCTCGCACAACGTCGAAGCAGGGCCGGTTGGTTCCCGCCGAACGTCAATAGCTGCGCCCGGCGCGGTCGGCCGAACCCGTCTCCCGCACACAGCGCAGCAACTCCGATACCGCCGTACGCGTTGCGCCGATTCTGATCGTCCACCGGTCGCCGGGGAGTTTCAACCGCACCACTTCGGAATGGACCGGACCCGCGATACCGAGGAAGACAGTGCCGACCGGGTGACCGTCCTGCGAATCCGGGCCGGCGACACCGGTCAGCCCCACACCCCAGTCCGCCGCGCATCTGGTACGCGCGCCGACGGCCAGTTGCTCGGCGGTGCTGGCCGCCACCGGGCCTTCTGTCGCGAGTACGTCCGCGTCGACGCCCGCGAGACTGTGTTTGAGATCGGTGGAGTACACCACCAACCCGCCGCGCAGTACCGCGCTGGCGCCGGGAACCCCGGCGATCGCGGCGGCCAGCAGACCGGCGGTCAGCGATTCGGCGGTCGCGACGGTTTGCCGCACTGTCACCAGCGCCCGCACAAGGTCGGCGGCGGGCACCTGGGCGACGAGCGGGTCGGTCATGCTCCGCGGGTCCGGCCCGGAGCCCCGGCGAACCACACCCTGGCCGCCTGGCCGACGTAGTCCAGCCCCGTGATCACGGTCAGCGCGACGGCCACGTACATCAGCGCCATCCCCAGGTCGGCCAACCAACCCGACAGCGGCAACAGCAGCAGGGCAATCGCCAGCGACTGCAGCAGGGTCTTCAGTTTGCCGCCGCGTCCGGCGGGAATCACCCCGCGCCGCACCACCACCAGCCGCAGCAGTGTCACGCCGATCTCGCGACCGCAGATGACGATCGTGATCCACCAGGCCAGGTCGCCGAGCAGGGACAGGCCGATCACCGCGGACCCGATCAGCGCCTTGTCGGCGATGGGATCGGCGAGCTTGCCGAAATCCGTGACCAGACCGTATTTGCGCGCCAGTTGCCCGTCGAACCGATCGGTGATCGCGGCGAGGCCGAACAGCGCGGCGGCGGTGATCCGCCAGCCCGTCTGATGACCGCCGCCGACGAACAGCACCACGACGAGCAGCGGCACGATCGCGATGCGCAGCATGGTGAGCACGTTCGCAATGTTCAGCAGCGGCGCCCCGGTCTCGGCCGGGGCGGTCGCGAACCCGGGCCGGACGGGACCGGGCGCGGCCCAGGGCCGGTCCGTCTCCTCTGGTTGCACACTCATGCCCGCGCCTCGCTGCCGCTCGGCTCCGGCACGAGTGTGCCCACAGCTGCGCCCTTGATTCGCTCGCTACGCTCCCTCATTGCCCGCGCCCCGCTGCCGCTCGGCTCCGGCACGAGGGGGTAAATTCTTGCCGCCTTGCCCGCGGCCTGCCGCGTCATGCCGGCCCCGTGATCCCGTCGCGCTGCCCGGCGCGATGCGGTGAGCGGAACGACTGGATCTGCGGCACACGTTCAGACTATCGGTAGCCGGGCCGACTACTGTGCACCCCATGACCTCTCGGGGACCACTAGGTGGTTCGACAAGCGACGCGCACCCGGGCGCGGCCTCCGCCGCGCAGACCTCTGTCCCGGTTGTCCGACGCGCCCGAACCTCCGACGTGCCCGAGATCAAGCGCCTGGTCGATGTGTATGCCGGCCGCATTCTGCTGGAGAAGAACCTGGTCACGCTCTACGAGGCGGTGCAGGAGTTCTGGGTCGCGGACCTGGACGGCCGGGTCGTCGGCTGCGGCGCGTTGCACGTGCTGTGGGCCGATCTCGGCGAGGTGCGCACCGTCGCGGTGCATCCCGATGTCAAGGGCGCTGGTGTGGGCAAGCTCATCGTGCAGCGGCTGATAGCCGTCGCCCGCGAACTCGAGCTGGGTCGGCTGTTCGTGCTGACCTTCGAGGTGGAGTTCTTCGGCAGGCACGGTTTCGTCGAGATCGACGGCACGCCGGTCACCGCCGAGGTATACGCGGAGATGTGCCGCTCTTACGACACCGGCGTCGCGGAGTTCCTCGATCTCAGCTATGTGAAGCCGAATACCCTCGGCAATACTCGAATGCTGCTCACGCTTTGAGCCCGTCCCCCCAGGAAGCGATACCCGTGCCGATCTTCGCCGTCCACTACGTCTACTCCGAAGCCACCGCTGCCGGTCGCGACACCCACCGTCCCGAGCATCGCGCGTGGCTGGCCGGTCTGCTCGAGTCGGGCACCCTGCTCAGCAGCGGGCCGTACCCGGACGGGTCCGGCGCGCTGCTGATCTTCCGGTCGGAGGACGCGGGTGCGTTGAAGAACCTGCTCACGCAGGATCCGTTCGCCCGAGAGGCCCTGATCGACGACGTCCGCGCGGTCGAGTGGGCGCCGGTGTTCGGCGCCTTCACGTCCTCGAGCCGCTAGCGGCCGACCCGAGCGCGGGTCCGCAGCAGGCTCGCGACCGTGGCGACGACCAGGATGGTGAGGATAACCCCCAGGGAGACCGGCGTGGAGATCTCCGGGACCGCGACGTGCTTGCCGCCGTTGATGAACGGCAACGTGTTCTCGTGCAGGGCGTGCAGCACCAGCTTCACGCCGATGAACGCGAGGATGGCGGCCAAGCCGTAGGACAGGTAGACCAGCCGGTCGAGCAGTCCGCCGATCAGGAAGTACAGCTGCCGCAAGCCCATGAGCGCGAAAGCGTTCGCGGTGAACACCAGGTAGGGCTGCTCGGTCAGGCCGTAGATGGCCGGGATGGAGTCCAGCGCGAACAGCAGGTCGGCGAAGCCGATGGCCAGCAAGGCCAGCAGCAGCGGCGTGCCTGCGCGGCGACCGTCGATCCTGGTCACCAGCTTGTCGCCGTCGTACTCGTCGGTGGTCGGCAGGATCCGCTTGGCCAGCGCGACGATGCGGCTGTCGCGCTTCTCCTCGACTTCGACCTCGTGGCCGCTCTCCCGCATCAGCTTCACCGCCGTGTAGACGAGGAACAACCCGAACAGGTAGAACACCCAGCTGAACGCGCTGATCGCGGCCGCGCCGATGCCGATGAAAATACCGCGCATCACCAAGGCGATCACGATGCCGATCAGCAGCACCTTCTGCTGATAGATCCGCGGCACCGCGAAGGTGGACATGATGATCAGGAAGACGAACAGGTTGTCCACCGAGAGCGCCTTCTCGGTGACGAAGCCCGCGTAGTACTCCCCCGCGTACGTCGAGCCCCATTGCCAGGCGACCACGCCGCCGAAGGCCAGCGCCAGCCCGATGTAGACCGCGGACCAGAACCCGGATTCCCGGAACGTCGGCTCGTGCGGGGTGCGGACGTGCGCGTAGAAGTCGAAGACGAACAATCCGAGGATCACCGCGATGGTGATCACCCATTCGAGTGCGGTTACCTGCATGCGGTGTGCCGATCGGAAGCGAAGGTCATGGCGTCCATAATGCCCGGTTTGTCCGGTTGACTAGGTAGCGGGGTAGTTGCCGACCATGATTGCACATGCGCGACCTCGACCGTCATCACTCGTTGCCGACCGTGATCGACGTCCTACCGCACCGCGGGACGCACCCATCAGGCGCGCGGGAGCCGCGCCCGTACCGGGACGGTGGAAAGCGGTTCACAACACCGGAATCGGGTGTTAGTTTCAATAGCAACGAAGATCACAGGAGAGGCGAAGCGATGACCCGGACGGCGCTGCGACAGCTGTCGCTGAGCGGTACCCGGCAGTCCCGCGCCCAGGCTGTGCTATCCGCATCGTCCGCCCTCGATCGGCGGATGAGCGTGCGGAGCGGCCCCTGAACGTGTCTTTCGCAAGACCGTGCGAAAGGGGCCACCCCGCGGCGAATCGCCAAGGGGTGGCCCCTTTTTCGTGGTTTTGCACCGCTTGCCGATCCCTCGTAGCCCAATAGGTAGAGGCGCCGGACCTAGATTCCGGGAGATGCGAGTTCGAATCTCGCCGAGGGAACCAGCTCAGCATCACTCCTGCGGCTCGCCGGGATCGCCGCTCTCCCCGCCACCGCCGCGGATCGACCAGAGCAGCCCTTCCAGCTCATCGGGTTTGACGAGCACGTCACGCGCTTTCGAACCTTCGCTCGGACCGACGACGCCCCTGGTTTCCATGAGATCCATCAGCCGCCCCGCCTTGGCGAAGCCGACGCGCAGCTTGCGCTGCAGCATGGAGGTGGACCCGAATTGCGAGGTGACCACGAGTTCCACCGCCTGCAGGAAGACGTCGAGATCGTCGCCGATATCGGGGTCGACATCCTTCTGCTCGCCCGGTTTGGCCGCGGTCACGCCCTCTTGATATTCGGGCTCCGCCTGGTTCTTGGTGAAGTCGACGACGGCGTGGATCTCCTCATCGCTGATGAACGCACCCTGCAGGCGAGTCGGCTTGCCCGCGCCCATCGGCAGGAACAGCCCGTCGCCCATACCGATCAGCTTCTCCGCGCCGGGCTGGTCGAGGATGACCCGGGAGTCGGTCAGCGACGAGGTTGCGAACGCCAGCCGGGAAGGCACGTTGGTCTTGATCAGACCGGTCACCACGTCCACCGACGGACGCTGCGTGGCCAGCACGAGGTGAATGCCCGCCGCGCGGGCCTTCTGGGTGATCCGCACGATTGCGTCCTCCACGTCGCGCGGCGCGGTCATCATCAGATCGGCCAGCTCGTCGACGATGGCGAGGATGTACGGGTAGGGCCGGTACACCCGTTCGCTGCCCAGCGGCGCGGTGATCGCCCCCGACTTGACCTTCTTGTTGAAGTCGTCGATGTGGCGCACCTTGTTCGCCTGCATGTCCTGATACCGCTGCTCCATCTCCTCGACCAGCCAGGCCAGCGCGGCGGCGGCCTTCTTCGGCTGCGTGATGATGGGCGTGATCAGGTGCGGAATGCCCTCGTAGGGCGTGAGTTCCACCATCTTCGGATCGATCAGGATCATCCGCACCTCGTCCGGCGTCGCCCGCTGCAGCAGCGACACCAGCATCGAGTTCACGAAGCTCGACTTACCCGAACCGGTGGAGCCGGCGACCAGCAGGTGCGGCATCTTGGCCAGATTGGCCGAGACGAACTCGCCCTCGATGTTCTTGCCGAGACCGATCACCAGCGGATGGTGGTCGGTGCGGGTGGACGGCGCCTTGAGCACGTCGGCCAGCCGGACCAGCTCGCGGTCGGCGTTGGGCACCTCGATGCCGACGGCGGACTTCCCCGGGATGGGTGCGAGCAGCCGGACGTTCTCCGTCGCGACGGCGTAGGCGATGTTGCGGGTCAGCGCGGTGATCTTCTCGACCTTCACGCCCGGCCCGAGTTCGACCTCGTAGCGGGTGACCGTCGGACCGCGCACGAAACCGGTGACCGCGGCATCGATCTTGAACTGCACCAGCACCTCGGTGATCGCCTCGATCATCGATTCGTTGGCGGCGCTGCGCTTCTTGGGCGGATCGCCGTCGGTCAGCAGCGACAGCGGCGGCAGCAGGTAGTCGCCCTCGACTTCGCGGTCGGTGACGAATTCCAGCTGCTTCGGCGGCGGCGGGGTCTGATCCTCGACCGCGGCGGCCGGACGCTGCTTCTTCGGTTTCGGCTTCGCCGCCGGTTCCTCGACCGCGATCGGCTTGGCGTCACGCAGCGGCGGTTCGCCGAGGGCCTCGGTGACCGCGTCGGGGTCGCCGAACTCGTCGGGCGGGTAGTTCTCCGCCGGTGTGCGACCGCGCCGCTTGGCGCTGGAGCGGTGCACCGGGAAGCCGTCGGCGTCGTAGTCGGCCGAATCGTAGTCCCGGTAGTCGCCGTATTCGTCGCCTCCGTGTTCAGTGCCGAAGTACTCGCGCAGCTTGGCGGGCACCTCGCGCACGGTCGTACCCGTCACCAGCAGCAGGCCGAAGGCGATGGCCAGCAACAGGATCGGTATCGCGAGCCAGGCGGTCAACCCGTTGGTCAGCGGCCCGCCCACCACGAAGCCGACGAAACCCGCTGCGCGGGAACGTCCGTGCGGGTCGGTGGGGGCGCCCGCCGCGATGTGCCACAAACCCAGCAGCGGCAGGCCGATCAGCAGGCCGCCGAGCACCAGCCGCGGACGGATCTCCGGGCGCGCTTCGGTACGCATCAGGATCACCGCGATCCCGGAAGCCACGAACGGCAGTGCGGCCGAGGCCGATCCGGAGATCGCGCGGATGACGTCCTCCACCCAGTGGCCGACCGGCCCGCCCGCCGACAACCACACCGACGCCGCGATCACCGCGCTCAGCGCGATCAGGGCCAGCGCGACCCCGTCGCGCCGATGGCCGTGTTCGATCTCACCGGCCCGGCTCAACGTGCGCGTGGTCGCGCCGAGGCCGCGGGCCAGCATCGTCCAGCCGCTGCTGATACCGCGACCGAGCACCGCGAGCGGCGCCGTGTTCGAGGTGCGGCGCACCGGGCGCCGGGTGCGCGCGGTCCGCCCGCGGGGTG
>NZ_BDBA01000321.1 GCF_001612745.1 Nocardia amamiensis NBRC 102102 | reverse complement strand
GCACTCGTGCTCGCACCCGAGCGGCGGACCCGCGCCGACATCATCGCTGCCGTGGCGATCGCGGTTCTCGTGGCGATCGCTGGGGTCGTGGTCTGGGTGCGCGGAGACGCGCGCGGCACCGAATCGGTGACCGCGGCGACGACCGTGACCACCCCCGTCGCCGCCGATCGGCTGCCCACCTCGCTGCGCGAACTGTGGCACGCGCCGGACCGCGCGAGCACGCGAGCGCTCGTGTCCGGCGGCGTCGTGGTCACCGGCGAAGACGACACCGTCGTAGGCCGCGATCCTGCCACCGGCGATCAGCTCTGGAAATACCGGCGCGACCTGCCGCTGTGCGGGATCGAGGGACAGTACGGCATGGTCGTGGCGGTGTACCGCGACGACCGCGGCTGCAGCCAGACCACGCTGCTCGCCGGAGACAGCGGCGACCGACGCACCGCGCGCAGCAGTTACATGGACTCGAGCGTGCGGCTGTCGGGCGACGGCACCTACGTCCTCGCGCAGGGGCCGCGGCGGCTGGAGATGTGGCGCTCGGATCTGGTGCGCACCGTGGAGTACGGCTTCGTCGACGCGCCGGTGAATGTGAAGACCCAACCGCGCAAGGGCTGCACGCTGTTGTCGGCGAGTTCCAGTCCGTCCCGGCTCGCCGTGCTGGAACGCTGCCCTGCCGACCCTGCCAACCGGCTCACCGTGCTCAACCCGGCCCCGAAGGACAACACGGTGCCCGAAGAGTACGGCTCACATGTATTGACCGGGCCCGGAATGGATTCCGCCGACGCCGAAGTGGTCGCGGTGTCCGACAGCCGGATCGTGCTGTACCTCCCGGGCGTCACGGCGGGCACGGAGTCGCTCCCACCACGGCTGGCCGTCTACGACGGAAACGGCAACCCGCTTGTGGTGCATCAGCTTTCGTCGCCGCTGGGACCGGATGCCACGACCACCCGAATCGGATCGGCCTACCTCGTCTTCACCGGCAACAGTGTGATCGCCTTGAATGGAAGCACATTCGATCCGCTATGGACGTCGGGCGCGGCCCTCGGCACGCCCGCGCTGATGGCGGGCAAGCTGCTGCTGCCCACCAACGGCGCACTGTCCGTCGTGGATCCGGCCACAGGTGCCGAGGTCGGGCGCATCCCGGTGGAGCGGCCCGGCTACACCGGCGGGCCCATCTTCCTCGCGGTACTGGGCAACACCGTGCTCGAACTACGTGACGGAGAACTGCACGCTCTCGGCTGAACCGGGTTCGTCGACAGTGCCAGCGTCGCTATGTGATGCACGGCCGCGGTGTGGCGCGCAACCGCGAGCGCCGTACCCGATCGCGTTCGGTCGGCAGCACGGGCCCGAACTTGTCGGTGGCTCGAGGAAGACTGGTGGCATGAGCGAAATCGAGTCCTCCGCAGCGGAATCCACGCCCGCGACCACGTCCTATGACGATCCGGACGCGCCGTGGAACCAGCAGTACTCCGACGAAGAGATCGCCCAGTGGAACGACGGTGTGATCCAGGAGTTCCGCGGCAACGAGGGCAAGGTCGGCGGCGCGTACGAGGGCGGTGAACTGGTGCTGCTCACCACCACCGGGGCCAAAAGCGGTAAGCGGCACGTGGTCCCGCTCGGGCTGCTGCGGCGCGGCGAGACCTTGTACCTGAGTTCGTTCATCGAGGGCAAGTACCCGGCCTGGTACCACAACGTCAAAGCCGATTCTCGGGTGACCATCGAGTTGGGTTCGACCACCTACCAGGGCACGGCGCGGGTGCTGGAGGGCGCCGACTACGAGGAGTTCGCGGGCTGGGTGCTGGCGAACAATCCATTGCTCGCGGACTACCAGGCCAAGGTCACGCGTCCGTTGCCGCTGGTCGTGCTCGAACTCGGCGAGCCGATCCAGGCGTGATCCGCCCCGGTGCGGGCGGTGCCGCGTGGTCGTGACCATGATGGGAGGCATGTCCGCACACGATGGCGCCCGACTGGTTCTGCTCCGGCACGGCGAAACGACCTGGTCCCGCGAGCGGCGCCACACCGGTCGCACCGATCTGCCGCTCACCGAACACGGCGAACGGCAAGCCGAGGCCGCCGGACGCCTGCTGACCACGTTGAAGCTGCGAAATCCGCTGGTGCACACCAGCCCTCGGCAACGCGCGGTGCGCACCGCGGAGCTGGCCGGGCTCACCGGCGCCGTGATCGACGCCGATCTCGCCGAATGGGACTACGGCGCCTACGAAAGCCTGACCACCCCGCAGATCCGCGAGTCCGCGCCCGGCTGGACCATCTGGACCGGCGAGGTTCCCGACGGCGAGAGCGCGGATCAGGTCCGCGCGCGAGCCGACCGGGCACTGGCCGCCGCCGAGCCGGTCCTCGCGGAGCGGGATATCGTGCTGGTTGGGCACGGCCACTTCTCCCGCACGCTGATCGCCCGATGGGCGGAATTCGAGGTCAGGGAGGGCCGCCGTTTCGCCATGTCGACCGGCGCGCTGACCGTGCTCGGCTACGAACACGACGCGCGCACCATCCACGCGCACAACCTGGTACCCAACGGAGCACAGTGACCCGAACCGTCGACCCCGCAAACGGTGCGACCGATCCGAACGCAACCGCGCCTAGCGAAACCAACGCAACCGATCCGGGCGCGATCGACACCGAGCCCACCGCCACGGACGCCAGTGCCACCGGACCGAACGCATGCGAGCCTGGCGATCCCGATGCGACCGGTCCCCGCGCCGCGACCGACAACAACGCCACCGGCTCCAGCGCAACCTCGTCCGGCTATCCCAACCCAGCCGGTCTCGGCGCGACCGACGCCGAGCCCACCGCGACCGACGCCGGCGCCGTCGATCCGAACGCAATCGAGCGGGGCGATTCCATCGCAACCGATCTCGGCGCGCCCAAGACCGGCGGTCCCGTCGCGACCGACCTCAGCTCCACGGATCCGGACGCCGTTGATCTCGGCGACGCGGTCTTGCGCCGCGCCGTCCCGTCCGATGTGCCTGGCTTGGTCGATCTCGTCTACGACCTGGCCGACTATGAGAAAGCGCGACACGAGTGCTCGGTGACGGCCGAGCAGTTACATGCCGCGCTGTTCGGGCCGCAGCCGAAAGTGTTCGCGCACGTGGTGGCGGACGAGACGGGTCTGCTCGGCTGCGCCATCTGGTTTCTCAACTTCTCCACCTGGGACGGCGTGCACGGCATCTATCTGGAGGACCTGTATGTCAAGCCGCAGACCAGGGGCAAGGGCTACGGCAAGGCGCTGCTCACCGCGCTGGCGAAGGAGGCGGTGGACCAGGGCTACAGCCGCGTCGCCTGGTCGGTGCTGACCTGGAACAAGCCCTCCATCGACTTCTATGAGTCGATCGGCGCCGTGGCCCAGGACGAATGGGTCGGCTACCGGCTGGCGGGCGAGGCGCTCGGCAAACTGGCCGCCGAGGCGCCGTAGCGCGGATGTCCTGGCTCGCACGGCTCGACCGAGCGTCTTGGCCCGCCACCGCGGCGGCGGCCATGGCGATGCAGGACGATCTGCGGCCGCTGGTCGATCCGGTGACGCCGCCTGGAACTCGGTTCCGCACGGTAGCCGGCCTCGACTCGGCCTACCACGACACCGGCGCCGTTGCCGCCGCGGTCGTCGTCTTGGACGCGACGACGCTGCGCCCGGTATCGTCCGCCGTCGCGCACGGCGTCGCCGCCTTCCCCTACGTGCCCGGCCTGCTCGCCTTCCGCGAGATCCCGACCACCCTCGCCGCGCTCGAAAAGCTCGACACCGCACCGGATCTGCTGATCTGCGACGGACAGGGACTCGCCCACCCCCGCCGCTTCGGCCTCGCCTGCCACCTCGGACTGCTGACCGGAGTACCGACGATCGGCGTGGCGAAAACCGTCTGGGGCGATTACGCGGAACCGGGCCCGCACCGCGGTGCGGCCACCGACATCACCATCGACCGCGAGGTGGTCGGGCGCGCGCTACGCACCAGAACCGGCGTCAAACCGGTCTTCGTCTCCGTCGGCCACCGCATCGACCTCGACACAGCCTGCGCGCAGGTGCTCGCCGTGACCCCGCGCTACCGACTGCCGGAGACCACCAGGCACGCCGACCAGCTGTGCCGTGCGGCGCTGGGCGATGCCGCCCGGACCTACTCCGGTTCCACCCCGTAGTCCTGCGCCATCCAGCGCGTGGATGGCGGCGCGAACAGCAGCACGAGCGCGCTCACCGCGACCAGCCCGAGCAGCGTGCCGTAGACCGGCTGGTGGGAGTCGGTGAGCAGCGACCAGGTCACCGGGAGCAGCAGCAATTGAGCGATGACGGCAATGGAGCGGCCCCAGCGTTTGCCCAGCAACAGTCCGACGCCCGCCGCCAGCACCGCGCCGCCGAGGATGCCGAACCAGGCGGCCGTGCCGTAACCGCTGGTCGCGGTCTGGTCGTGGCCGAGCAGCCCGCGCACCACCAGCACGATCGCGACCACCACGGCGACCACCCCTTCGAGCGTCACCAGCCCGCCGGCCGCCCGGACCGTCGACGGCACACCCGCCGAACCCGCACCCTTGGCGCTCACGACCGCCCCTCGCTGACGCTCGGCTGGATCGTGCACGTCCGCGCGCTGTGCCCTCGGCGCACTCGCTGACACTCCGGTACGCCCGCGTCTACCCGACGCTTCGCCCCCTCGGCCGCGACCACACGCTGTAGTCCGATTTCCCTCGATGACACGCTCATGCCTCCACCTCGCCGGCGCTCACTGCCAACACGAGGGCGAGCGCGGCTGTGTCGATGGTTCGCTCGCTCCGCTCAGTCATGCCCCCACCCCGCTGGCGCTCACTTCCAACACGAGCGCAAGTGCGGCTGTGTCGACGGGTTCGCTCACTCACGCGGCAAGCCTACGACCCGGAGGACCAGGACTCGCCCCGGCGTAGACCGATGGTCGCGTCCGGCATGGGCGCCGCTCGCCGCTTTCCGGCCCGTGCCAGCGGCCAACTAGGCTGCGAACGTGCGGACGCTGCTGATCGTGAACCCGAATGCCACCTCGACGACGCCGGCGACCCGGGACCTGCTGGCGCACGCGTTGGAGAGCCGCACCCAGCTGACCGTTGCGCACACCCAGCACCGCGGCCACGCGGCGGAACTGGCCCAGTGGGCAGCGACCAATGAGATGGACCTGATCGTCGTGCACGGTGGCGATGGGACGGTCAACGAGACCATCAACGGCTTCCTTCCGCTGCCCGAATTGGACGACGGCCAGGCCTGGCTGCCGCGCTTGGGCGTGATCCCCGGCGGCTCGGCGAACGTCTTCGCCAGGGCGCTGGGCATCTCGCCGGACCCGGTGACCGCAACCAACCAGCTCATCGACCTGCTCACGGTGGATTCCGATCGCCGCATCGGCCTCGGCACGGCGGACGACCGCTGGTTCTGTTTCAGCGCGGGCGTCGGATTGGACGCCGATGTGTGTGAGGCGATCGACGCCAGCCGCGCGCGCGGCCGCACTGCCACGCCCGCGCGTTATGTTCGAACAACTGTGCGACAATTCTTCCGGGCAAAACGCAACGAACCGAGCGTTCGCGTCGAAATTCCCGGCCTGGAATCCGTGGACAGGGTGCATTACGCATTCGTTACGAACACCACACCCTGGACATACTTGAACGCCACACCGGTGCACACCAACCCCGGAACCCGCTTCGAATCGGGGCTCGGCGTGTTTGCCGTGCGGTCCATGGCGGTGCTCCCGACGCTCCTGCTCGCGCGTCAACTTCTGATGCCCAACGGAAACCCCAAGTCGCGCAATTTATTTCGCGAAGACGACGTTCCCACCGTACGAATCGAGTCCAAAGAACCCATCGGCCTGCAAATCGATGGCGACTTCATCGGGAAGCGCAACGTGGTGGATTTCACCGCGGTGCCCGACGTCCTCGCCGTGGTCGCGCCACAGCCACGCTGAGCACGAAACGCCGCGAAAAACATCGCGGTTGTGCTGCGAAAACCAGGTAGAGCGAGTACAAAGGACCGGGCAGGCTCCCCATGTGGGGGCCTTTGGAGCGTGACCTTCCCCACGGTGCACCGCGTGCCTATTGACATCTACGGTGTTCGTGAAAGCATTCACAAGCAACCGTGCGGAAACATTCGAGTCGCACAAGTGAACGAACCACAAACCATAGGCGCCGTGTGCGGCGCCCAGCAAAGGAGCAGAGGAATGGACTGGCGCCACAAGGCCATCTGTCGCGATGAGGACCCCGAGCTGTTCTTCCCGGTGGGTAACAGTGGTCCGGCGCTCGCGCAGATTGCCGATGCCAAGCTGGTCTGCGCTCGCTGCCCCGTAACCGCCGACTGCCTGTCCTGGGCCCTGAAGTCCGGACAAGACGCCGGCGTGTGGGGTGGTATGAGCGAGGACGAGCGCCGGGCGCTGAAGCGCCGGAACGCGCGCACCCGCACCCGCACCGTCGTCTGAGACGAACCCCTTACCGGGCCATCCAGCAGCCCGGCCCGGTAAGCATTTTCAGCCCGGCACCCCAGGTGCCGGGCTGTGTTGCGTCTCGGGCCGAAATGCATTGCGGCGCTGCGGGTCCGCCGCGCCACAGGCGGCCCGACACAACCGCAATCACCAGATGCCGCGATTACGGCGCGCCGGCACCGCACTGGCCCCACTCCCTATTTCGAGCGCAGCGAGACCGAGCATTCCCCGTTCGCGGCCCGGCTCGCGTCCGAGTGGCCGCCGCGTCCGCGACGCAGTCGCCAGCGGCGGTCGCTCGGACGCGAGCCACAGATGGGCCGCGAACACGCAGCGCCGCAGGCGCTGCAAAAC
>NZ_BDBA01000320.1 GCF_001612745.1 Nocardia amamiensis NBRC 102102 | reverse complement strand
TATGATTCCCAGCGCTGAAACTGCACGGCACAAGCATGCTGTCGAATCCTGCGTACTCGGCAGCCTGCGCCACCTGGGTGAGATACCTAATGCTCGGTGGTCGCTCGGGCTGCCGCTGTGCCATCCAATGCCCGTCACCGCCTGCGGGGATGTGCCAGCTGAATTCGATGGTCACAGCTCTGACCGGATCGGTTGGACGGCGGAGATCACCATGTGCGTGGGGTTGGCGAGCCAGGGTTTCCAGAAGTCCAGCCCGAACCGATTGATAGCTTCCGCGCTGGGCTGCCACGGCGTCATACGCACATTGACCAGACCGGCATCCTCCAAGGCAGCTTGGTAGGTCTCGTTTCGCCAGTAGCAGTTGACAAGAGTCAGCGGTGGAGAGAAGTGCAGCGTGAAGGTGAAATTCTCCCCGTCGGACATGTCATGGGAGTAGTCGAAGGTGACTCCATAGCGCGCGGCCAGCGGCCGCCGCCAGTCGTACGTGGACATCGGCAGCGAACCGACAAAACGACCTCCAGGGCGCAACCGTGCGGCGATATCGGCGCACATATCGCCGAGTTGTCGCCGAGTCTGGGCGTAGTTCAGTAGGAAGCCTGCGGTGACGATGTCAAAAGTGCCGATATCCGGTAGCGTCGCAACGTCGTGAACCCTATATTCGATGCGCTCATCGGGTGCGGTCATCGTCCGGGCCGATTCGATCATCGCTGGCGACGCGTCGACACCCACCACGTGGTCTGCCCCGCACCGACTCAACAAACGAGTGTAAAAACCGGTGCCGCAGGCCAAATCGAGCCCGTGTCGTCCGGTGACATCGCCCAGCACCGCCAGAAGCGTAGGCAACTCCGCATGCAGCCGGCCGACCGCTTGGTCGTTCTGACTGTACGTGGCGGTAACGGCATCGTCATACTGCCCACTTGAGACACTCATGCGACTTCTCAATCGGGTCGAATTCCGCTGCGTTTCAGTGCACGGGCTCTTCGAGCTTGCCCTGTGGCCCTGGCCAGCGGCTGGTTCGCTGCCCCATAGCTGACACCTGTCGGTCTGCATTTCATGTCTGTTGCCTTCCTGAGTAATGGTCGATACGGACTCGGCAATTGGAACGTATCTCAGGTGGGTGTCACTCGTTTGTAGCGCGTCAGGGTGGACTATGCCGCACGATGTTCAGTTGTGGTCGCCGGTTGTCGATGCGCCGGGTACTGGACGAGTTGTCGAAGTCGGCGGAGCCGCTACTGCCCGAAACTGGCTTCGCAGCATGCGTAACATGATGCCGGGTGCAAGTAACCGAGATGGAGGATCAATCAGGTTGGCGACCCGGAGGAACGCTGTGCCCAATATGGGATCGGTTTCGGCCGCCACGTAGAAGCGAGCTAGGTAGGCGTTGATTAGCTTCATCATGACTGTGCGTTTACCTTCAGCCTCCGGAAACCGGAGATCCCCGCCTGTCGCTATCGTCCACGGGCCGTCGATGTGCTTCGCAGCCTTTCGGAAGAAACGGCGGGCCAAGTCGTCCATACCAGCGGCGAGGACCTGTTGGAGCAATAAAGCCTCGAGTGCGGCCACAGTCATTCCTTGACCATAGACCGGGTTGAAACTACATAGCGCGTCCGCTACCACCAAGTAGCCGGCGGGGAAACTTCTAAGCTTCTCGTATCGGTTTCGGATGCTTGCCGGATACCGCATCTTGACCGGAGTGTCCAAAGGCTGCGCCGTACGAATGATCTCGGCTATTTTCCGTGAGGTTAAGGTGTCAGCGTGACCGCCCATTCCTACCTCAGTTGACTGCGCCTCGGTACCGAACATTCCAGTCAACGTGATGGTGATCTGATTATTTTCTCGAGCTAGGGCATAGCCGCCGCGTAATTGTCCTGGATATGCACCGATTCCGATACCGATGTCGCCCCCGAGATGATGTGGTTCCCGGTGGTAGTGCCGGGTGAGATAGGTGATATTGACCTTTACCCGCTCTTGCTCGGGTGGCGTGTATCCGAGCTCGCTCAGCCATACGGGACTTCGGGATCCTCTGCCACTGGCGTCAATGACAAGGTCGGCAGCCACAATCGCTCGGCTTCCATCGGCAGAACGGATTTGCACCCCCGTCACCCGGTTCCGCGCCGTGTTCGTGGTCAGGGCCTCGACCTGAGTTCGAGGCACGATCTTGACTCCCGGCAGAGCAGCGACCCGTGCACGAATGGTGTGCTCGATAAGCGGCCGGCTAGCACCGAGCGCGACCAGCCCAGAAGGAGACCGATAGAGCCTGCGGCCGTCGTTGTGGAACCCGATTTCCGATTGGCAGTCGCCGGTCGGGCAGCCTGCGGCGATCATCTGGGCGGTGAAGCCAGGGAAGAGTTCGTCGATTATCTCTCGGCCGCGGGCCAGTAAGATATGCACGTGCTTGCTCTGCGGGGTGCAATGCCGGGTCATTGGCTCGTCTGGGAGCGAGTCTCGGTCCATCACCGTCACAGTGGGAAATGTATCGGCCAATACGCGGGCGGCGAACAGCCCTCCTAGGCTGGCTCCGATAATGACCGCATGGCCTACGTTCTTCATGGGCGCCATGCTAGGCTTTGGTCGTTTCGGAAGATATGGGGGAAATTCCTGCGATCTGTTATTCCGCTTGGGGGGTCGCCAGTGAGGCGATCCCAGCAAGGCTGGCGGCTGTTTTCGCGTATCCGTGGCGGAAGCCTTTTGGGCGACAAGCCGATTGGGATGCTAGCTTCGATCTTTCTCGCGCCCAGCTCACGGGAGGTGACCTGATGTAGGTGATCTGTTGTGGAAAGCTCGTGGTCGCTTGCCGGTGTGAGTCCGGTCCGGGTAGCTGCCAGGAGGCCCGGTAGTAGGCTGGCGGCTTGGTCTGGAAACGGGTCGGGTTGGAGCCCAGCGTCGAAAGCCCTTATGGGGGAGCAACTGTGCGGTCCGTAGCATGAAGCGATGCCTGCGGCGTCGTTAGAGGTCCTGCCCGTGTGGGCGGGGTGCAGGGAGTGCCGAGCCTCCGAAATCAGGGCGAAGGCCATGGAAGGCGTCGAAGACCTGGAAGTGCAGACCCCGAAGGACTCCCCGGCGTACGGGGTGCGGAACGTTCAGATAGTGACGGCGGGAACTGGGGAGGCCCTCCTCGGCCCAGCAACCTGCGGATGCTCGATGTTGCCGGAGGGCGGCGCTCTATAACCGATGACCTCGGGAAGTGAGTTGCTGGCCGAGTGGGCGTCGGAGGCGGTCGTAGTACTGATTGAGCCGAGCGGACAACATAACCGCCGGTGAGGGAAGGGCCGCTACTTCGTCGATGTGTCATGTTCGTGGAGAGGAGCCTGGTGAGTGCCGTTTTGGCTAGTCCCGCCACTACGGGGTCCGGTCTGGACCCGGTTCGAGCTTTGCAGCATGCGCTTTACCGGGCGGCCAAGGCTGACCCTGGGCGACGGTTTCATGCGTTGCGGGACAAGGTCTTCCGTAGAGACGTTCTGTGGCGTGCGTGGGTCGCGGTGCGCACGAACAATGGCGCACCGGGTGTCGACAAGACCACCCTGGTCGAGGTCGAGCAGTACGGGGTCGAAAGGCTGCTCGATGAGTTGGCTGTCGAGTTGCGGGAGGGCCGGTATCGGCCGTTGCCGACGCGTCGGGTGTTGATCCCGAAACCAGGCACGGTCGAGCAGCGCCCATTGTCGATTCCTGCTGTTCGGGACCGGATCGTGCAGTCGGCGTGCAAGATCGTGCTCGAGCCGATCTTCGAAGCCGACATGCTGGCGTGTTCGTTCGGGTTCCGCCCGAAACGCAGTCCGCACGATGCCCTGCAGGTCCTCGTGGACGAATCATGGCGGGGCCGACGGTGGGTGGTCGAAACGGATATTGCGAACTGCTTTTCCGCGATTCCGCATGAAAAGTTGATGCAGGCGGTCGAGGAACGTGTCAGCGACACTGCGGTGCTCAAGCTTCTGCGCGCCATGCTGCGGGTCGGGGTGATGAGTGACGGAGTCGCTCGACGCGAAGTCATCGGCACTCCGCAGGGCGGTCCGATCAGCCCCCTTGATGTGCAACGTGTACCTGCACCGGATTGATCGGGTGTGGGACACACGCGCGCATGGTGTGCTGGTCCGGTTCGCCGATGATGCCGTGGTGATATGTCGGTCCCGGCAGCAGGCCGAAGCCGCGCTGGCGCGACTGATGGCCCTGTTGGCTGATCTGGGTTTGGAGCCGAAAGCGGCCAAGACCCGGATCGTGCATCTGACCGAGGGCGGTGAAGGCCTGGATTTTCTGGGGTTTCACCATCGGTGGGTGCGCGCGGAGGGACGCGCCGGTGGCAAAGGCGTTGCTTTCCTCGCCCGCTGGCCTGCAGACAAGGCAATGCAGCACGCCCGCAACCGGATTCGGGATGTGACCGGTCGGCGGCGGACGCGGTTGCGGGTCGAAGCGATCATGGAGGAGGTCAACCGCTTCCTGCGCGGCTGGGCCGGGTATTTCCGTTACTGGAACTCATCCGCTCGCTTCGAGAAGATCGGGAGCTATGCGTTGATGCGGAT
The DNA here is from genome assembly GCF_001612745.1 of Nocardia amamiensis NBRC 102102. Taxonomy (GTDB): domain Bacteria; phylum Actinomycetota; class Actinomycetes; order Mycobacteriales; family Mycobacteriaceae; genus Nocardia; species Nocardia amamiensis. Next base: position 2,439 of record NZ_BDBA01000320.1, on the reverse strand, counting down.
CGCGGGATTCCTCGCGAAGAAGCACAAACGCACCCGAGGGTTCGGGCGCTGGGTGATCGCCTATGCGTCCGACGCTCAGCTCGGGCTGATCCGCCTTGACGGAACCGTGGTCGCACCCAGGCCCTTTCGGGCTTGGTGGGTAACGCCGAATGCCGGCGGTGAACGGCGTCGGTAAGCCGTGTGCGGGAGAACCGCATGCACGGATTGACGGGCGGGAACTGGAAACGGGATCGGACGGTCACGGCGACGAAGAAGAACGACCAGCGGGAAACCGCTTGGCCACCAGTGGCTTCGCTGCCTGCCGCCGATCAAGGTCACCGCGCCAGTTCTCGACCCTGTGCGCGGCTGACGTGCCGGTCTGAGTGGGTTCGGATCGGGGTTTTGGGGCCGGTTTGCCGGCGACTGAGCGTGGTCGGGTGGCCCGTTCAGCGGGGTGGCTGGCGGGTTCCACGGGCCCGGGAGTTGGTCTTCCTGATCGTTGCGATGGATTCGTGCTGGTCAGCCGGGTTGCAGGCGGGCCAGGGCGGCAGTGATCAGCCCGGTCCAGGGCCAGTGTGCTGAGAATCGGAGTTGGGTGCGGCGGGCGTGGCGGGCCAGCCGGGCTGCGGTCGAGAACAGACGTAGCCGTAGGCGTTTGGGTTCCCAGCGGCGGGCGGGGTGGTCGGTGAGGGCGAGTGTCTGCATCCAGGCGGTGAGTTCGGTTGCCAGGCAAACGATTTCGCACCAGATCTGGTTTTGGCCGAAGCCGTGCAGTGGGAGGTTGGTCAGAGTAAGTCCAATGTGGCTGTCGCGGCATTCCCGCTGACGACAGTCACTGGAACAGCGGGTGGGCTCGTCGGTGGTGCCTTGTTCCATGGGAGATGTCAGTGGCATCGGGGATACCCGGCGGCTCATGTCACCGAGGCAGGGAGTCTTCAGATGTCGATCCGTGTTGCTAGCCGTGCGATGGTGTCGCTGACCGCCGCGTTCCCTGGCGCTGAGATCATCGATGTGACCTCCAAGGCGCCAGAACCATGGGTGCGGCTCAGTCCGTTCTACCCGCATGGCGGCATCCCGGTCCCCTACTGCGACGGCGTGACCAGCCAGTCCGTAGAGGGAATCTGGCAGGCCCTCAAGGTCTTCCAGGACTCCGATGTCGACCCCACAAAGCTCAAGATCACCACAATGAAAGGGCTGAAGCGGACGGTGCGTCGATACGGCCCCGTCCAAGGTCACCGCACCGGTCTGCACGGCGACGGGCTACTGCCCTATGAGACTGCCCGCCGCCGGATCTACCTGCCGGCCTACCGGTGGGTGCTCGAACACCACGTTGCTGATCTTGTCGCACGGCTCCGCGACAAGAAGGATGTGGTACTCCTTGACTACACCACCAACGGCGACGTCACCGATCCCGCCAGCCCCCTCTCCCACGCCGCGCTCATCCAACTGCACATAGAAGGCCGCTGGCCCCGAGAAGATGACATAGACGCTCCCGACGTGGTCAATGATCAAATGCGATGAGTGACCTGGTGACGGGCGCGCTGGTCTTGTGGTTGTGCCAGATGGCCGCGGCCATGGCCAGGACGCGCTGGGCGCCCCGGACGGCGACGCCTTCGAAGGTCCGGCCGCCGTGTTGTTCATGACCAAGCTGGCCCTTGAGCGTGTCGTTGACCGACTCGATCAACTGGCGCACGGACCTCAGCAGCCCTCCCCCCGGTCGAGGCTTCTCCCGCTTGAACGTCGGCCGCAGCAACGTGACCCCACGCCTGGCCAGGTCGGCTTCGAACTCTCGGGGAAGCGAAGCCCTTGTCCGCGATCAGCAGCAGCCCCTGGCCGGTCGGTGGCCAGGTGCGGCTCACAGTCGAGCATCGCGGCCAGCACCTCGCGCTCGTCGATCTTCGGGCTGGCCAGGGTCCAACTGATCGGCATCCCGGCGGGAGTGCACACCAGGAACAGCCGCACGCCCCAATAGAAGCGGGAATGGGAGCGGCAGTACCCATAGGTGGCCCAGCCAGCCAGGTTCGAGCGCTTGACGGTGGGCGGGAACGACCGCACTCCACCGGGGTGGAATCGGTGATCCACACGGTGTCGAACCAGAAACCCCGTGTCTGTAGCCAGCTCTCGGATCACGCGCTTGACCAGCGGCAACGCAGTATGCAGGCGTTTGTTGTAGCCGGATTGCTGTGGCAGGTAGGGGAACATACCCGACAGGTGCGTGCGGGCAAAGCGCAGCCAGCGGGCCTCGGAGTGGAAGCCCAGCACGGCCTGGGCCACCGCCAGACAGACGAGTTCGGAGTCGCTCAACCGGGGCGGTCTGCCCATCCACCGAGTCCCTCCGATCTCGTCGTCGATGTTCACATACAGTGCAGTCAAGAGGGTGTTCAGATCTTGCGTCACAACATGATCTTGAACGCCCTCTTCTCATGCCTGACGACCAGTCCAAGACATCGGACTTACTCG
>NZ_BDBA01000319.1 GCF_001612745.1 Nocardia amamiensis NBRC 102102 | reverse complement strand
ACCTCCCGACACGGCGTCTGTGGTCGGGACCGTCGGTATGGAGGCGATTCCGAGTTTCGTCGCCTCGAACCCTTCCGACCGGCGGGCGGCGGGCAGTGAGCCCGCTCAAGGAAACGGACCGGGACGCCTACGTCACGCTCGATACGTCTGGTGCACAGAGGAATTCGGGATGGCCTACGGGGCGCGAGCCCTATGGTCACGGAGGGTCCGTAGTAGTCGCAGGAGTAGCGCCCTGCCAGGGAGGACGGGAGCTCGTCCACACGGGCGAAGGGACCCAGGTGCTCGAGATCGACAACACATGATGAGGTACGCGAGATGCGAGATGCCGCAACCATATTGGCGATCATTCGCGAACGCGGCAGTCGAGGGCTGCCGTTGGAGCGGGTCTATCGGTGCTTGTTCAACCCGGACCTGTTCCTGCTTGCCTACGGAAAGCTCTACCGCAACAAGGGCGCGATGACGCGCGGGGCCACCACAGAGACCGTGGACGGCATGAGCCTCGGCAAGATCGAGGCCATCATCGAGGCGCTCCAGACGGAGCGGTATCGGTGGACTCCGGTGCGGCGCAGTTTCATCGAGAAGAAGAATTCGACGAAGAAACGCCCGCTGGGGTTGCCAACCTGGTCGGACAAACTGCTGCAAGAAGTGCTACGCCTGATCTTGGAGGCGTACTACGAGCCGCAGTTCTCCGATCGGTCCCACGGTTTCCGGCCCGGCCGCGGCTGCCACACCGCGCTGCAGGAGATCTACCACCAATGGCACGGGACGGTCTGGTTCGTCGAGGGCGACATCACCGACTGTTTCGGATCGCTCGACCACTCGATCATGAGATCGATTCTGGCCGAACAGATCCACGACGGCCGGTTTCTGCGCTTGATCGACGGGCTGATGAAGGCCGGGTATCTGGAGGACTGGCGATATCACGCCACGCTGAGCGGCTGTCCGCAAGGTGGGGTCGTTTCGCCTGTCCTGTCGAATATCTACCTGGATCGGCTGGACCGGTTCATCGAACAGACCTTGCTGCCTGCCTATAACCGAGGGAACCGCAGAACACCGTATCGGCCGTATATGCGGTTATGGCAACGCGCGTGGCGGGCCGAGCAGGTCGGAGATCTGGATACAGGGGCGTTGCTGCGTAAGCAGATGAAAACCCTGCCGTCCCGTGATCCCGCTGATCCGGCCTATCGGCGGCTACGTTACTGCCGCTACGCCGACGATTGGATTCTGGGTTTCGCCGGTCCCCGGCAGGAGGCCGAGGACATCAAGAACCAGATCGCGGTGTTCCTGCGCGAGGAATTGGCGCTGGAGTTATCACCGGTCAAGACCTTGATCACGCACGGGCGGACGCAGGCCGCCCGGTTCCTCGGCTACGAAATCGTGGTGTTGCACGCCGATCACAAACGCGGACCGCACGGTCACCGCAGCATCAACGCGGCGATCGGGCTGAAAGTACCGCTGGAGGTGATCAGGGCCAAAGCTCGCCCCTACCTGCATCACGGCGAACCGATTCGGCGGACCGAACGCATCGTCAATACCGATGTCAGTATTGTCGCGCAGTTCCAAGCCGAGTTCCGGGGCGTCGCAGAGTACTACCGGCTGGCGTTCAACCGTCACCGGCTCGGTCGCCTGAAATACGTCATGGAGCGGTCGCTGGCCAAGACCCTGGCCCGGAAATACCGGATCACGGTCCCACAGGTCTACCGCCGCTACCGTGCCGTTCTCGACACCGAGCACGGTCCTCGTCGTGGCCTGCGAGCCACGCTGGACCGAGACGGGCGGCCACCGCTGGAAGCACAGTGGGGCGGAATCAGTCTGGCCCGCGACATCACGCCACGACCCCTCGACGACGATCCGATACGCATTTGGAATAGCCGCCGGTCCGAGCTGGTGCAACGCCTGCTCGCCGAGGCTTGCGAACGATGCGGTTCCATCCACAAGGTCGAGGTCCATCACGTGAGAGCGTTGAAAGACCTCAACCCGAAAGGCCGGAAACCACAACCGGATTGGGTCAAGCAGATGGCGGCTCGCCGCCGCAAGACCCTCGTCGTCTGCCGCTCCTGCCACGAGGACATCCACGCAGGACGCCCAACCGGCAGGCCACGATGAGCACTAGAAAGCCAGCTGCCACGGAAATCGGGCACGGCTGGTTCGGAGGGGGGCCGTCGGAAAAGGACCAGCCAGCTGGCACCTCGTCGGCGGCCTACCCTACTGCACGTCCGGTTCGGAGGGCGGGCCGCAGAAACCCACCGTGTCGAAAGACCGGCAGGGCGCTGCGGTCCGACCCCTACACCATCGCCGCCTCTACCAACTGCGGCGACGCACCCCCGGCGGAGATGGAGGTCGCCTACTACGCTCAACACCCAGCCCAGCAGACGGCCGGGCTGTCACACCAATAAGTCTCCGGACTCACCGGGGGGATTCAGGTCAGCTAACACCGTATTATCTGACAACACCGGGTGGCGGCCCTGGGGAAACACCCTGCCGGGTTCGTACCCGTTATCCCGTGTGTTGCCTAACGTTTGAGGAGTTGTGGGCCGATGACCCTCATCTGGCGTCTGGCTTTGGTCACCACCATTCCGGCTGTGATGCCGACTGGTGCGGCGCTGGCGCAGTATCTGCGGTCGCGGGAGGGGCATTGTGGTCGCTCTGGGCGGATCTTGTCACCGGAGACCGGGCGCGCCTACATCGGCGTGCTGCCGATCGGTTTCGCTGGTGTCGCGAATCTTGCCGAGTTCGACCGACCGGGCCGAGACCGGTTGCAGCGTAACGTCTGCACCGCGTGGGGGCGCGGTGCTCGGTCGAGGTTCAACGCCAAACGCGCCACTGTCTGCGGCGCCCTGAACTATTTCTTGGGCCAGGACTGGATCGGCGATGCCGCTACGGTGTTGGACGGGCTGAGTCGCGGGCACCAGCCCGAGGCCGACACGGACCGGGTCCGCTCTCGAGAGGCGACCGATCGTCTGGTCGCCGACAAGCGGTGGCCGGTCGAGACCGGGCCGTGGGGGCGATGATGTATGCCACCGCGGCTCGTGCAGAGGAAGTCCTCCGCGTGGACATCACCGACCTGCACCGCCCCGACCGGCGTGCCCGCACCCGGCGTCAGGATGGCAAGGCCGACGGATTGCTCTACGGCATTCGCACCGCGCGTCTGCTGGGCGAACTGCTCGTCGGACGCAGCGGACCGATCTTCTTGTCGCGCCACGCAGGCTCCGACGACGGTACCGTGCTCACCCCTGAGCTCGGCCCGGTCGGTCGCCGCAGGCGGATGAGCTACCGTTCCGGCGAACGGTGTCTCACCGCCGCGCCCGGCGGGTGGGATCCGCACGACTTGCGCCGCTCGCGGCTCACCCAGGCCAGCAAGAGCGGCGCCACCGACACCGACCCGATGAATCTGTTCGGCCGCCGGGACCGCCGCACCTTGCAGCGGTGTTCGATACCCAGCAAGGACGGCACACACCGCCGAGTCGATGACATCGACGCCCGTGCCGCCTGGGCACCTGGAGCGGCTGGACTGGCCACCCGCCCGACCCTCACCGCGGCCGTACAGCCCGCGCCTGCCGTCGTGGCGAGGCTCGGGTGAGCAACGGCATGATCAGAATCCTTGCCCGGATCACACAAGATCTGAGAGGCCTGACCAGCAAGGCAATGCAGGACTGGCAAGACATCGGCACAGCCGTGGCTGGCTCTGTTGTGCGGGATGTCGATGAGAAGGTGCACCTCGACCAGCGCGGCCGGCATGAGATCGAGAAAGCGGGCGAGGGCCTGACGGCTCCGAAACGGATGGGTGAGTGTGCCGACGAGGTCGCACGATCCGGCTCCCGGCCGGCCCGGGCCGAGTTTGGCTCGAGTTTCCCCGTCGCCGGTCACCGCCCGCGCCATCTCGGCTTGTCGCTTCCCGAAGATTCGCCGATCACCGCCGACGAGCGTGGTTTTGCCGCCGAGGCGGTCACCAAACTGAAGGACCGCTACGGTCCGGCAGCGAACGTGAATCGCCTGGTGAGCCGGATCGAGCCGGACGAGGTCGTCACCGCGTCCCGCGCCCGAGCCACACAGAACGCCCGGTGGTGGGACACCTTGTCCGAGCACGAGCGGTCGGCGATGGTGCGAGTACGTCCACATCTGATCGGCAATACTGACGGCATCCCTTATGCCGTCCGGGACCGCGCCAACCGCCTTTCGATCACCCGGGACCTGGAACGGTATCTGGGGCAGCGCCCCACAGGCGGTCAGCGCCGCAGCGGGCTTACCCGCGCCGAACTCGCCCACCTGCGCAATATCGTGCGCACCCGTGATCACCTCGCGATCATCGAGCACCAGGCCCGTGCGATCGGCGCGCGCGATGTGCAGGTGATGGCCTACAACCCCCGAGCGTACGGCGGCAACGGCAGGGTGGCGGTCTCGATTGGTGATGCCGACCGGGCCGAGATCGTCACACGGCATATCGGCGGCTTCGGAACCACGCTGCGCTCGCTCGAGTACCGTTCGACCTTCGTGTGTAACGAATGGGAGGTGACGACCCGCTACGCAGGGCACGACCGCGCTGCCGCGATCATCGACATCGGCTACCACCATCCGATTTCCGTGGTGCCGCCCGAGCCTGCCAAACCGCTGTTCGCCGAAGTCGGCGGGTACGTCGTGGCACGAGACGTCGCGAGCTACAACGCGACTCGCGAAGCGACGTCGAACCTCCCGAACGGCGCTGTGACACCACGCTTGCACACCCTTCTCGGACATAGCTACGGTTCGACCACCGTGTGCTACGCCGGAGACGGAGGCCGGCTCGCCGGTGAGATCGATCAGGTTGTTCTATCGGGCTCTCCTGGCGCCGGACCACTCACTCACGCAGCCGATTTTGGAATCGGTACAGAGAACGTCTACGTCTTGGCCGCCCACCGTGACCCGATTACCGCGCTCGGCGCGGAAACAACGGCCGGACAGGGCCGGTTCCTGGGCACCGGCCTCGGACTCGACCCCGCGAATGCGCGCTTTGACGCGATTCGGGTCGCCGCAGAACCGCCGCACACGCCGGCGTTCGGCAGCCGTTTGCAGATCCACCAAGGCTACAACTCCTTCGCTGACCCACAGACCCGGGAACCAACAGAAGCGTTGCATAATATAGGTCTGATCGCCTCCGGGCGTGGCGACGAAGCGGTGCGGGTGGTGCACCGGCCCGCCGTCGACACCCCGACTCTTCGGCACCGTATTGGAACGCTGCCGGTAGACCCGGAACAGACTCGTGTTGCTCGAAGACCGCAATGAACCGGACACAGGTGAGAATCTGTTACGCACCAGCCGCCGCTCGTCCGACGGGCGCCCGATCAACTCCTCGGGCGACCACTACTGACCCAGGAACCGAAACCGTAAGCCCAATCAGCGCTAGCAACTCGGGCGAACTCCCGCCCAGGTGACTGGTGTCGAACAGGCGTGTGGTGGGCTGTGGTGTCGCCGGGTTTTGCGGGGTGGTCGGTTGATGCGTTGACGGGGGTGGCGGTTGTCAGGTCGTTTCGGTTTGCCCCGTGGCGATTTGGACTATCAGCGTGGGGTGCTGGGGGCCTCAGGCGGGGGGCTGTGGTCCAGCCGCTGGTGGTGTAGCCGATTCCGAGGACGGCGAGGCGGGCGAGGTTGTGTGCGGCGGCGAGTAGGCCGAAGTCTGCGCCGATCTTGGCTTGCCCGCGCAGGCGGACGCGGCGTCCGCCGTGGCGGCGGCGCATCAGGTGGCCGATCTTGCGTTCGACCTTGGGCCGGGCGGCCCGGTAGTCGGCCTTCCAGGCGGGGTCGAGTTGGCGTGCACGGGCGGTGGCCAGGTATTTCTCGTAGGCGCCGATGGTGATGGTGCGCCCGCCGGCCGCCGTCCTGCACTGCGCGCGCAGGGGGCAGTGCGTGCAGACAGCGCCGAAGTATACGGCGCCCGAGATCCGGTCGGTGATGCCTCGGGTCACCGCCTCGCGCGCCAGTTCCGGGCAGCTCCAGCGCGCCAGCGGCAGCCCGGACCAGGCCGGCAGCTCACACGCCAGGGCCTTGACCTCGGCGAGGACCCCGGCAGCGAATGCTCGCGGCCTGCCACTGCGAGGCAAGTCGGTCAGACCTTTGATCCCGTTGCGGCAGAACCGTTTACGCCACTTCCGGACAGTGTCGACACATACTCCCAGAGTCATCGCGATCCCGGCGTTGGACATTCCGTCCGCGGCGGCGAGCACGATCCGCGCCCGCAGGACCTGCCGCTGGGGCCCCCTCGCCTTGCGGGTGACCGCTTCCAATTCCGACCGCTGCCGCCCTGTCAAGCGCACCACATGCGGGCTGCCCATCGGCATGCCGAATTCCCTCGTCCCTCATCATGAATGAACTGAACAAGGCACTGTGCACGAGCAGCCACCCCGAACCGGGGCAGACACTCCGGGCCACGGCGTGGCAGGCTGAGGGCCCATGGCACCACCGCCGGAATCGACCAAGACCTCGCTGCGGCAACGACTGGCCGCCCACGCCGCCGACCGCTGGCCGCAACTGGCCCGCCTGCACGTCCGCTACCACGGCGCCTTCGCCTACATCACCGGCGAACTCGCCGACGGCACCGAGCTGCCACTGATGCGACTGCGCTACACCGGATACGCCACGACCTGGGGATTCGCCATCTACCTCGCCAGCCGAGACACCTACGAAGACTCCTTCCTCCCCAGCGGCCTGCCCTCCGGCACCCCCGCCGAAACCCTCGACTGCGCCTGCGGTCTCTACCTCAACGACCCCACCGCCTGGCTACCCCGGCGAACTAACGGGCGCACCCACGGCGCATTCAAGTTCCGTGGCGCCTACAATGCGATCAGCCAACTGCCTGCTGAGAAGCGTGCGCACGGCATCGCCGCCTACTCCTCGGGCAACCACGCACAGGCGGTGGCTCTTGCCGCCCAGTTGCTCGGCACCAGCGCAGTGGTCCTGATGCCCGCGGATGCCCCGCCATCGAAACTGGCTGCCACCAAGG
>NZ_BDBA01000318.1 GCF_001612745.1 Nocardia amamiensis NBRC 102102 | reverse complement strand
GGGCCGCGAACGGGCAATGCTCGGTCTCGCTGCGCTCGAAAGCGGGAGTTGGGCCGGTGTGGTCACGCGAAGTGGCAACCGCAGCACTGGATTCACCGTTTCTGGGGCCAGCCGCTGAACGACCGCCGTTTGGGCTCCATGGGGCGTGGCGGACGCGCGTACGAGTCCGGGTACTCCACGGCGTCGAGTACCCGGACCGATGCCGCAGTTCCTACTTGTGGCGGCCGTGCAGGACGGGAACGACTTTGCGCAGCAGTTTCATCGTGGACGCGGTGCGCGTGTAGCTCAGCAGCGCCATGCCGGGAACGGCGAAGCGCTGCACGGCGATCGAGTGCGGGCGGACGAACTCGCGCAGCCCGGGCTCGCCGTGGATACGGCCGATGCCGGAGTCGCCGACGCCGCCGAAGGGTAGGCCGGGGATGGCGGCGAAGGCGAGCACCGAGTTCACCGAGGTGGCGCCGACGCGCAGCCTGCGCGCGATGTCCAGGCCGCTCTTCTTCGAGTACACCGCGGAGGACAGGCCGTATTTGGACTTGTTGGCCAGCTCGACCGCCTCGTCCACGCCGTCGACGGTGCGGATGGTGATGGTCGGGCCGAAGGTCTCCTCGCACACCGCCTCGGAGCTCTCGTCCACGTCGACGAGCACCACCGGCTCGATGAACGGCGCCTTGACCGACTCGGGGCCGCCGAGCACGGCGGTGCCACCGTTCTGCAGCGCGTTCTCGATGTGGCGGCGCACCACGTCGACCTGACTCGGCATGGTCATCGGGCCGTAAGCGGCCTTGTCATCCGAGCCGGGCTTGATGTCGCCGAGGATGCGCTTGACCTCGGCGACGAACTCCTCGCGCACCGCGCGGTCCACGTACACCCGCTCGACGCCCGCGCAGGTCTGGCCGCTGTTGGCGGTGGCGCCCCAGGCGACCGCGTCGGCGGCGGCCTTGATGTCGGCGTCGGCGGCGACGATCACCGCGTCTTTGCCGCCGCACTCCAGCAGCACCGGTGTGAGTTTCTCCGCGGCCGCGGCCATGATCCGCTTGCCGGTGGCGGTCGAGCCGGTGAAGGCGATCTTGTCGACGTCCGAGCGCACCAGCGCCGCGCCGGTGGCGCCGTAGCCGTTGATCGTGATGAAGACGCCCTCGGGCAGTTCGGGGTTGGCCTCGGCGAACGCTTCGGCGAGGAAATTGCCGATGCTGGTGGAGTATTCGCTCGGCTTGAACACGACGGTGTTGCCCGCCGCCAGCGCGTAGGCGATCGAGCCGTTCGGCGTGTAGACCGGGTAGTTCCACGGGCCGATCACGCCGATGACGCCGAGCGGGCGTAGTTCCAGCCGGGCGCTGAAGTTCGACATCAGCGCGCCGGGGAAGATCCGCTTGGGGCCGAGCGCCTTCTTGGCGTGCTTGGCCGCCCAGGCGATGTGCTCGAGCGCGAGCATCAGTTCGAGGAATGCGTCGTCGAGCGGCTTGCCGTTCTCGGCGTGGATCAGTGCGCAGAACTCCTCCGACTTCTGCACCAGCTTGCTCGACCAGCGCAGCAGATGCGTGCGCCGCTCGTCGAAACTCAGTGCCCCCCAAGTGGCCGCCGCCGCGCGGGCCTTCGCGACCGCGGCGGCCACCGCGGCGTCGTCGGCGATGACGTGTGTGCCGATCACCTCGCCTGTCGCCGGATTCACCGACGTGAGGGCGGTGTCGTGGTCGGCCGGTCTGGTGTCGGTTGATGTCACAGTGGGTCTCCTCTTGCCGTCTGCGGTGGCCGGTCGATGCGCACGCCTGAATGGACGGGCGGACCGTCCTGCCGATGAGAGAATGTTATGTCAAAACTCTCAACAGGTCATCCAGTTATGCGCCCATTGTCCCCCCATACTGTCGGTGGCGGGTGGGAGTATCGGGATATGTGCGGACGATATGCGACCACGACCAACCCGGGCAGGCTCGCAGCCGAGTTGGACGCGATCGACGAGACCGATACCACCGACCAGGGCGCCTTCACCAACTACAACGTTGCTCCCACCACCCAGATCCTCACCGTGGTCGAACGGCACGACCAGGGACGCAAGGACGACGATCCGAAACGTCGTATCCGGCGTATGCGCTGGGGGCTGATCCCGTTGTGGACCAAGGCCGCCGAGCCCGGCGTGCCGGTCAAGGGCAAGCCGCTGTTCAACGCCCGCGCCGACAAGGCCGCCACCACGCCCTCCTTCCGCGACGCGGTGAAATATCGTCGCTGCCTGGTGCCGATGGACGGCTGGTACGAGTGGGTGGTCGAACCGAACGCCGAACCGGGGGCGAAAGGCAAAGTCGTCAAACATCCGTATTACATGGCCAACGCCGACGGGTCCCGGCTCTACATGGCGGGACTGTGGTCGGTGTGGCGCGACCGTTCCCAGCCTGAGAGTGAGCCGCTGCTGTCGTGCACCATCCTCACCACCGACGCGGTCGGCGATCTCATCCGCATCCACGACCGCATGCCGCTGCCCATGCCGCAGGAGCACTGGGACGCGTGGCTGGACCCCGACCACCCGGCCCCGGCGACGCTGCTGGAGACCCCGAGCGAGGAGACGGTCGCCGGAATCGTGCCGCGCCCGGTGCCGACGCTGGTCAACAGCGTGCGCAACAACGGCCCGGAACTACTTGCCCGGGTGGAGGATCAGGAGCCAACCGGGCAGATCAGCCTGCTCTGACGGTAGCCAGCAACCAGGTGGCCTCGACCGGGGAGGCCGAGCACTGCCGTTCGCGGCCCGGCCACGTGTCCGAGCGGACGCCCCGCGCGAGAGTAGCGGCGGCGGTCGCTCGGACACGAGCCGTGATGGGCTACGAACATGCGGCGCCGCAGGCGTCGCAAGGTATTACAGGCTGCACTTCACGCTGGGCGTGGCGATATTCAGCCCGCATTTGATCACCCCGGCAACCAGGTCGATGAGCTTGGTGGTGAGCGTCCCGCCGAGCTTCTCGGTCTTCTCGGACTTCTGATCCTGCTCGAACATGCCCTGACCGGCCGGGGAATCGTTGCCATTGCCGTCGAAATCGAAGGGGTAACGGTTGTCGTTGCCCTGTCCGCCGAAGTCGAAGGGGTAATCGCTGACCTGTGTGATCGCCGGGGCGCTGGGAGCGGCGGCGGCCTGCGGGGCGAGGACCGACACCGAACCGAGCGCCACGACGAGAGTTCCGAACAACACGACGATCATGGTGCGCAAACGCTGCTGCGCGAACATTCGCATCACATCCTCGAGTCGGAGCAATCTGGCCGTTTCCAAGTAACGCACAGATCGCGTCGATTCTGGCTGGATTACGCGGATATCACCGGTGCGGTGACCGCCCTGGTCAGCCGGATCAGATCGGCGGGCGCCAGCTCGATCTCCAGACCGCGCCGCCCCGCGCTGCACAACACGCGGTCCCAGGACAACGCCGAGTCGTCGATCACGGTGGGCAGCGGTTTGCGCTGGCCGAGCGGGGAGATGCCGCCGAGCACGTACCCGGTCGTCTTCTCCGCTCGGGTCTTGTCGGCCATGCTCGCCTTCGACGCGCCCAAGGCCGCGGCGGCGGCCTTCAGCGACAACGTGTTCGGCACGGGAAGCACCGCCACCGCGAGTGCGCCGGTGGCCAGCTCGATGACCAGGGTCTTGAAGATCTGCTCGGCCGTCACCCCGAGTTCGGCGCCCAACGCATCGACCGCCTCGGTGCCGTAGGAGTCGGCGCGGGGATCGTGCTTGTAGGCGTGCACCCGGTGCGGCACCTCGGCCTGGGTCAACGTGCGGATCGCCGGTGTCGAGCCTGCTGCCATGGCCGAAACATTAGCGGCGGGACAAGCCCTGGTCGCAACCGGATTTCCTGGGATTTCGCCGCGAGTCCGTGGTCGCGGGAACACCGCGGGTGCCGCGCATGTTGTAGGCGATACACAGCGCTCGGATGGATTTCCATCGCGTGAGCAGGCCCTTTGGAGACGTGAAGGAGATGTCGGTGCCCATACTGCTCGACGATCGTCCGGTATGGACCGCAGTGTCACCGACGGAAGGCGGATTCCCGGTCGATATGCCGTTGCCGGTAGATTTGGCAGGTACGGCAATCGAAGGGACAGGTGTGACGAGCGACGATGACGTGGTAGCCGACGATGTCGCTGCCGTCGACGATGCCGAGCTGGCACAGCGGTTCGAGCGGGACGCACTGCCGCTGCTCGACCAGCTCTACGGCGCCGCGCTGCGCATGACCAGGAACCCGGCGGACGCCGAGGACCTGGTCCAGGAGACCTACGTCAAGGCGTATCAGGGGTTCAAGTCGTTCCGGGAGGGCACCAACCTCCGTGCCTGGCTGTACCGGATCCTGACCAACACCTACATCAACTCCTACCGCAAGAAGCAGCGGCAGCCCGCGCAGTACCCCACCGACGAGATCACCGACTGGCAGCTGGCCGCGACCGCCGAGCACACCTCACAGGGCCTGCGCTCCGCCGAGGTCGAGGCGCTCGACGCGTTGCCGGACGACGACATCAAGTCGGCATTGCAAGAATTGCCGGAGGAATTCCGGATGGCGGTGTACTACGCGGATGTCGAGGGCTTCCCGTATAAGGAAATCGCCGACATCATGGGCACCCCCATCGGTACGGTGATGTCCCGGCTGCACCGCGGCCGGAAGCAACTGAAGGGTTTGCTCGCCGATGTGGCGCGCGAGCGTGGATTCAACCGTTCGGGGGAACGCCAGGAGGTCAAGCAGTGAGTGAGCGGGACCCTGATATGGAGTTGGACTGCACGGCGGTGCTCGCCGATGTGTGGTTGATGCTGGACGGGGAGTGCGACGACGCGACCCGGGCTCGGTTGCAGCACCATATGGAGCACTGCAGCCCGTGTATCGAGGCCTACGGCATCGAGGAGAAGATCAAGGGCCTGCTCAGTCGCAAGTGCGGCGGCGACCGCGCGCCCGAGTCGCTGCGCGAGCGTCTGACCGTCGAACTGCGCCGCGCGTTCATCGCCACCGAGACTTCGGTCGAGACCTCCGACTAGCCTGGTCGCAGACGCCGAGCGGCACGCCTTCCTGCGGGAAGGCGTGCCGCTTCGCGTGTGCGGGCCGAGCGTGCGCTCAGGCGTTGGGCCGCTTGCCGTGGTTGGCTGCGTTTCCCTTGCGACTACGCTTCTTACGTCCGCGCTTACCCATGAGTAGTCTCCCTTCTGGTTGAAGGCCATTGTTTCACGTGTGGTTGGCTGTACCGTCAGCGGATACAGGGCAACGAGGAATGGGGTGCCATGGCGGAGGAAGTGCTCGCCGAGCTGGTGTCGGTCGTCTACCAGGTGGTCGTCGCGGAGGGCGACGAGGTGCAGGAGGGCGACACGCTGGTGATCCTCGAGTCGATGAAGATGGAGATCCCGGTGGTCGCGGAGTCCGGCGGCACGGTGACCTCGGTCGGCGTCAAGGAAGGCGACGCGATCAAGGCCGGGCATCTCATCGCGGTCATTTCCTGATCGATTCCGGCGGTAGATCTTCATGGCGACACTGAGCGAGTTGCTGGCCGAGCACACCGACCTACCCGGCGTCGCCGTCGACCATCTGCAGCGGGTGGTGGGCGATTGGCAACTGCTGGCCGATCTGTCCTTCGCCGACCTGCTGTTGTGGGTCGGAGCGGGCCCGGTGACCGAGGGCTCGGATATCGTGTGCGTCGCGCAGTGCCGCCCGACCACCGCCCCCACCGTGCACCAGGAAGACCTGGTCGGGACGGTCGCCCTGCGGGCCGACCACCCGCAGGTGTTCGAGGCTCTGGTGACCGGCGACATCGTGCGGGCCGATAGCGAGGTCGAGGCATCCGGCGTGTATCACCCCCACCCGGTGCACGCGATCCGCGAGGCGATCCCGGTGCGCTGCGGCGACGACGTGATCGCCGTGCTCAGCCGGGATACCGACTTCCAACGTCCCCGGGTGCGCAGCCAACTGGAGACCGCCTACGTGGCCTGTGCGGACGATCTGTGCCAGATGATCGCCGACGGCACCTTCCCGACCACCGAGGATCGCGCGGCCACCCATTCCAGCCCGCGCGCGGGAGACGGTTTCATCCGGCTCGACACCGAGGGAATCGTCGTCTACGCCAGCCCCAACGCGCTGTCGGCCTACCACCGGATGGGCTTGCAGGCCGATCTGGCCGGACAGGATCTCGCCGTCACCACGCGCTCGCTGATCACCGACCCATTCGACGCACAAGAGGTGGTCGGCGACATCCAGGCCGCGCTCGCGGGCCGGACCGGGCGGCGCATGGAGGTCGAGGCGCGCGGCGCCACCGTGCTGCTGCGCACGCTCGTGTTGCGCCCGCACGGTGAACTGGCCGGCGCCGCCGTGCTCGTTCGCGACGTCACCGAGGTGAAGCGGCGCGATCGCGCCCTGCTCAGCAAGGACGCCACCATCCGGGAGATCCATCACCGGGTGAAGAACAACCTGCAAACCGTCGCCGCCCTGCTTCGCCTGCAAGCCCGCCGCACCGAGAACGAGGAGGCGCAGGTCGCGCTCACCGAGTCGGTGCGCAGGGTCACCTCGATCGCGTCCGTGCACGAGATGCTGTCCATGTCGGTGGACGAGGAGGTCGACCTGGACGAGGTCGTCGACCGGCTGCTGCCGATCATGGCCGATGTCGCCACCGTGCACACCGCGCGCATCAAAGTGCGCCGCGCGGGCTCGCTCGGTGTCTTCTCCGCCGAACGCGCGACCCCGCTGGTGATGGTGCTCACCGAACTGGTGCAGAACGCCATCGAGCACGCCTTCGATTCCGGCGAAAACGGCACGGTGACAATACGTTCCGAGCGTTCCGCCCGGTGGCTGGACGTGATCATCAGCGACGACGGCCGCGGCCTCCCGCCGGGTTTCAGCCTGGAATCCTCCGACCGCCTCGGCCTCCAGATCGTCCGCACCCTGGTCACCGCCGAACTCGGTGGCTCCATCGGCCTGCACCCCGGTGCCGACATCGGCACCGACGCCGTCCTGCGTGTGCCGCTTGGTCGCCGCTCCGGCCGCTGACTGTGTTT
>NZ_BDBA01000317.1 GCF_001612745.1 Nocardia amamiensis NBRC 102102 | reverse complement strand
CTAAGCAGCCCAATCGTCAACTCGCTGAGCTTCTGGAGGAGGCTCGATATAGCCGAGAGCTCAGCCGAAAAGGCCTCGCGCGCAGAGTGGTGGAGCGTGGCGAGGCCGTCGGTGTCGAGCTGCGCTACGACCACTCTTCCGTCGGTCGGTGGCTCGCTGGCGAGCAGCCGAACACGCCTGGGCCGGAGCTGATCGCCGAGGTCTTGACCGAGGTTGTCGGGAGACGAGTCAGCGTTGCGGACTGTGGAATGGTCGGCGGAGGCGAGACCGCCGATCTGGGACTCGAGTTTTCACTGAGTCTTGCCGAGGCAACAGCTTCCGCAACAGCGTTGTGGAGGAGTGATGTGGAGCGTCGGCGGTTCCTGGTCGGAGCGTCATACGCAGTTGCGGTCTATCCGGCCGCGTCCATGCGATGGCTGACTATGCCCGGACCTGAACGCCCTGTATCGTCCGGATTCCGCCGGATCGGCCAAAGTGATGTCGATGCGGTCCGCACTATGACCACCGCGTTTCGCGATCTGGACAACCGTGTCGGCGGCGGCAAGGTGCGTCCGACCATCGTGCACTATCTGCACAGTTCCATCGCGCCACTACTGCACGGTAGCTACACCGAATCGGTCGGCCGCCAGTTGTTCGCGGCCACTGCCGAACTCACGAAGCTCGCGGGCTGGGCGGCCTATGATCTCGAGGAGCACGGCTTGGCGCAGCGGTACCTGATTCAGGCGCTACGGATGTCCCGGGCTGCCGGTGACGCCGGACTCGGAGCCGAGATTCTCGCGGCGATGAGCCACCAGGCCACCTACGTGGGGCGGCCGGGAGATGCCATCGACCTCGCACGCGCGGCCCAGATCGCCGCGCGCACCGCACGACTGGCGGCGTTGGAGACCGAGTGCCACATGGCGGAGGCACACGGCCACGCCGCGCGCTCCGACCAATCGTCGTGCGCGGCGTCGATCAACGTCGCAGAACGCGCATTCGAGCGCGCAGACTCAATGCGCCCGGCATGGCTGGCATATTTCGACGACGCATACCTGTCAGCGAAAACTGCGCACTGCTTCCGAGATCTCGGTGATTTTGCTCGAGCTGCGCGCTTCGCCGAGCAGTCGCTGGACATGTCCGATGGGTATATCCGTGGACGTGCTTTCAACCTTTGCCTGTTGGCATCCTCCCGTGCCGCTGAGGACCCAGGGGAGGCCGTGAGTATCGGGTTCGAAGCACTCGAACTCGCGGCTGGACTGGTTTCCCGCCGTAGCCTCTCCTACCTGAGGGAGGTTCGGCATCGGCTCGCACCGTATGACGATTTGGAAGACGTGGCCGAGTTCCGGCATCGAGCGCTTGCGGTCACTGGTCGGGAAGACTGAGGGCGCGGTAGAGCGCGACGATCGTCG
Source organism: Nocardia amamiensis NBRC 102102 (assembly GCF_001612745.1). Taxonomy (GTDB): domain Bacteria; phylum Actinomycetota; class Actinomycetes; order Mycobacteriales; family Mycobacteriaceae; genus Nocardia; species Nocardia amamiensis. Next base: position 5,612 of record NZ_BDBA01000317.1, on the reverse strand, counting down.
CGGCGCCAACGATCTCGCCGCGGTCGATCATGGCTACCGCGTCCAGTAGTGGGAACCACCGGATGTCTTCGGCCTCGTTGATGTCCGGGGCCGTGTCGGTGAGGTCGGCACCGCGGGACAGGTAGATCTCCTGCGGTTGGTCAAGTGTGCCGATCGACGGCTGGTAGGTAACCAGGTGTTCCATGGTCCGCGGACGCCACCCGGTCTCTTCTTCGACCTCGCGGGCGGCGGCGAAGGAGACGTCTTCGGCGTGGTCGACATATCCGCCCGGCAACTCCCACACCCACCGATCGATGATGAACCGGTGCCGATACATCAGCAGAACTTCGCGGTCGTTGTTCAGAACCAACGTCATCGCACAGCGAGGCATTCTGGCGACGTACTGCGTGAACCTCACCCCATCCGGCAGCTCGACCTCCACTGTCGACAGCCTGATATGACGATTCTCGTCCACCACGTGTTCACCGTGGATTGTCCATTGGGTGCGGCTCACAACTTGACGGTAGCAATGCGAGATCAGCACGCTACTTCAACGTCGCAGGTGCGCACGACTGCGGCGAGTCCGACCTCAGTGCCCGGTCCGCGAACGATTCCCGGGGGTGGCCGTCTCGACCGGCCTGTACAGGCCGGAGGCGGAGTCGAAGACCAAGCCGGCAGTATCGGTGAACTCGGCCAATTCTCGGTCCGCGTCCAGTTGCACTCGAATGCCATCGAACTCGGCATTCACCGTCGTGCAGATCCGATCGGTCTCGAGTATCTCGTCATTGTCCAGCTCGATGCTGAACTCCTCCTCGCAGTAGTCCAGCTCGATGGCGAATCGCGCCATTGTGCCGACCTGACGAAGAACCTGGATACGCACGTAATCGAACGAGTAGTGGATACCGTCGTACATGTATGCCTCGACCGGCTCGCGGTGCGACCCACGCCCTCCGACTTCGTTTCAGATCCATTCGGCGCGAAGATAATTGACACCTATCCGGTCCGGGCTAGGTGTCTCGTAAAGATAGCTTCCGCGTAACCGTCGGTGTGGACGGTTCCGCGAGGGTAGTCCAATGGCGGTTGGCCACGGCGTGTTGATCCGCCTTTCGACTACCGTCGTCGCGTTCCTGAGCTCGAAGACCACCAATCTGGACGGGGGCACTGGCCCGGGGCGCAGCGCGCAGCCCCGAGCGTCAGCGCGGCCCAGTCGTGCTAAGTGTGGGTCGTTCTGTATCGGGGCGGGCAGAGGGTGCGGCTGCGGTGTTGTGGACGGCATCGGCAGGTGGCCTGGAGCCCTTCGATTCCCGGCCACCTGCCGACTTCAGACCGTCGCGGGTTGTGTGGCCGACGCCGTGGCCTCGGCGTCCCCGCGTGCGTTGACGGTCCACAACCCGAGGATCGCGGCGACAACGCCGATGACGCCGCCGACGAACAGCGCCCGCCCGAACCCGGCATTCATCGCCTCGATCGGCGCGTGACCCGCCGCGAGCTGAGCGTTGGTGTGCGAGGTCGCGACGGCGGTGAGTACCGCGAGGCCCAGTGCTCCGCCCAGTTGCTGCCCGGTATTGAGCAGTGCGGCGGCCAAACCGGCTTGTTCGGGCGGCACGCCCGCGTTCGCCGCGGTGGTGTTCGCGACGAAGACGCCACCTGCGCCCAGCGACATCACCAGCATTCCCGGCAGCAGATCGGTGAGATAGGACCCGTCGGTCGATATGCGTGACAGCAGCAGAACACCCAGCCCGCACAGCAGCGACCCGAGCACGGTGAAGACCCGGGTTCCGGTCTTGGCGAAGAACTTCGTCGCCAGACCCGCGGCCACGCCGATGGTCAAACTCACCGGGAGATAGGCGACGCCCGCCTCGAACTCGCCGTAGCCCAGCACCGTCTGCATGTACAGCGTGACGAAGAAGAACATCGACAGCATGCCCGCGGCGATCACCAGGTGGGACAGGTTCGCCGCGGCCAATCCGCGGATGCCGAAGATCGACAACGGGACCAGTGGGTCGGCGGTGGCGCGCTCATTGACGACGAACGCGACGAGTAGAGCCGCGGCGACACCGAGGACGGCGATCGTCCGCGCGTCGCCCCATCCGTATTCGGGGGCCTTCACCAAGCCGAATACCAGCGTCATCAGGCCCGTGGTCGCCAAGACCGTGCCGAGCACGTCGAAGCCGCGCCGGATGTCGTTGCGCTGATCGTTCGGAATCAGCAGCGGGATGGCCACCAGCACCAGCACGCAGACCGGCGTGTTGACGTAGAAGACCCAGCGCCAGCCGGGCCCTTCGGTGATCACCCCGCCGAGGAATACGCCGGCGGCCGATGCCAAACCCGCTGCACCACCCCAGATTCCGACCGCGGTGTGTCGATCGGAGCCCTCCCGGAAACTGGTGGTGAGGATGGATAGGGCGGCGGGCAGCATCAGCGCGGCGCCGATGCCCTGTGCGAAGCGAGCTGCGATCAGCAGCCCGCTGCTGTCGGCGAGCCCGCCGAGCGCGGAGGACACGCCGATGACGACGGTCCCGGCGATCAGGACCCTGCGGCGTCCGAGCAGATCGGCCAGCCTGCCGCCGAGCAGCAGCAACCCGCCGTAGGTGAGCAGATACCCGCTGGTGACCCACTGCAGCGTCGGCACCGACATGCCCAGTTCGCGTTGGATGGTCGGCAGCGCGACGTTCACGATGGAGGCGTCGACGAAGTCGACGAAGGCGACCGTGCAGAGCAGGGCTAACGTGAGTTTGCCGCGGCGGGTCGCCAAGAACGATGGTGTTTCGGTGGGTGCGAGCACTCCGATGTCCTCTCTCGATGCGGACGTTGTCGTCCTTGCGAACCGAGAGCCGCGGCGCGCGGCGGATGTGACATCGCAGCGCGGCGCCGAGAGACGGATCACAATTCGGCGTGGGACGTCACATATCGCGGCGTTGTCTTGCTCCTATGCGTGAGACCGATGCACGCGGTCGCACCGCACAGACAAGGAGGTCCGATGACGGAGACCGCCGACGAAGCCGCCACGCGGGTGTTCGCCGACCACCGGGAACTGCTGTTCTCGGTGGTCTACGCCATGCTCGCCAGCGTCGCCGACACCGAGGACGTGCTGCAGGAGACGTGGCTTTCCTGGGCTGCCCGGGTGGGTGAGGGCAGCGAGGAGATCCGGCATCCCCGGGCGTACCTGGTGCGCATCGCGATGAACCAGGCGCTCGCGCGGCGCGCGGCGATCAGTCGCAGGCGCGAGACCTATGTCGGCCCGTGGCTGCCCGAGCCGCTGGTCTCCGACACGCCACAGCTCACCGAGGACGCGGCGGAGGGCGCGCTGCGTGCGGAATCGGTGTCCATGGCGGTGCTCGTGGTGCTGGAGACGCTCACCCCGCTGGAGCGCGCGGTCTTCGTGCTGCACGAGGTGTTCGGCTATCCGCACGCCGACATCGCCGAGGTCCTCGGCCGCACGCCCGCCTCGATCCGGCAACTCGCCCACCGGGCCAGGGAGCACGTGCACGCGCGGCGGCCGCGCTACCGAGCCGACCCGCACACGCAGCGACGGGTGACCGAGAAGCTCGTCGCCGCGCATGCGGACGGCGACGTGGCCGGTCTGCTGGAACTGCTCGCACCGGACGTCGTGTTCTGGTCCGACGGCGGCGGCAAGGCGCGGGCCGCGCTGCGCCCGATCCACGGCCCCGACAAGGTCGCCCGCATGCTCACCGGCCGGAATCTCCTCAGGGACGTGCCCGATTTCGGTGTCGGATACCGGTTCGTGAACGGCGACCCGGCCGCGCTGTTCTTCGCCGCGGGCGCGCCGTTCGCGGTCGTCGTGCTGGACATCGATCCGGCCACCGACCGGATCCGCGAAATCTACGCCGTGGCCAATCCGGACAAACTCACCAGGATCGAAACCGGTCAGCGGCCGACGCGCGGGTAGGGCAGATCGGTGCTGGTGTGCTCGGTGATCGCCAGCGGGCTGCCGATGTGCGGGAACGCGCGCTGCGGGCAGGCGGGACGCTCGCAGACTTTGCAGCCCGCGCCGATCGGCACCGCGGCCGCCGGGTCGTCCAGCTGCAAGCCCGCCGAATACACCAGGCGCTCGGCGTATTCGATGTCGCAGCCGAGCCCGATGGCGAAACTCTTCGCCGCCGTGCCGAACCCGTGCGGGGCGACCGCGGCCGTGCGGGCGATCCAGAGATATCGGCGCCCGTCCGGCATCTCGGCGACCTGGGTGAGAATGCGGCCGGGATGGGCGAACGCCTCGTGCACCACCCACAGCGGGCAGCTGCCGCCGACCCGGGAGAAGTGGAACGCGGTGGCGGACTGGCGTTTGGAGATGTTGCCCGCGCGGTCGGTGCGGACGAAGAAGAACGGGACGCCGCGCTGTCCCTGCCGCTGCAGGGTGCTGAGCCGATGGCAGATGGTTTCGAAGCCGACCTCGAAACGCAAGCTGAGCAGGTCGATGTCGTACTGCAGCTCCTCCGCCGACCGCAGGAACCGCCCATACGGCAGCACCAGCGCTCCGGCGAAGTAATTGGCCAGCCCGATCCGGGCGAGGGTGCGGGATTCGCCGGTCAGCGACGGGGTTTCGGCCAGCACCGCGTCCAGCTCGGCGCCGTACAGCAGGAGGGCGAGGGTGGTGGCGATCTGGAAAGCGCGCTGGCCGGGGCGCAATCGCCGGGCCAGGGTCAGCGTGCGGCTCTCCGGGTCGTAGTGCCGCTTGGGGATGGCCGCGTCCGCGCCGTCGCCGCGCACCAGAATCGTCATCCCGGCGCGTTCCTCGGCGACCCGCGCGAGCTGGCGATCGAGCGAGCCGATGGACAGGCCCGAGTTCTCGAACAACTGCTCGGCGGCGATGTCGAGCTGTGGGATGTGGTTGTGGTGGTCGTAGAAGAAGTCGCGCACGTCCTCGTAGGGCATCGGCACCCCGGGCGCGCCCGAGGGCGCGGACACCCGCGCCGAGAGCAGATCGAGCTGATCGGTGGTCGCGCGTAGTCGGCGGTGCATCGCCACCACGATCCTGGCGATCTCCGGCTGGCGCGTCGCCAGCTCCTCCACCTCGGTCAGCGGGGCGGTGTGCCCGCCCGCGGCGTCCACCAGCACTTCGTGCAGGTCGGACACGAGGCGCGCGTCCGAATCGGCGGCGAAGAACTGGACGTCGAGGTCGAAGGTGGAATTGAGTTTCAGCAGTACGGGAATGGTGAGGGGCCGCTGGTCGCGCTCGAGCTGATTGAGGTAGCTGGGCGACAGGTCCAGCGATTTCGCCAGGGCCGCCTGGGTCATCCTCCGCTCTTCGCGCAACCGCCGAAGCCGGGCGCCCGCATACATCTTGCGCACGTGCACGATGGTAGCTGCGACTATTCGCAATCATCGCAAAATCGGGGATTGTTTCCCGCGAAAATATGCTTTTGCGAGGTATTCGGCAATATGTCCGGCCTGCGTAGTGTGCGAAGGGGGGATTTGCACACGCTCGTGGAGGATGCATGAAGAGACACATCGTAAGCGCACGCGCCGCCGCCGAGGAGTTTCCGCGCCAGGAACATCTCGCCACCAAGATCGCCGAGGTCGCCGCGGACCCGGTCGAGGTGACCGCCGAGGTCAGCGCGATGATCGTGAACCGGATCATCGACAACGCCGCCGTGGCCGCCGCCGCGCTGACC
>NZ_BDBA01000316.1 GCF_001612745.1 Nocardia amamiensis NBRC 102102 | reverse complement strand
ACCACAGTACCCAGCGCCGGCCACCCGCCGCGCACACCGCCTCCGATCCTGATGCCGCGTTGCGGGCGTGGCTGCGTGTCTGGGCGAAAACTCGCCCGCGGCAGGGGTTTCGCCGCGCCTACCACGATGCCCGCGGCGAAGCTTGGGCGGTGAATCACAAGAAGATCCAGCGTTTGTGGCGCGAGGAGGGTTTGCGGGTGCCGCAGCGGCGGCGCCGCAAACGCGTCGGTGACTCCACTGTCACCGCGATGCGCGCGGATGCGCCGAACCGGGTGTGGGCGGTCGATTTCCAGTTCGATGCCACCGAGGACGGGCGGCCGGTGAAGATCGTGTCGATCGTCGACGAACACACCCGCGAATGCCTGGGCGGGCTGGTGGAACGCTCGATCACCGCCGACCGGTTGATCGACGAACTCGACCGTATCTCCGTCGAACGTGGATACCCCGGCAGCGCTGCGCTGCGACAACGGCCCTGAGCTGGCCTGTCATGCGATGCGGGACTGGGCCGGTGAACGCGTCGGCCTGGCGTTCATCCCGCCGGGCCAGCCCTGGCGCAACGGCTACATCGAATCGTGCGTTCACGGCCGCCTGCGCGATGAATGCCTCAACATCAACAGCTTCTGGTCACTGACCCAGGCTCGCGTCGTGATCAGCGGCTGGAAGACCGACTACAACCACTGCAGACATTCCGCCCTGCGCTACCAAACCCCAGCGGATACGCTGCAACCTGCAATCACCAATGACCGGCTCTCTTATGCCCTGGACCGATCAACGGGGTCCCGTCACTTCCGCTCGAGACCCGCGACCAGTCCGGTCACATACTGCCGGGCCCGGCCCCACGGCTCCGACCGCGTGAACCGGCCACCGACCCGCGCGTGCAACGAATCCAGCTCCGCTGCAACAACACCCACAACCACCCCAGTAAGCTACCGGACCGACTGCCGTTGCAGTACCAACTGTCAGGTGCCTGCCCGGACGCTCGGACAGTCGGTCGCAACGAAGGTGGGAGTTTCCCCCATACCGCTCCGGCGGCAGAAGTGGGAGAGTCACGCTGTGTTGAGTGCGCGTGCCTTACCGTGGCGAATCTCCGGGCAGTTTCCTGCCGCACGCCCGACTGACCGTTCTTCGATCACACTGCGCCTTTGCGTTGGAAACCATCGCGAGAAGGGCTGCCCTCCAACAGGGTGCATCGTGTCGACTGGACAGGAGCACCGCTCCCCAGGCGCGGTAGTTGAAGCACTAACTCTGCCCCGAGGGGCTGGCACAACGAAGAATCACTTCGAAAGGCGGTTGAGGGCATGGCAGTCGATGCAACACAGGCCGGAACTGTGCGCGTAACGATGCCAGCGGTCCCTATCTCAGCGAATAGACACTTTTGGCTGGTGAAACTGGATCGCCATTGCCCACCCGGCGCGTCGGAAAAGCTTCGCACCTCCATCGTAAACGCCGATACAGCGATTCAAATCGCTGTTGATCTGCTCGGCCATGGCATGACTACGCCACCACCGGAAGTAAGTGCACCTGATCCAGTCGTCTGCGAGATTCTCGGCATGGGTAAGACAGTAGAACATTACCACCAGACGGCAAAGGAGGCCGAGGCGAGTAAACTGGCGCTGCTTCAGATGGACAAGCGGGTGAAAGACACCTCCGTGACCATAGCCTCCGAACAAATGCAGACGTTGCGTTCGATCCAGAACATCGTGGCCGACCTCGAGGCCAAGCTGGCGTCTGTGGGCTCCGCCAAACTCAAGCCGCCACAGGAACTGCCGTTGTTCAAGGCCATCGCCAACGCCGTGGAGGCCGTTTATGAGAAGGTCAGGGCGATCTCCTTATTTCACGAGTACATGGCAAACGGAGGCGCCGTAGCGGTCGGCAGCGGGACAGCCAGCGGCGGGGGCACCATCCGGGCGAGCGGCAGTGGCACGGTTGGTGGTGGCACCGGCATTGTAAGTGGCAGCGGCAGGGCGGGTGGTAGTGGCAGCGGCACCGTCAGTGACAGTCGGTCACCGAGCGACACCAGCCACACAAGAGGTAACAAGACTGAGGCAAGCAGTGGCAGTGGCGCGGGCGGACTGGGCTCTCTGCTTCAGATGCTCGCGATGGTGCCGACGTTGGCGGCACCGCAGGTGCGGGAAATGCTCCAGAAAGCTGGAGAGGACAATGAGCGTAAAAGCGAGCAGAAGCAGTACGGTGACGTACGTCCAGCACTCGTCGACCCGAACGTTCCATTGGCTGTCACTGCAGCGTCCAGCCGAGGTCGACCCGCGTCGGTTCGTCGGCTGCCTGTCGAATCAGCCGACGAGCCGAGTCCCGCACCTGAGGTGTAGCCGACTCCGGAGCTTGGACCTCAGTTCAGAACAGGCGAACCTGCGGTGGCCGATAAGGGAGCAGGCGCTGGGCGGGTGTAGTGGATGTCGGCGCGGCTTTCGTGGCTGGGTTGGCAGGTGTGCTAAAAGTTTGTAGTCAGGCGAAGGTGCGATCCGCTCGCCAGCGGAAGGACCCCGGCAGGAGCTTTGGATAGTGCCGCGGTGGGCACCGTGATGGACCAGCATATCAGTGCGACCAGGGTGGATTTCGACCAGCGTTTGCGGCAGCGACTACCGTCGCCTCAACCGATACCGTGAAATCCCACTTCACTTGTCGCGTGGCCCCGAACGCGACCGTGTACGGCTGCTTCGGCAGCCACCAATGGGAATCGCCGCGGACTCTGTGCTGACCGATTCATTTGGCGGTGGCTACGCCGCAGCTGAACATCTGCTGAGAATCGGGCACCGGCGCATTGGCGTTATCGGCGCATCCGCATCGCTGTATACCGTCTCGGGGCGTCTCCGCGGCTATTACGCGGCTTTCGAGGCCCATCAACTCCGGTTCGACCATGGACTCATCCGTCTCGACGTCGAGGGAGCAGCTGAAGCAAAGGTCGTAGCCGATGAGCTACTCGATCTCGCAGATCCCCGACCGCGCTTTTTCACACTGAACAGTCAGTTCACGTTCGGCGCCATCCGGGCCCTATGGTGGTGGCGTGCTTCCAGCTCGCCCCGCAGCCCAGGATCGGCGCCGTAGACCTCGTCCCCGGTCACCCACGGCGCACTCACCCCAGCGTCGAGTGCGCGCACGATCATCTTCCTCGCGAGCGCGGGTTTGGTCGCGAACTCCACCTCTTGAGGCACCCCGGACTCCTGGCAGCTGGCGCGGTCGACAGTCCAGGACTTCGGTAGGTAGAGCTCCCTGTCGACGAACGCGTGCCCGGCGTCGGTGGCATAGCCGAGATAGACCGCGAACTGCGAGTTCTCGATGCGGCCGGCGGTGCCGGTGTACTGGCGCTGCACCCGACCGTGGCGGTGCCTTATGACGAGCCGATGGTAATGCCGACGAGCATCGCAATGCCGCAGGTGGGCAGTGCCTGCCTGCGGCATTGCAGTGGGTTGTCAGAGTTGGTCGAGGAATGCCAGTAGGGTGTCGGGGGCCTGGTAGCGGTCCGGGGCGGTGGTCGGTGAAGCGGTGCGGGCGAGGGCTTTTTCTTTGAGGGCCATGTCGGCGTGCAGGTAGATGCGGGTGGTAGTGGGGCTCTCGTGGCCGAGCCAGAGAGCGATGACAGTGACGTCGACGCCGGAATGGAGAAGCTCCATCGCAGCAGAGTGCCGCAGGGAGTGTGGTGTTATCTTCTTGCTCTGCAACGAGATACACGTCTTTGCTGCTGTGGCGGCGTGCTTTTTGATCAGCTGTTCGACTGCGTCGTGTGACAAGGTGCCTCCGGTCCGGGTGCAGAACAACGGGGCGGTGCCGGCTGATGGCCGGCGATGGTCGAGCCAGCTGGTGAGGATCTGGGTGGTGTGTGCGGTGAGTGGGGTGCACCGGTCTTTGCGGCCTTTGCCTCGGCAGTAGACGTGCGCGCCGGTTCCGAGGTGGACATCATCGACGGTGAGACCGGTGATTTCCGAGACCCGCAGCCCGGTCTGGGCATCGAGGACAAGCAGGGCGTGGTCGCGACGTCCGTGCCAGGTGGAGCGGTCGGGAGCAGCGAGCAGGGCGTCGAGTTCGGTGCGGGACAAGAAATTCACGATGGTCGTGGTCGTCCGCTTGGTTTGGATCGCCAGCACTCGGCTGATCAGGTTTGCGTGCTCGGGAGCCTGGAAACTGGCGTAGCGGAACAGCGAGTGGATGGCCGCCAGGCGTGTATTTCGGCTGCTGATGGCGTTGCCCCGCACCGCTTCCAGATGCTGGAGGAAGTCCCCGATCACGGCGGCGTCGAGGTCGGTGAGGTCCAGGTGGGACGGCAGCGTGCCGGTGCGGGAGTGGAGGTAGCCCAGCAATAGTTTGAAGGTGTCGCGGTAGGAGGCGATCGTGTGGGGGCTGACGCCTTGCTGGGTCATCAGCCGGTCGGTGAAGAACGCCTCCATGATCGGAGCCAGCGCGGTCATGATGTCCTGCGATCGTGTTCGAGCCGCTGAGCGGCCAGGGCGAGTAGTTCTGGGGTTGCTTGCAGATACCAGTAGGTCGCCTCCGGCCCCCCCTGAGTGCCCCAGGAAGGTCGACAGGATCGGCATGCGGGCCGCGACGTCGGCGCCGGACCGATACCAGCCGATGAGCGTGTTGACCGCGAAAGTGTGGCGGAGGTCGTGAATTCTGGGACGTCGCCGACCTGGAGGTGTCTGGATCTCGGCCAGGACAAGGAGTTTGGCGAAGGTCTGCTGCAGGCTGCTGGGCTGCGGTCGGTGCCCGTTGGTGGTGAGGAAGAAGCCAGCCGAACCGGTTGCCGGGCAGAGCAGGTCACGGCGCGCGGCATAACAGCCCAGCATCTGCGCGGTGGTGCAGTGCAGCGGGATCAACCGCGTGTGCTGGTTCTTGCCGACCACGGTGAGCATCGCATCGTCCAGATCGACGTCGGCGCGGTCCAGCGCGAGCGTCTCGCCCAGCCGCAATCCGCTCGCGGCGATCAGGCTGATCACCGCGTGGCAGGTAGCCGCTGGCATCGGTGCGGCGATGGTCCGCGCCGCGTGCACGAGCGCGGCGACCTCCTCGTCGGTGTAGATATACGGCGTCGGCCGGTGCGCGGGACCCGATAGCAGGTCTATGGGAGGGACCTCGCAACTCGGGTCGAGCGTGTGCAGGTGACGTGCGAAGGCTCGCACCACGCCCAGCCTGCGGCACCAGTACGCCGGTGCCACATCTTTCGGCTCGATCGCCCAGGCCAGCGCCGCGGACACGGTGATAGTGGCCTGCCCGGTCGCGTCGAGCCGGTCGGCGAAGTCCAGCAGCATCCGGCCCTCAGCGTGGAGCCGGTAGCCCAGCGCGCGGCGCATCGCCAGATAGTCCTCAACCCGGGTCCGGATGGTCATCGAGGAGCTCCCTGCGGGCATGGCCGGACCAGCTCGGCCAGCCGGGACTGGTCGACCTTGGCGTAGATCGCCGTGGTGCGTTCGTGAGCGTGGCGCAGCAGTTGCCCGATCTCGGCCATCGACGCTCCGGCATCGAGAAGACCGCACGCCACCGCATGCCGGATCCGGTGGGGCCCGAACCGGGCGACACCGGCACGAGCGCAAGCGCGGGACAGAACCTGCGTGACCGATGAGGTCGCCAGGGCAGTGAACGGCGCAACCATGGTCACGAACACCGTGGTGGCCCTCGTCCTCGGCCGCGCATGCAGCAGATACTGCGCCCACGCTTCGCCGACATCACCAGGCAGCGGCAGAACATCGACCCGGCCGCCCTTTCCACGGACAATCACTTCTCCGGTTCGCCAGTCGACGTCGGCGAGTTCCAGACGTGCCACCTCGCCGCCGCGCAACCCCAGACGCGTCAACGACAACACGATCGCGTAGTCGCGACACCCGACCGCGCTGTCACGGTCGCACGACGCGAGCACGGCCCCGATACCGTCAGCCGACGCCGCCCGCGGCACCCCCAGCCGACCAGGATGGGCACGACCGGCCGGAACCGCATCAGCCAGCATGTCGGAAACATGCCCGGCCACGTGCAGGAAACGCAGCAACGACCGCAACGCCGGCAGCGTCACCATGTCCGGCGGGTGACCCTCCCGGTGTCGTGCCCACTGCACGACGTAACCGGTGACCTGGCCCGAGGACAACCCCGACAACGACTCGCACGAACCCGGCAGCCACGCCAGAAACACCCGGGCGCACCGCAGATAGTGCGTGACCGTTCCTGCGGACAACCCCCGTTCAGACTCCAGATAACGGCGATACTCGCTCAGCAGAACATCCTGCGGCGCGACCGCGGCGGCCACCGAATGCGGTGGGGCGACCCGCAAACGGCGCAGATACCCCAGTATCGGCGCGAGGGCGCGAACGGTCACTCCGATACGCAGGCCCCGAGCGCGCCGCTCGCGCAGGAACTCACCGGCCACCTCGCTCGTCAGTCCAGCACCGGTCAGGCCCCGGCTCGACAGCCAGTCACTCAGATCCGCCAACAGATGCACGTGATCGCCGACCGTGTCCAGGGCATATCCCTGACCGGCCAGCTCGCGGCGCAAGCCGTCGGCGAACGGCGCCAGCGGGCCATCCACGATGATCGGTCCCCGGCGTCGTGCTCCACTTCGAGAGTCCATGGTCGTCTCCTGTCGTCGATGGGACTCATCGACCAGAGACACCACAAACCAGACCCACCACCACGAAATGCCGCTCAACCAGCCTCAAACAGCAACCTCACAACCAATCTCCCAGCCGCACTTCGGCATTACCATCGGCTCGTCATAAGGGCCTCAAATGCCGATATCGGCATTTGGTGCCCTTCTTCACGTCACCGCTCTCGTCGACCACCAGGATCGCCCCGGCCGCGCCGAGATGCTCGACCACATAATCACGCAGATCGTCACGCACCGCGTCCTCGTCCCACACCGCCCGCGCCAGGAAATGCTGCATCGCGTCCGGTGTCTCGTCACCCGCCGCCTCGGCCAGCGTCCAGCAGTTCTTGCTCGGCAACTCCGAAGCCAAGCCGCTCAACATCTTCCGCGCCGTGCACCGAGTTTCGACACGCCCGAACCGCCCCGCTAC
>NZ_BDBA01000315.1 GCF_001612745.1 Nocardia amamiensis NBRC 102102 | reverse complement strand
TTGCGTTCGGCCATGAGCTCGGTCCAGCGCCGCTGCTCCTCGGTGCCGATGGCGTGCATGATGTTCGCCATGATCGTGCCGGTCAGGTACATGTAGGCCGCCGGCTGCGCGCCGAGGACGAATTCGCTGATCGCCCAGCTCACCATGGCGGGAGCGGGTACGCCGCCGATCGCCTCGGCTTTGCCGACGCGCCACCAGTCGGCGTCGTACCAGGCGCGCACGGCCTTCTTGAACGATTCCGGCAGGCTGACCGAGTGGGTCGCGGGATCGAAAACCGGGGGATTGCGATCGGTTTCGGCGTACGGCTCGGCGACCGGGCCTTCGGCGAGGCGCGCCGCCTCGCTCAGCATCGACCGCACGGTGTCGCCGTCCAGGTCACCGAATGCTCCGGACTGCAGGACGGCGTCGAGTCCGTACACCTCGAACAGGTTGAACTCGAGATCGCGCACGTTGCTCTTGTAATGGCTCACGGGCCACATGCCTTTCGGGAAACCGGCCGCTGTATCGGCGAGGGATGCGGGAGGGCGCACGGATAGGTGATCACCCCACGGCACACTGTGCGGTACGGATTGCCCGAAATCAACCTCATGTTAATGACGGCTAAGTTAATGGTCGGACGTCCGAATGCATTTAATCCGCTGATAGCGGGGGATTGGCTGCGATAAGTTAACGACCACTAAGTGTCATAAATCACTATGTGGTAACTCGGCCGCCGACCGGCGCCGATTCGATCCGCTCGCCGATCGCCACCAGAACGTCGACGAGATCGACCCGCCGCCGGAAGCGTGGATTGCGGACGGCATCGATGACCACGGTGACGACGGCGCGAATCAGCACGCGCGCGGCCGGAGCGGACAACTCCGGCCGGACGGTCTGCACCATGCGGCCCCACTGGGCGATGCAGTCCAGGCGCACCCGCCGGTATCGCTGCACCGCGTCGACGGGAAGATGCCTGGTCTCGCTGATCGTGATGGCCAGCAGATCGGGTTCGTCGGCGCCCAGCTGGGCGAAGCTGCGCATGAGTGATCGCATCGACCCCTCGGCGCTGCCGCCCTCGGCGATCGACCGGGCCAGCAGCAGGCGAAGCCATTCATCCTGCCGCTGAACGATCTGGTCCAGCAGCTCGGCCTTGCTGGAGAAGTGGTGATACAAAGCGGGCCCCGTGACCCCCACCGCCGCGCTGATGTCCTCGATGCCGACGGCGGCATAACCTCGGGTGCTGAACAGTCGAGCCGCCTCGGCCAGCATTCGCTCCGATCGCATCGCCCGGTCGAGTTCGGTGTTGCCGGTGTCCGCACGCGCCGGTCGGGTCGGTGCCCGACCATCCGGATACTCGGGCAACGGGGTGGAGATCACGGCCGCGACGGCAGCGTCGAGCACCTCCGCGGCGGCGGGCGCGGGCAACTCGGCCCGGTGATACGAAGGACTCACCGCCACCGACAGCACGCACCAGCTCAGCAGCTCGACGTCCGCGGTGCTCAGCTCCGGACGGCGCGCACGGATCGTCTGCCGCAGGTATCTGGTGATCCGCGAGGCGCGGACCAGCACAGCGAACTTGTCGGCCGAGGTGAGGTTGCGGAACTCCAGCTGCCACAGCCTCGGCAGTCCGCGCAGCTCGAGCGCCACCCGCACCAGTGCAGCCAGTACCGCGGCACCAGACTTGTCGGCGCGATACGCGGCGTCCAGCCGGACCAGGGTGTCGTCGAGCCCCACCAGCAGGCACTGTCCCAGCAGTTGCTGCTTGTTGCGGAAATGCCGGTACAGCGCCGTCGCGGAGATGCCGACCTTCGCGGCGATATCGGCCATCGACGTCCCGTGATAGCCGCCGTGCGTGAAGGCGTCGACCGCGGCGTTCAGGATTATCGCCCGCCGGTTCGGCGGTCTCGACTGTCGCTGCGTGCCGTTCCGCTTGGTACTCATTGCGCACAGTGTCGCGTATCGAGCGTTCGGCGCTGACGTCGGCCGCTACCTCGCGGTGAGTCGGTGTACGCCCACGGTGGTGCGGGGTTGCCGCAGCGTACGGCCGCAAGGATCGCAGCCGCTTGCGGCACACGCCCGGGTAGCCGATAGTTTCCACATGGCCAAGCGGCTGGCACTCGTGATCGGGACCGAATGCGAGCGGCTTCCACATCTGGGATTTCCGGCCGATCTCGCCGGGCGCCTGCATACCGCGCTTACCGCCGACGGTCACTGGCTGCCTGTCGATGGAGCCGGACTGCTGCTGAATCCTACTGCGGCACAGCTGAAATCGACGGTCAAAGCGGCGTTCCGGTCGGCCGGAAAGGCGAACGCGACGCTACTGCTCGCCTTCGTCGGCCACGGCCTCACCGTCGACGACGACTTCTATCTGCTCGCCCACGACTCGCCGGGCGTGCCCACTGAAGACGAACCGCTGGACTCCGACAACAGCATGCACCTGGTGTCGGTGGTCAAGGAACAGTACGCAAATGCCCGATTCCTGGACGGGCTGATCGTTCTGGTCGATGCGTGTGAGGCGGGTGCGGGTGTAACCGGCGCGGGCCAGCGCTGGCTGAACATTCTCGAGCGGACCGACGGCCGAATGGAACTGCTCGTCGCGTCGGGAGCCGGTAGCGCGTACTCCGGATGTTTCACCCGAACCCTGTTGACCACGTTCGACAGCGGACTCCCGAGCAGGGGAACGAACCTGCTGTGTGGCGACGTTCGCGACCCGATAGCACATGCCTGCCCCTTCCAAACGCCCCGCCACCTGTCCTTCAACGGCGCACAAGCCGATCCCGAGGACCGCGGACTCTGGCTGCTGCCGAACGTCGCCCGCAACCGGGACGCCGTGCGGGGGAGACCGGCCACGGGGCTGGTCGATCATCTGCTTCGCAAAGTGGTGGCGACCCCGGCGGTCCTGGACACGATCACCACGATGGTCGAGTCCGGCGGCGACCGCTTGCAAGCGGTGGTCGGACCGGCTGGTTCGGGCAAATCGACACTGCTGGCTTTGCTGATCCGCCCGGACACGGTGGCCGAATCCGTCACGTTCACTGCGGATTTCGTCTCCGCGGCGGTCTTTCTCGAGGTCGCGAGCACCGTGGAGTCGATGTGCCGGGAGATCGTCACGCAACTGAGCGTCCGGTTCGGCTCCGTGTTCGACGAGGCTCGCCGCGCCGTGGTCGACGAACTCACCGATCGCGACCGGTTCGACGCGCTGGAGATCGAGCTGCTGCGTCCACTGCACAAGATGCCGCACACCCGACGGGTCCGCATCATCGTCGACGGGCTCGACCAGCCCGCACCCAGCGGCCGCGACGGTATTCTCGCCGCGATCCACACGCTGACCACCGACGACCGTCTGCGGCACGTCCGGGTTGTGATCGGGGTGCGTTCGGGCACCGGGGTAGAAGAGCGTGCGGAGATCGCCCACGCGCATGTCTTTCCCGTCGCGGCTCCCCGGATCGCGGAAATCCTGCTCGAGCTCAGCGGGTCGGACGCCGAGATTCCGGCGGCGCTGTCGCTCGACGGGCACGAGGTCGCCGGGCTGGGCGGGTGGCTGCTTCCGCGGCTCGTCGGAGAGATCGACTGGCGGCAGGCCGGTGCCGCGGCGAACGGGACCGACCTGAACTCGCTGGTTCGCTACCGGATTCGCACCACCCTCGACCGGCAGCCCGCCGCCCCATCGACCGTCTCCGCTGTCACCGGCCTGCTCGCCGCCGTCGGAGTCGGCCCGGTGGTTCCGCTTCGACTGGTCGCCGCGGCCATGACCGAGCTCGGCCACGGTGTGTCCTTGCCTCTGTTGCGCACCACCCTCGTCGACCTGGGCATCTTGGTCGCGCGCGGGCAGCCGGGACGAGACGACGAACGCATCGGGCTGACCCACGAGGCATTCACCGGTCCGCTCACCGCGGCGACGACGGAGACGGTCTCCCAGGTAGCCGCTCACGCCGCGCTGGCATCGGCGCTCGGCGATCTCACTGGTCCGGACATCGACGAGTACGCCTACACCGCCGCGCCACGACATCATCTGGCCGCCGGGCACCCTGAGCGCGCCATCGCCTTCCTGGATCGCGTGGACAGTGGGCGGCGAGCACGCGACAACCGATTGTCCTGGTCCGGATGGCACACCGCGTTCGAAGCCGCGCTCGCGCCGGACGACCCGCACCTGTTCACCGCGCGCGGACGGTTGGCCCGCTGGACCGGCGACGCGGGAGATCCGCATGCCGCGCGCGATATGTACGCAGCACTCGTCGCGCGCTGTACGGAGGTGTTCGGACCGGATCACCCTCAGACACTGGATCACCGTGTGCAGCTCGCCAATTGGATCGGCCAGCTGGGTGAGCCGGAACGCACGGTCGCGATGCTCACCGAACTGCTGCCCCTGCAATCTGCCGTGAGCGAGCGTCAGCGAGTGAACGGGGAAACACAGCGCGCTTTCGCGCACGACGGAGCCGAGCGCCAGCGAGGCGCAGTCGTGAGCGATCCCGACGACCCAGCCGTACTGCGAATCCGGGCCGACCTCGGGTTCTGGACGGGCCAGTCCGGGGACATCGCCGGTGCGTGCCGCCGCTACGCGGAGTTCCTGCCCGATCTCGAACGCGTGCTCGGACGCGAGCATCCCGACGTGCTGCGCAGCCGAGACCAGTACGCGCGCTTCCTCGGAGAGTCAGGCGATCCGGCGCGGGCCAAACGGTTACTCGATGACCTCGTGCCGCTCTGCCTGAGCGTGCTAGGGCCCGAACACAACGACACCCTGTGGGCGAGAGCCAACCAGGCCTGGTGGACCGGCGTCGCCGGCGACGCGGATACCGCGGTCGCCCTGCTCCGCGAGGTGGTTGCCGACCGCGAGGAGATCTCCGGCGTCGAGCACCCCGCGACCCTGGTCACGATGAACAACCTCGCCTATTGGTACGGGATGAGCGGTCACCCGCAACCAGCTCGCGACCTGGCCGCGCACCTGCTGGAGGTCACCACCCGCCTGTATGGGGCCGACAATCCCGACACCCTGCTCGCCCTGGAGGGCCTGGCGAGATGGACCGGACACGCCGGAGACCCGGCAAGCGCCAGGGACCTGTACGCCGAGTTGGTCATTCGTCGTGAACGGCGCAATGGGGCGGACAATGCGGAGACCGCGAAAGCACGTGCGGACCTGGCGTTCTGGACCGCGAAAGCAGGATGAAAGGCACTCGGTGCTTGCCTTCGGTCACCCTCGCACCTCCGCCATGACGTTGCCGCCGAGTCATAAAGAGTTGGTCGATTCGCTACTTGTAGTGGGTACTTACACACCTGGTTCGGGTGAGGATTACCAGAAAGCAGTATTCGATGCGGAGGTACCCGAGGATGCTGATCGGTTTGCGCTCTCGTCGCCCGGTCGGTCGACTGTCACTCGGACTGGCCGGGCTGCTCGTCGTCGTGGGTGCTGTCGCAGCCTGCGACACGAACGACACCTCGTCCGGATCGGAGGCGACCAGTACTTCGCAATCGACGACGCGGACCGCGGCGGTGCAGACGTTCGCAGAACTCGCGGCTCGACCGTGTACAGCCTTCGACGCCGCGGACACCGAGCGATTCCAGGTCACCATCGCGGGGTACGAAATACCGGGCCCTCCGAACGGATGCTTCTGGATGACAAAGGATTTCGGTATCGGATTCCATCCGCATCCGTCGTCCGACCGGACGTCACTCGTGCCGCCCAAAGCGGGCGCGACACAGACCACCGTCGACGGGCGGCGAGCAGTGCGGATCCCGGAGTCTCGTTCCGATGGCAAGAACGGCGGCTGCAAGACCGAGGTAGCCGTCGACTCCGCAACCTCGCTTTCGGTCGAGATCACCGTCCAGGCCGGTGTATACGGTGGCACCACGCTCGACACCTGCGCAATCGGGTCCGACGTCGCCACCGCGATACTCGCGCATCTCCGCTGAACAGCGCATTTTCGCCTGCGACCCTGTCAGCACTCGACCCGCCCCTGGCAATGACGCGCCGGCCTCCGCCGCTGAAGCACGACAAGACCGCGCTCAGCCGCCGTGGCCTCGTCGAGCATGTCGGCGTACATCTCCGGGTGTAGGTAAAGCCATCGGAGCCGACGATGTACCTCGAGCCGTCGATGCGGGATTCCATGTAGCCAAGGGGTACCCGATCATGAGATTGCGGTGATCGTCGACATCGGTAAGGAACAGAGGCCGGATGCAGTACCTGCACGATGATGAGTTCAACCAGCTGTTCCGGGATGCGCGAACGCGGGCATTCCACCTGGAGACACGGGATGTGTACAACACGCCAGAGGAAGCCGAGCCGTTGCGGCGATGGCTGGCGGGTGAAGCCGACTTGGACACCGAGTGGTATTCGGAGTGGGATGACCTCATGTCCGAGACGACTCTCCGTGGCGTCGCAGTGCAGCGAGTTCGGATCGTAACTGTGCCGAACAGTGATTACACGCGATGGCTATGCGCGGTATCGGACTCCAACATCGCAGCCGGTGAGGATATTCGTTGGCTGCCCCGGCATCTCGTGTCGCCTGACGAGTACACCGTCGATGACTGGTGGGTCTGGGATGACGATCTGCTCGGCTTCACGCTCTTCGAGCCGAGCGGCAGATTCGCCGGAACCGCCGTTACCGAAGACCCGGTGCTGTCGGACGATGCCGGGCAGTTCGAGATCACCTGTGGCCGAAGGCCATCCCGCACGCAGAATATGTTCGCAGCAAGTTCGCATCACAGCAGTGACCGCAGTCAACGACGCGAAGCGTGATCTCGGTGCACGTCTGCGCGAACTCCGGCGAGCTGCGCGGCTGAACGGCCAGCAGCTCGCCGGGCTCGCCGGATGGCATCCGGCGAAGGTGAGCCGCGTCGAGCGCGGACACCAGATCCCGTCCGAGGACGACATCCGCGCATGGTGCGAACTCACCGGCGCTGTCCTGCATATCCCGGATTTGATAGCCAGTGTTCGCAACGTGCGGGCCGCCTACCTGGAATGGCAGCGGATCGCCGCCAGCGGCCTGACGCGCCGCCAGCAGCAATCTCTGGAGATCGAGGGGGCAGCGCGGCTGGTGCGGGGATGGGAGAACGAGCTCGTTCCCGGTCTTCTTCAGACCGAGCCCTATGCACGTGCGGTGTTGTCGGTCTGCATCGACTTCAGACCGCTTACGACCATTGACCAGGGTTCGGACTTACTCGT
>NZ_BDBA01000314.1 GCF_001612745.1 Nocardia amamiensis NBRC 102102 | reverse complement strand
AGATCGCCGGTCGACTGGTACCCACTGTTCCCGAATCCCGTTGTCGCTGCGGTTATCTTGACTTCTGCTGCCGAATTGTTTGTTGACCAGCATGTTCGTGTTTTGGACAGGTGTCTTCGACTACTGGTTCCGGGTGTAGAGCAGTGTGCGGGGGCCAGGCTGGTAGCCGATGGCCTGGTATAGGCGTGCGGGTGCCGGGTAGGCGTGGTCGCCGCGAGGCAGGATCACCGAGTGAGTTGCTCCGAGGGACCGGAATGCGTGCAGCAGAGCGGTATTGACGGCCTTGGCCAGTCCCTTGCCGCGGAACGGCGGAATGCACGAGACCGGCTCTACCAGGCCAACGCGGTTGATTTCGTCGTACCAGCCCAGCGCTGAGGCCACCCATTGGCCGTCGGGCGCGACGACGACAAGGTCTGTCCGCTCGCGGTAGGGGTAGGCGGCCATGACGTTTCGGTAGGTGTCGGCGGTGACCCGGGAGCCGAAGTCAGCCCAGCCAGCGCGGTGGGCTGCCGCCCGCCGCTCGGCGTCGTCGGAGGTGATGGCGGTGATCGTAAACCCGCCGGGCAGTAGCGGTGCTGGCAACTCGGTCAGGTCGTGGACGTGGCGGCGGAAGAACGGTCCGATCGTCTGCAGCGTGTAGCCGCGGCGGGACAGTGCCGCGCGTTCGTGGCGATCGGTCTCCATCACCAGGCAGGACAGGGTGGGACCAGGCGCCACGGTTTCGAACCAGTTCAGCAGCTGCGGCAACAGATCGGTCGCGGCCGGGTCGACGAGCAGTTCCAGGTGGCCGGGCAACTCGATCCATGCCCAGGCCGATACTGTGCTGCGTTCCTCCCATAGCGACACGCGGAATGCTTGCTGCGCGTCGGGGATCGAGTGCCAGCCCCAGGCGATGTCGCCGATGTGGAACCGACGCTCGGGTGACCAGAGACGTTGGGTTAACGATTGCAGGAGAACAAGATCCTCAGTCCATGCGAAATCTCGTCGTATGGCCATGAGGTCCTTCTGCTTGTGCCGGTGGTCATATCCTCGAGCCGGGTCCCGACGGTGGGCAAGCCATTTTCAACCCCGGTCGATCTCCGGCGGTGGTTGGTCGAAATGGCCGAGCAGGTAGGTGAATCGGATCAGGTCCTCGCGCAGGCGCTGCGATGTGAAGGGGCCGCCGGCGAAGGTGTCCAGGCTGGTGCGGGCGGCTTGGTCGGCAGCGAGCCAGTCGTGCAGCAGTTGCAGCAGTTGCCCGAGCTCTGTCGATCGCTGGCCGTCGGTGCTGAGTCGGGTGGCGCGGAGCTGGCCATGGGCGTGCGCGAGTGCGTCACGCAGTTGCTGGTTTTCAGCGCGGAGTTGGTTGACTCGCTCGTATGCCAGGGCAAGGCGCTGGCGCATCGAATCGTCGCTGGCCCGGGTGACGGCCTTGCGGGCAAGGCCGGAGGCAGTGTGTTGGTGTTGTAGCTGTTTGACCCGCTGGTGCAAGGCGGGCTGGGTGTAGATCCACGAGCGCGAGACCCCGGCTCGGTCGGCCAGCAGCGCGACGGTCACCGGTTGGCCAGCATCAGCGAGTTCGGTAAGGGCCTGCTCGGCGCGTCGCAGGGTGTCATGGTGGCGTCGGCGGGCGTGCTCGGCGAGGCGGTTGGGGTCAGCAGGCATGCGAGTCTCCGTCCCCGGTGCAGGATTTCCCGCTGCTGCAGCATCCACCGAATGTGGTGAGGCCGTCGATGATGGCGAGCAGGTTCTTCTCGACGGTGCGGTTCATCTCGGCCAGCCGCTGGTGCCCGCTGTGGTCGGCCTGGGCGATCAGCGCCTGGGTTTGTTCGAGCTGGCGGCGGTGCTGAGGCAGGAACTCCGGGGTCGTGACGAAGACCGGACACGTTAAACAGGCGTTGGCGAATTCGCACTTCTGCTGCAAGGGCAGCGCGCAATAGCCGTTGGGAAGAGCCATTTTTGCGCGCGCGATGTTGTTCTTCATCCAGACCGCCTCAGCCAGCGGGCCGGTGTCGGGTGCCAGCTGCTCGCCGGCGATGTTGACCTTGCGGGCGCGTTCCCACTGTTCCCGGATGGTCTTGTCCGACAGCCGGGCGTAGTGGGAGGTCATCGCGTGCGAATCGTGGTCGAGCAACCGGCGCACGGTCTCCTGCGGGACTTCGTTGTTGATCAGCCGGGTTCCGAAAGTGTGGCGCCAACAGTGCGGAGAAACATGTACCGGGCAGCCGAGTTCGTCGCGGATATCGCAGGCGCGCAACCATTCCAAGAGTTCCCCTCGGAAAGTAGCGGTGCTGAACGGCAGCTTGCCTTCGGGGTTGCGGGTTGGGCGCGGCAGCAGATACTCCGGATCATCGAACTCGGCGAGGACGGCCTGCTGCTGGGCGGTGATCGCCTCGGCCAGGTCGGTGTCGATGGGGACGAACGCGTCGCGGTGCATCTTGTGGTTCGTGTAGCGCAGGTAGGGCGCGCCCTGGCCATCCCGGACGATGCAGTCCAGCCGCAGTCGGCTGCCGTCGCCGACGCGCAGTCCGGTGCTCATCAGGATCCGCGCCAGTAACCGGCCGCGCGGGTTAGCGAACCGGTCGAGGTTGGCTGGGTTTTCCAGCTGCGCCATCACCGCCTCCGACAACGCCCTGGGTGCGCCGGCGATGAGGCGGGGATAATCCTCGGCGAACAGATCGACCTGCGGTGCCAGGCGGGGTTCCCAGCCGTGCTGGCGGGTCGCGCGCAGCAGGCCGGCGAGGCTGCTGATCTGGCTGGTGCGGCTTTTCGGGTTGGAAAACCGGTTGGCCAGGTATGCCAGGTGGACTTCGACCAGTTCCCGGGTGAGCGCTTCGGGGCCGCGGTGCAGGGCCGGGAACGATTGGGAGAACAGGGTGATCGCGCGGATGTCGGCGGCGACGGTGCCGACCACGATGCCCGTCGACAGCCGCCAGCGGGCCCAGCGTTTGGTCAACTGCCGTAACCAGATCGGCTCGATGCCGGTGAACCGGAACTGTGCATCACGGCCCGGGAGGCCGAGTCTGCGCAGCAACCAGACATCGCGTGGGAACTCTGCATCCCAGCCGGTGCCGTCGATGGCGTCGCGCAGGTAGCCGATTGCATCCAGCAGGAACCGGCGCTCGATGTAGCCGCGCTCGCTGGAGTACCCGAGATAGCTCGTCCAGGATTCGGGTGTGCGGGCCAGCAACGAGTCGACGCCGCCGCCCGGCAGTGCGCGCAGCAGCCGCCGGATCTGATGGGGGCGGGTCTGGGTGCGGCGTTCGTCGACGCGGCATTGGATAGCGTAGGCGATCTCGTGTCGCATCGGGATCGGTAACGGCCGCAGGTCGAATCGGTCCTGTCCGAAAGTCGAGCAGCTGATCAGCCAGGACTGCAGCGGTGGCCGGTCCGCACGGATCCATCGGCTGCGGTGGTGATCACACAATCCCGCCTCACCTTCGGCGTCGAGTCCGCAATCGGGGAACCGGCATCGGGTCCCGGTCGGCAACGGCGGACCCCCTCCGCCGTCTGCGATCCACCCGGTCAGCTCGGGGCTGCCCTGGTCATTCCAGCGGCTGACGTGGGAATGGCAGAGCCCCTTCTCGCGGCGGCTGCGACGGCAGGTCTCGATGGCGCATTTCGTCGGCTGTTGCAGCCAGCGCCGATTCGCCGGCGCCGTTGCTGCCCAGGCATCGACATCGGCGGGGCGCCCGTCATCGATCCAACGCCGATGATGCGCCGAGCACTTGCCCAGCAGCACGGCCTGCCGTTCGCAGACCGGGACCAGGCATGCTGGTCCGCCGATCACCGGGTCGTCGGGGTGGACCAGGATCACCGGCTGCGCGAACCGGGCCCGTAGCCGATCGGCCAGGTTCGTTCCGGAACTGTTGCTGTTGGCGATCGGCTGCACGGTGGTCATTCGGTCTGCTCCGCAGCGGGGGTGTCGAGGAACCCGGCCGCAGCTAGGGCTCGGCGAGCGTCCTCGATCTTCAGGTGGGAGTAGGTATCAGCGGTGACGCTGATGCTCGAGTGGCCCAGCACCTTCTGCACGACTTCGGCGGCGACACCGCGACGAAGCAGTCCGGTGGCGTAGGAATGGCGAAAAAGGTGAGGTGAGAACATGATTCTGGTCCGAGCCCGCAATCGACGCACCAGCCGATTGACGCTGGCGTAACTCATCGGCGCTCCGACCGGAGCGCCCCAGAGATTGACGAACACGTAGTCGCAATCAAGCAGGCCGTATTCCTCATGGAGATAGTCGCTGTAGAGGCGGAACAAGGCCGCGTCGGCGGGAACCTCCCTCGACCAGGTCTTTGCCCGTGCCCGGTTCACATTCGTTCGCGGCCGAACCGCGACCAGCCGACGGCGGGCATCAATGTCTTCGTGCCGTAACCCCAGTGCTTCGCCGATCCTCAGGCCGGTGCTTCGCAACAGGCTCAGCAGGAACCGGTCGCGCAGCCGGTCGCAGGCGCCGATCAAGCTCGTCATCTCGGCCTGGGTCAGCTCCCGTGGTGGCCGCCGCTCGGCCCGCAGTGAGATCGCGCGGTGCCGCTCCGGTCGCGCGCCCAGGTGCGCCAGGAACGGCTGCCATGATCCGCCGCGACGCCCTGGCCGCCACCGGGTCAGCAGCTCACCGAGGCCGACGCCGTGGCGTTGGTGGAACTCGTAGAACGAGGCCAGCGCTGATAGCTTCCGATTCACCGTCGCCGCAGTCAGATTCGCCTCGACCCAGGGCAGTATCGCCACTCGCGCATCGCGGGCTGCGTCCGGCAGTCGTAACCAGGCCACGAACCGGCCCAGATCTTCCAGCTCCACCCGATCCCATTGCAGGCCACGGCATTCCAGGAATTCGAAGTAGTCACGCAGGTCGTGGGCATAGGCGCGGACCGTGTTCGGTGAGCGGTCGATCGCGGTCAGATGCGCCAGAAACCGGTCCGTCGACTCCACCGCCAGCCCGCCACCGGCCAGAACCGTCGCAGATTCCACGCCTGAGGGCATCACCACTCGCTGAACTCGCACCCCGTCCCCCGTCCAGGACATGGTGAACTCTGCTGTCCACCACAGCAGATTCGGCGCACCCGCCTCCGTGGATTGGACGTCGTGGACAGAGAGAATCGATAGTCAGATAACCGAATCACTCCTGGACCGCCTCATCAACACCAGCCACCAAGTGTTCATGAACGGGCCGTCCTACCGGCCCAACAAGCGGCCCCGCGGCAACCACGAACCCAAGACACAGAACAAGGAGGTCGGGTAGAACATCACCCAGGACCCACCACCTGCCCGATTACGTGAACGAACGGGCCGGGAAAAACGTGAACGTCGACACCCGAGACGTTTACGTCGGTGATGCACTCTCACCTGCAGGCCCTCCTGCTTCCACAACCGGTGGACCCGTTTGCGGTTGACCCGGTGGCCCTCGTCGAACCGCAACGCCGCCCACGCCCGACGAAACCCGTGACAAGGGTTCTTGCGAGCGTATTCGCGTAGCCAGGCCCTGGTGCCGGCGTCGGGATCGTCCGGGGTTTGGTCGAGTGGCAGTCGCCGGAAGGTGGACCGATGGACCCCGACAACCTTGCAGGCGAACCGTTCGGACATGCCCTTGACCTGCAAGAGCATGCCGACCGCCCGCCGCTTGGCCGCCGGGCCTAGAAGTTTCCCCGAGCGATCTCCCGCAGCGCGTCTTTCTCCAGCTCGGCATCGGCCAGCAGCCGCTTGAGCCCCGGGCGTTCTGCTCGCGCAGCTCCTTGAGCTCTTTGGCGGCGTCGGTGTCCATCCCGCCATACTGGCGCCGCCAGTTATACAACGTGGCTGACGATACTTGCAGGTCAGCGGCGATTTCCTCACCCGAAGCACCGGCGGCGGCCAACTCGTCGGCACGGCGCAGCTTCCGCACGATCTCTTCCGCGGAATGCCGTTTCCGTCCAGCCATGGTTCTCAGTGTCCCCTTCCGGCCCCTCACCGGGGCCAACGGGACTCTAGTTCGAGGTGGTCTCATTCACCGGGGACAGGCCATGTCCACCTGCCCGGCTCCGTTCACGGTCTGACTCGACAGAGGTGTGACGACAAGCTGCTGTGAGAGGTTCTTGAAGTCGACATGTCGGCCGTGGATTCCCCACCCGGCAAAGACGAGGAACCGAACCTGATGATGCTGATCGGCGTCGATCCGCACAAGTCCACCCACACCGCCACCACTGTCGACCCCGCGACGAACTCCGACCACGGCTCGATCCGTATCGATGCCAGCTTTCCTGGCTATCGGAAGCTGCTGGCCTGGGCGCAGCAGTGGCCCGAACGAACCTGGGCTGTGGAGAACGCCGAAGGTTTGGGCCACCACCTGGCGCTGTGGCTGGTCTCGAAGGGCGAGGCGGTAGTGGATGTCGCGCCGGCCGCGACAGCACGGATCCGGCAGCTTTCCCGCGGTGGGCGCCGCAAAAAGCGACCGCATCGACGCCGCTGCCGCAGCGAGTGTCGCGGCCATGCACGGCGATGCCCGTCCGGTGCACGCGGAGACGACCGCTGATTCCCTCGCGTTGCTGGACGAGCGGCGCAAAAATCTGTCCGAGAACAGAACCCGGTCGGTGAACCAGTTGCATGCCCTGCTGCGGGAGCTGCTGCCCGGCGGGGTGCCCACCGATCTCACCGCGGCGAAAGCCTCGACCGTGCTGCGCGGCCTGCGTCCGGGCACCGATATCGACAGAGTCCGCAAGTCCCTGGTCAAGGACTTGATCGCAGACGTCAAGCGCTACGACGCACAGCTCACCGACAACGCCGCGGCCATGAGCGACCTGCTCGACGTGCACGGCACCACGCTGCGCGACATCCCCGGTGTCGGCCCAGTGCTCGCTGCCCGCATCGTCGGCCGCACTGGTCGGGCCAGCAGATTCCCGACCGCGGCCGCCTACGCCAACTACACCGGTGCGGCGCCGGTCGAGATCGCCAGCGGTGATTCGACTCGTCATCGTTTGTCGCGCTATGGCGATCGCGAACTCAACTCCGCCCTGCACACCATTGCGATGATCCAGATCCGGATGCGTGGCAGCGCCGGACGCGCCTACTACGACAAGAAGATCGCCGAGGGAAAGACACCGAAGGAGGCGAAACGCTGTCTCAAGCGGCGCCTGGCGGATCTGTGCTGGAGAACCATGATCCGAGACGAACGACGCACCAGAGCAGTCGAATTCGCCCGTCAACCCGAAGCTGCTTGACAAATACAGAGGTATCACGGGTT
>NZ_BDBA01000313.1 GCF_001612745.1 Nocardia amamiensis NBRC 102102 | reverse complement strand
TTGGTGAAGCCCAGATGACCGAAGGCGCGTGTGGTATCGGGGCCGAACAGGCTCAACACCCGGCCGCCGAGCATCGGCCCGTACCCGAAGCCGAAATTCATGCCCAGCGTGAGATCGGGCTCGATCCGGGACTGCGGGACCAGCGCCGCGGCGATGGTGTCAGGCCGCATCACCCGCACTCCGTCGAGCTCGCCGCCGCGGCGGAAGATCTCGTAGAAGCGGGTGAACTCCACCGCGGTGCTGACCAGGTTGGCGGCGGGCGCGATGACGCTCAGATAGGCCGGATCGTTGCCGGTCTCGACGGCCTCGGTGAAGCTGACCCCTAGCAGCCGGTCCATGGCATTGGACAGCGGCGGCATCGGCGGCATCCCGGTCGGATAGTTGTGCGCGAGCTTGCGGAAATCCTCCGGCGATACCCCGTAATTGGTCCACCGGAAGCCCAGCGGACGCAGGATCTCCTCGGCCAGAACGGTGCGGATGTCCTTGCCGGTCGCGCGGTGCACCACCTCGCCCAGGATGAAACCGCCCGAGAGCGCGTGATACGACTGGAAGCGGCCGGGCGGCACGGACGGGCGCACCGCGCACAGATTCCGCACCAGCCGTTCCCGATCCGCGACCGCTTCGGCGGTGAGCGCCTCTCTGGGCAGGCTCGCCACACCGGACCGGTGCGCGAGCACCTGCCCGATCGTGATGGATTCCTTGCCGTGACAGCCGTACTCGGGGATATAGCGGCTGACCGGCGCGTGCAGCTCGAGCAGTCCACGCTCGATGAGCAGGTGCACGACGAACGCCGTGACGCCTTTGGACGCGGAGTAGGTGACGAACGGGGTCCGCGTGTCCACGAGAACCTTCGGCGCATCGGGCCCGTCGCCGGGACCGTTGCCGTGCGCGTGACCGAGCGCCCGATCGAAGACGACTTGTCCGTGCCTGCGCACGCACACCTGAATGGCTGGGTGGACACCGCTGCGGTACACCAGCCGCATACGCCGCCAGATGCGCTCGGCGTAGTCGGGCGCCAGGCCGACCTCGGTCGGCGCCACCTCGGCGCCGATCGATGCGACGGAATCGAGATCTTCCGGAATGGGACTGCGTCGCACCAGGTCGGGCAGCTTCGGAAGGGATGGTACGCGCGCGAGCATGGTTCAGTACACACCGACCATGAGCCACATCACACCGGGGATGCTACCCAACGGTAAGCCGCACCGGGCAAGGCCCAGAGGATTCCCCGAACTCATCCGTCCGACGGCAGATGCCCTCAGCTCGGCACCACGACCTCGGTGTGCGCCGGATACGCATGGACCACCGCGGTATTCAGCTTGGGCATCACATGGGTGAGCGTGTGCTCGGCGTCGTGCGCGACCCGGTGGGCGTCCGCGAGCGTGATGGTCGGCGCCACGTCCAGCTCCACGTCGGCATGCAGGCGATGTCCGATCCAGCGCATCCGCAGGCTGCGCACGCCTTGCACGC
The DNA here is from genome assembly GCF_001612745.1 of Nocardia amamiensis NBRC 102102. Classification (GTDB taxonomy): domain Bacteria; phylum Actinomycetota; class Actinomycetes; order Mycobacteriales; family Mycobacteriaceae; genus Nocardia; species Nocardia amamiensis. The sequence goes on along the minus strand of NZ_BDBA01000313.1, from coordinate 5,837 downwards.
CCGCTTCGGCGGCCAGCGCCCGCTCGGCCGCGAGGACCAGCTCCGGGTCGACCGCGTCCATCAACCTGCGCAGCACGTCCCGCGCCGCGGTGCGCAAGACCGCGAGGATCGCGACGGTGATCAGCAGCCCGATGATCGGGTCTGCCAGCGGGAACCCCAAGGCCACTCCCCCGGCGCCGAGTAGCACCGCCAGCGAGGTGAACCCGTCGGTGCGCGCATGCAGACCGTCGGCGACCAGCGCCGCCGAGCCGATCCGCCGCCCCACCCGGATCCGGTACAGCGCGACCGTCTCATTACCGAGGAACCCGATCAGTCCTGCCGCGGCGACCCAGCCGAGATGGTCGATCGGCACCGGATCGAGCATCCTGCGGACCGCCTCGTATCCCGCGATCAGCGCCGACAAGGCGATCATCGCGACGACGAAGAGCCCCGCCAGGTCCTCCGCCCTGCCGAACCCGTAGGTGTAGCGCCGGGTCGCCGCCTTGCGTCCGAGCGCGAAAGCGATCCACAGTGGCACGGCGGTCAGCGCGTCGGAGAAGTTGTGCACGGTGTCGGCCGCGAGCGCCACCGAACCGGACACGGCGACGATCAGCAGTTGCAGCGCCGCCGTGCACCCCAGCACGACCAGACTGAGTTTGACCGCGCGGATGCCGATCGCACTGGTCGTGAGCGCGTCGTCGATACGGTCGGCGGCATCGTGGCTGTGCGGGACGAAGATTTCGCGTAGTGCGCCGAGCAGGCCCGTCCGGCGCTCGTGCTGGTGACCGGCGTGGCGGTGCTGGTGCCGATGACTGCCGTGCTGGTGCCGGTGTTCGCGGAGGCGCGCATCCGGTTGGCGGCGGCGACCGGCGCCCTCGCCCGCCGTAACGCGCGCTCCGGCAGCATGTTTCGCCCAGCTCATGACGCGTCCGCCGCGCCGAGGCTGGGCAGTTCGCGCACCGCGCCCGCCCCGCGATGGTGTGCCGGAACGCCAGGTCCCGCATGCTCGGCGTTGTACACCGCGTCCACCACCAATTGCCGGACGTGGTCGTTCTCCAAGCGGTAGAAGATCGTCGTGCCCGACCGGCGGGTGTTCACCAGACGCGCCATCCGCAGTTTCGCCAAATGCTGCGACACCGAGGCAGCAGGCTTGCCGACCTGTCCGGCCAGATCGGTCACCGACAGTTCGCGGTCGACCAGCGCCCACAGCACCTGCACGCGCGTCGGGTCGGCCAGCATCCGGAACACCTCGACAACCAGCCCGACCTGGTCCTCCGCGAGCAGGGGCCGCATTTCCTGGTTATCTGCATTCATACGCAGATACTAGAGCAGAGGGCGGTCCGGGTACAGCGCGCCGCGTCCAGGCCGGTGTGCCGGCGACACCCCCTGCGTCGCCGCCGACACACCGGTCGACCCCGATCCGAACAGCTTTGTTCTAGCCGAGTGTGGCGCTACTACGCCAGGCCGATCGAATGGATATCACCCGAATGAGACAAACCAATGCCTCAGGTGCACGGGCGGATTCGGTTCTCGCCCGCCAGCTACCCGGTTGACCAGCATGAACACTGCGGCGCCAGAGGGAAATCCGGGTGCCTGCTGTACGCACAGCTGCACGTGCAAGCGGAACGTTCGAGTGTCCCCGACATCTCGACCGTGCGCCTTTCGCGGGCACTTCGCCGATGCGATCCGGTCATTGTGCACTGAATGGTCCGCACCCGCGGCGATCTTCGTCCAAATCGTGGTGATCGGCCCCACCCGCGCTTCGTATGCGTTCGACGTCTGGCGCAACGCACTGCCGACGGTGTGCAAGCCTCCAGCGCCCGCGCCGCCCGCCCGCCCCGGTCGGGTGAGCTGCCGCAGAGTCGGCGACACCGCCTGGCGAGCACCGCCCCGGAGGACGAGCGCGCTCCGGGATAACGCCCGGTTACTGTGAACCACGAGAAGCACCGAGCGACCGGAGTAGATCAATGCCAGTGGACCGAATGCTGCCCACCCCGGAGGCCCGGGATCTGCTCGAGCTGACCCGCGACATCGCCGACAAGGTGCTCGAACCGCGGGTAGCCGAATGCGAGAAGACCGGCATCTTCCCCGAGGGCGTCTTCCCCGCGCTCGGGGCCGCCGGACTGCTCAGCCTGCCGTATCCGGAGGAATTCGGCGGCGGCGATCAGCCCTACGAGGTGTACCTGCAGGTGCTCGAGGAGCTTGCCGCGCGCTGGGCCGCGGTCGCCGTGGCGGTCAGCGTGCACAGCCTGTCGTGTCATCCGCTGTTCGGCTTCGGCACCGACGAGCAGAAGCAGCGCTGGCTGGCCGGGATGCTGTCCGGCGAAACCATCGGGGCCTACAGCCTGTCGGAACCGCACGCGGGCTCCGACGCGGCCGCGCTGCGCTGCCGCGCCACCCCGGTCGAGGGCGGCTACCGGATCAACGGCGCCAAAGCCTGGATCACCAACGGTGGCCGTGCCGACTTCTACACCCTGTTCGCCCGCACCGGCGAAGGCTCCCGCGGCATCTCGTGCTTCCTGGTCCCCAGCGACACCGAGGGTCTGAGCTTCGGCAAGCCCGAGGAGAAGATGGGCTTGCGCGCGGTGCCGACCACCACCGCCGCCTACGACGACGCGTTCCTGCCCGCCGAACGCCGCATCGGCGCGGAGGGCCAGGGGCTTTCGATCGCCTTCAGCGCGCTGGACTCCGGCCGTCTGGGCATCGCGGCGGTCGCCACCGGCTTGGCGCAGCGCGCCCTCGACGAGGCCGTGGCCTACGCGAAGGAGCGCGAGGCATTCGGCCGTCACATCATCGATCACCAGGGCCTCGGGTTCGTCCTCGCCGACATGGCCGCCGCCGTCGACTCCGCACGCGCCACGTATATCGACGCGGCGCGCCGTCGGGACCGAGGGCTGCCGTACTCCCGCCAGGCCAGTGTGGCCAAGCTTGTCGCCACCGACGCCGCCATGAAGGTCACCACCGACGCCGTGCAGGTGTTCGGCGGCTACGGCTACACCCAGGACTTCCCCGTCGAGCGCTACATGCGCGAGGCCAAGGTGATGCAGATCTTCGAGGGCACCAACCAGATCCAGCGCTTGGTGATCGCGCGCCAGCTCGCCGGGAACTAACCGCGCAATGTGGCCGAAAATGCCAATCACCTGACCGCGGATGTCTTCGGCCTGCGAGTACTCCGCCGTACTCTCGATGCATGACCTCGCCGTCCATCATCATCATCGGAGCCGGATTCGGCGGCCTCGGCATGGCACTGGAACTTCGGCGTGCCGGACTGGACACGTTCACCATCCTCGAACGCGCCGACGACCTCGGTGGCGTATGGCGCGAGAACACCTACCCCGGCGCGGCCTGTGACGTGCCCTCGCCGCTGTATTCCTGGTCCTACGAACCGAAATCCGACTGGCCACGGCGATTCTCCGAACAGCGCGACATCCACGAGTACATGCGCAGCGTCGCCGGCAAGTACGGCCTGCATCGCTTCATCCGCTTCGGCGCCGAGGTGACCGACGCGGAATTCGACGAGCACAGCGGCCAGTGGACCGTGCGCACCGCCGACGGTTCGCAGCTGTCCGCCGACATCCTCATCCCGGCCGTCGGCCAGCTGTCGCGTCCTGCCATGCCGAACATCCCCGGCATCGATACCTTCGCCGGCCCCGCGTTCCACTCCGCCGAGTGGAACCACGAGGTCGACCTCACCGGCAAGCGCCTCGCCTGTATCGGCACCGGAGCAAGCGCGATCCAGTTCATCCCGCGTATCCAGCCGCGGGCCGCCCACCTCACGCTGTTCCAACGCTCGGCAGCCTGGGTACTGCCGAAGGCCGATGTCGAGTACAGCTCCCGGCACCATGCGCTGTTCAAGTACTTCCCGCCCAGTCGGATCGCGGAGCGCCTCGCCATCTGGTCGTTCTTCGAAGTGCTCGCGCTGGCGCTCACCGACATCCCGGCGATCAAGACACCGGTGATCGGGTTGGCCGACCGGCACCGGGCCAAGCACGTTCCCGATCCCGAGCTGCGCGCGAAGCTGACACCCGACTACGCGGCGGGCTGCAAGCGCGGCCTGTTCTCCAACGACTATTTTCCCGCGCTGGCGCAGCCGAATGTCACCGTGGAGACCACGGCCATCGAGGCGATCACCCCGACCGGTATCCGCACCGCCGACGGCATCGAGCACGAGGTGGACGTCATCGTCTACGGCACCGGATTCAAAGGCACCGAGTTCCTCGCGCCGATGAATATCTACGGCCTCGACGGACGCAAACTGGCTGACGTGTGGGGCGAGGCCGGGGCCCGCGCCTACCTCGGCATCTCCGTGCCGCGGTTCCCCAACCTGTTCATGATGTACGGCCCGAACACCAACGTAGGCTCCGGCTCGATCATCTACATGCTGGAATCCCAGGCCCGCTACATCCGCCAGATCGTCCAGAACCTCGCCGACCGCCCTGGCCGCTACCTCGCCGCCCGCCCCAGCACCGAGCAGCGCTGGGACAACTGGCTCCAGCACCGCCTGAAAGACACCCCGTGGAATTTCTGCACCAGCTGGTACCGCAACGCCGCCGGCCGGATCACCAACAACTGGCCCGGCGCTACGGTGCTCTACCGCTGGAAAACAAGGACTTTCGACCCGTCCGACTACGACGAGACGCAGGCGCCCGCGCGCTCAGCATAACCTCAGCAATCCGTCAGTAAACTGGCCTTATCCGGGGATCGAGCGGAAGAGGTGCGCCGTGGAGTGGCTGCTGATCGTCGTGGTGATCGTCGTGCTGGTCGTCTTGCTGGTGCGGCACGCGCAACGGGGCAAACAGCGCGCAGCCGTCGAATTGGCCGACGCGCTCGCCGACGCGAGACAGGTGAACGAGCGGCTCGGCGGCCAGGTCTACAGCCTCACCGGCGGCAACGAGGCGGCGACCCAGGCACTGGCCGACGCATCCGAGCGACATCTCGCCGCAGGCGCGCAACTCGATCGGGCTCACACCCCCGCACAGGCCCGGCTGGCGAAACAGACCGCGCTGGAAGGGCTCTACTACATCAGGGCCGCGCGCACCGCGATGAGCATGGACCCCGGTCCCGCGATCGCCGCACTAGACGGCCAGGACATCGCCGGGCAGGTCAGCGAGAAGCGCGTGGTCCGGTACGAGGGCAGACAGATCGCGGCCTCACCAGACCCCTCGCCTGCGACGCCGAACTACTACCCCGGCGGCCGCGTCGCCGGACGACCGATTCCCGCGGGTTGGTACTCCGAGCCCTGGTGGAAGCCCGCGCTGATCGGCGGCGCCTGGGGCCTCGGCTCGGCGCTGCTGTTCACGTCCCTGTTCGCCGGAATGTCCGGCGTCGGGTACGACGCCCACGGGTTCGAGAGCGGATACGGCGAGGGATATCAGGACGGCCTGGCCGCTGACCACGGCGGATACGACCAGGGCGGAGACTACTCCGGCGGCACCGACGGCGGCGGCTTCGATAGTGGAGGCTTCGACGGCGGAGGAGGCTTCGACGGCGGCTTCTGATCCACCCCGGCAACTCCCCACCACAGCGATGCGGACTCCCCGCCCTCGACCCGGTAGACTGCGGACGTCCCGGGTAGGCACGCGCTTACCACAACCAGCCTTCGTAGCTCAGGGGATAGAGCACCGCTCTCCTAAAGCGGGTGTCGCAGGTTCGAATCCTGCCGAGGGCACCAACCTGCGACGCGTTTCCGCAGGTAAATAGCATTTCCGACCATCGGCAGGTTGGAAACGTGCAGGTCGAGCGGTTGCCCCAGTGCGTGCCCCAGGGAACGCAAAACAAGGGCAACTGCGGCCGGTAAGTGAATCACGATTCAGGATCTGCAGACTGCCGCGCCCGGAAGACGGCGTTGTCGCGGCGGG
>NZ_BDBA01000312.1 GCF_001612745.1 Nocardia amamiensis NBRC 102102 | reverse complement strand
AGGGCGCGCGCGTGCGGCAGCAGTTCCTCGGGGCTTTCGTGCGCGATCGCGGCCTGCACGCCGTACCAGTGGAAAGCGTTGGACCAGGCAGGTGGCTCGTCCAAGCGACGAAGCAGCGCGAGCGCGGCGTCCACCAGCGGCGCGATCCGGCGCTCGTCGCGCATCCGGATGGCCGCCAGCCACAACTCGCCGATCGGCAGCAGGGACAGCAGATCGGCCTGCACGTCATCGAACAGCGGATACGCCGCCTGCCACGCACGGGCGAGCGCGGTGTGATCACCGCTGCGCCGGGCCAGACCGACCGTGACGCCGTGCGCGAGCAGCCGGTCACGGACGTCCAGCTCGGCGTGGTCCAGCGCGGCCACGGTCGCCGCGGCGGCGCGCTCGTCGCCGCCGAGCATCGCGGTCCAGGCCGCGAGCACGTCGAGTTGGTGACAATGCAGCCCGCTCGCGGTGGCACGCCGCAACGCGTCGCCCGCGCGGCGCGGCTCACCGGTGCCGAGCGAGAGCAGGGTCGCGATGGAGGCCGCCGTGGACGGCAGGAAGCGTTCCACTCCCGCATCCGCGTGCGTCGCCTGCACCAGTGCGGATACTGCGGCAGCGGTGCCGTTGCCCGGTTCGACCGTGTCGGTGAGCGCGGTCGCGATCAGCCGGGCGTGCGCGTCGGCCTCGGTCGGCGGCCACTGCATCGCCGACGCGGACATCTCCTTGGCGCCCGCGGCGTCGCCTGCCAGGCATAGCACGGTCGCGCCGAGCGCCCAGTCCGCGCCGACCCGGTCCGGCCCGAGCCAGGTGTACAGCTGCGCCGCCCGACCGACCAGGCCACGGCGGGTCAGCACCGCCGCGCAGATCCGCACGGCGGTCGCGAGATCGGCGTCAGGGCCGCCCGAACGTGCCAGCATGGGCTCGGCCAGCCGCATGGCCGTCTCGCCATCGCCGGCGCGCGCGGCCGCCTCGGCCCAGCGCAGCGCGATCGGATCGAGGTCGGCCCCGGCGGAAGCCGCGGCCGCGTAGTAGCGGACCGCGTCGCGACCGGCCTTCTCCGCGGCGGCGACGAGGAACTCGGCCAGGCGGGGATCGCGGACACCGGATTCGGCGAGCTGCATGGCGGTGCGGTCGCGCAGCAGGCCGGCCTCCAGCCGGGCGCCGAGCAACCGGCGTTCGATCGCGACGAACCTGCGGTCGCCGAGTAGCGTGCGCAGCGGCCCGACGGCCGGCTCCAGCAGCAGGTCGGCGTCGGTGACCAGCGCACTGGCCCTGGCTCGGTCGATGAGATCCTGCGCGACGGCCTGCTCCACGCCGAGCACCTCGGTGAGCTCGCTGGAGTCGAGTCCGGTTCCGGTGGTGGCGACGACGAGGGTTTCCAGCAGATCGGGCTCCAGGTTGTCCAGCAGCCCGCGCGCCCACGCGGCGACTGCCGTGTCGACAGCGGCGATGCCCGCGTCCAGCCGCGCCGAGCAGGCCGCGGTCAGCGCGGCGACCACACCGCCGCGGATACCCCCGGTCTGCAGATGGATGTGCTGGGCGACCTGGCGCGGCACCATCATGCCCAGTTCCCTGGCGAACGGCGCCATATCCGCGACGCCGAGCGGGCGCAGATCGGCCACGCGCCCCCGCCGGGCCACCGCTTCGGCGAGCATCCGCAGCCGCGTGTCGTGCGGGCGCGGCTGGGTGGCGACGACCACTGTGCGATGACCTGATTCGACTGTGGAGCAAAGGTATTCGAGCTCGAACTGGCCGAGCGTGTGGGCGTTGTCGATGACCAGGGCGGGGCGGGCGGTCTCGGTGGTCACTCCTGCCGTGCCGGTGACAACCGCGCTCGGTGCGTGGGACACCACAGGGGAGCCATTGCCCGCGTGGGTGTGCCGCAGGGCGGCGGTGTCGTCCTGCAGTGGGACGCCTCGGGCGCGCAGGCGAGCCCGGATCTCCGCGAGGAGGGTCGATTTACCGGTTTGCGAGCGACCGCGGATCAGGTAGACGACCGGCTGTTCGTCGACGGATTCCAGGTCGCGGAAGATGTCGCGGGCGCAGGGGAGGGTGTCGAAGGCGATCTCAGCCACCGGAGCCTCCCAGGATCTCGCCGGGCGCGCGCAGCACCGTCCCGACCCTGTCGCCGACGCCGTCGATGGTGTCGCTCAGCACGCCGGTCGGCAGGCTCGGGGCGCTCGGCACCGTGGGCCGCGGCTGCTGCGGCGTGGGTTGCGGGTTGGTCGGTGCCGGTGCCGGTGCAGGGGAAGGCTGAGGTTGCGGCTGAGGGGCAGGTTGGGGTGCTGGGGATTCCGCGGGACCGGGCTGGCCGGGAGTTTGCTCGCTGTTCGCAACGACCGCGGTGGTGCCTTCGGCGGCGGACGAGGGTGGACCCGCTGCTTCCGAAGCGCTGGTTGCCGGGCGGCGCGTCGATGTCGCGGCATCGGTGGCGGCGACACCCGTCGCGGGTGCGGACGGATCGCCCGGCTGTGCTCCCGTCGTCGCCGCGACCTGCGCCGCGCCGGAGGTCGACTGCTCGGTCGAGGCGGGATGGCTCGGGCCGGACTGGATACCGGTTCCGATCGCGAGGGTCCCGGTGGCCAGCAGGCCGATGGCCAAGGCGGCACCCGCGACGACGGCGACGCGCCGCTTGCTCGTCACCGCGCGACGGCGTGCCGGGCGATCCTCGGGCAGCGTCGCGATCCTGGGCGCGGGGAGTGCTCTGGGCTGAGGCACGGTCTCGTCCTCGGCGTCCGGGCCGGCCAGCGGAAGCTGATCCGTCTCGGCGGCGAGCAGATCGGCGGCCAGCAGCGCGGCGCCGCGCGCCGTGGTGTGCTCCGGGTCGGGGGCGGCGACCACAGGCAGCCCGAACTCGGACGAGATCAATTCCGCGACCAGGGGGATCGCGCCACCGCCGCCGGTGAGCAGGACGCGGCCGACATCGCCGATCTCCAGCCCCGCGCGGTGCACCGCGTCGCGGATCAGATCGATCGAACTGGACAACGGTCCGCGCAGCAGGTCTTCCAGTTCGCCCCGCACCAGCCGCACGGTGCTGCCGCGTGGGTCGGCGGGATCCAACCGAACCGGAACGACCGTCGCCGTATTTATGGAAAGCTCTTCTTTCGCTTTTCTGCAGCGTTCGCGCAAAGCCGCCAATTCACGCTCCACCACCGGATCGAATGGATCGAAATCCGCGGCGAGCACGGCATTTGCCAAGACATAGCGCATGGTCAGCAGATCGAATTCCGCACCGGCCACATCGGTGTTGTGCAACGGCGTGCCGAGCAGACTGGCGTGCTCGCCGGTGCGCACCACCGAGACGGTCAGTCCGGTGGCGCCGAGGTCGTAGACGACGACCGCGCCGTCGCCGGACCGGCCGTGCGCCGCATCCAGCCAGCGGATCGCGGCGGTGGGCTCCGGAACCAAGGTCACCTCGCCGAGCCCGGCCCGCTCGACTGCGTCGCGCTGGATCTCGACGGTGTGCCGCGACCACCAGCCCGGATGGCAAGCGACGATGGCCTCGGTGGCGGATGCTCCTGTGTCCGCGGCGATCTCGTCGATCAAGCAGCCGATCGCGGTGGCGACCAGGTCGGGCGCGGCATACGAGGAGCCGTCCTCGGCTAGGATGCCCACCGGGTCACCGACCCTGGCGAGGAAACCCTCCAACAGGACGTCACTGGAATGGCGGCCGGTGGCGCGAGCGCCCGAGCCGAAAGTGGGCGCCATATCCTGCGACAACCGCAACACGCTCGGATGCGTGCGCAGGTAACCGCCGCCGGACGGGCCGATGCCGTCGTCGCCATCTTCCGTTGCCGCCACGGCGACCGAATTCGACGCCCCGACAGTGATGCCGAGCGCCAGGCGCTGTGTCATTCGAGAACCCCGTTCGAAAAAGCTGTCTGGTCCGGTGTCGCTGCTGTGTAGTTCCGAGATGGTGCGCAGGCCGTTGGAGCCACGCCGACGCAACCGTTCTGTCGGTTGCTGGCCAGCAGCCGTTACTTCGCTAGGGGAAAGGTTGGGGCAATTCCCCTAATTTCGGCTGCACCCCTACCGAGTACCCACGCAGGGCCGTAGGGGTTCGCCCCGTTTCGGCGTAACGGGATGCGCTCCTAGCGTGATTTGCATTCCAACGACTGCGGATCAGGAGGTCCGCCGGATCTCAGGAGACGATTCTCATGACACCCAACGCGATTCTGGAGTTCATCCTCGATCTGCTGCGGAATGAAGAGGCCGCAGTCGCTTACTGCGCGAACCCCACCCAGGCGCTTGCCGCCGCCGGCTTGAGCGCGGTGACCCCGGAGGACATCACCCTCTGCGCTCCTATGGTTGCCGAGTCGGCGCTGGTCACCGGCGGTTCCCAGCTGCAGGCCATCGTGGCGGCGGGTGCGCAGACCGGTGCGGCGGCCGCGGTGGGCGCGGCGGGCACCGTGGGCGCGGCCGCGGTCGCGAACGCTGGTGTCGACCTGGGCACGGACCTGGGCGTCGACCTCGGCGTCGGTGCGGGCGGCGGAGCAGGCGCTGGTGTCGACCTCGGGGTGGACACTGGCGTCGACGTGGGTCTGGACACTGCGATCGACACTGGTCTCGAGATCGGCGCAGGCCTGGGTGCAGGGCTGGCCGCGGGCCTCGACACGGTGGTCAACGCGGGCGCCGATCTGTCCGCGGCCGTTGGCGGCCTGCTCGGCGCGGGCGCCCAGGTGATCAGCGGTATCGGCGGCGGCATCGACCTCGACGCCGACCTGTCCACCGGCTTGGCGGGCGCTGGAAACATCGGCGCGGGCCTGGAGACCGGCCTGTCCACCGGCATCGACGCCGCCATCGGCACGGGCGCCGACCTTTCCGCCGGCCTCGAGGGCGCGGTGGATGCGGCGGCGGGCCTGACGACCGGCCTCGGCGCGGGTCTGGAAGGCGCGGTGAACGGCGCTGCGGACCTGACCACGGGTCTTGGCGCCGGACTGCAAGGCGCCGTGGGCGCGGCAACCGGTCTGACCACCGGCATAGACGCTGCCCTGAACGCCGGTGCGCAAGCAGGCGCTGATCTCAGCGCAGGCCTGCAGGGCGCGGTAGACGCGACGACCGGCTTGACGACCGGTCTGGGCGCGGGCCTGGATGGCGCGATTGATGCGACGACGGGTCTGACGACCGGTCTGGGTGGTGGTCTCGAAGGTGCCGTCGGTGGTGCGGCGGACCTGACCACGGGGCTGGGTGCTGGTCTTGAAGGTGCCGTGGGCGGTGTGGCGGACCTGACCACGGGGCTCGGCGCGGGCTTGGAGGGAGCTGTGGATGCGACGACCGGCTTGACGACTGGCCTCAGCGGTGGTCTCGAGGGTGCCGTGGGTGGTGCGGCGGACCTGACCACGGGGCTCGGCGCGGGCTTGGAGGGAGCAGTGGATGCGACGACCGGCTTGGCGACTGGCCTCAGCGGTGGTCTCGAGGGTGCTCTGGATGGCGCCGTGGGTGTCACTACGGGCTTGGGCGCGGGTCTGGATGGTGCGATTGATGCGACTACCGGTCTGGGCGTTGGCTTGGAAGGCGCCCTGGGCGGTGCCGCCGACGCGACTACGGGCTTGGAAGGGGCTGTCGGTGGCGCCGCGAACGTGACCACGGGTCTCGGCGCGGGGCTCGAGGGAGCAGTGGATGCGACTACCGGTCTGGGGGTCGGCCTCGAGGGCGCTCTGGATGGCGCCGCAGGCGTGACCACGGGCTTGGGCGCAGGTCTCGATGGTGCCGTTGGTGCGGCAACGGACCTGACCGGCAGCCTCGGTGCTGAGGCGGGTGCGGGTCTGGAGGGTGCTGTGGGTGCCGCGGGCGGGTTGTCTACCGGCGTCGGTGGGGCTCTCGGCGGTCAGGCTGGTGCCGGGCTCGACACGGGTCTTGCGGGTGCGGTGGACGGCGCCGTGGACGTAACCAGCGGCCTTGGCGCTGGACTTCAGAGCGCTGTGGGCGGAGCTGCCGATTTGACCACCGATCTCGGTGCCGGTGGGCAGGTTGGCGCGGGTCTCGGGGGCGCTGTGGATGGTGCCGCGAACCTGACCACGGGCTTGGGTGCGGGGCTCGGGGGTGCCGCGGGCGCGGGGACTGACTTCTCGGCGGGTCTCGGTGCCGCCGGTGGACTGACCACCGGTGTGGACGCGGCGCTGGGCGCTGGTGGGCAGGCCGGCGCAGGTTTCGGGGGCGCTGTGGATGGTGCCGCGAACCTGACCACGGGCTTGGGTGCGGGACTTCAGGGTGCTGCGGGTGCGGCGACTGACTTCTCGGCGGGTCTTGGTGCTGCTGGCGAGGCTGGTCTGGGTGCCGGTTTGGAGGGCGCTGTGAATGGGGCTGGTGGTTTGACCACTGGCGTGGACGCGGCGCTGGGCGCTGGTGGGCAGGCCGGCGCAGGTCTGGAGGGCGCCGTGGACGCGGCGAGCGGCTTGACCGCGGGCCTGGGTGCTGGTGGGCAGGCCGGCCTTGAAGCGGGTCTGGAGGGCGCTGTGGATGGTGCCGCAGGCCTGACCACAGGCTTGGGTGCGGGGCTCGGGGGTGCTGCGGGTGCGGGGACTGACTTCTCGGCGGGTCTTGGTGCTGCTGGGCAGGCTGGTGTCGGTGCCGGTTTGGAAGGCGCTGTGGATGCGGCTGGTGGTTTGGCCACGGGTGTCGACGCAGCGCTGGGCGGTGCCGCGCAGGCGGGGACGGACCTGGGTGCGGGGGCCTCGACCGGATTGCATGGCGCCGCAGACGCAGGCGCGCAGATCGGCAGCGGACTGGAAACCGGTTTGTCGACCGGGATCGGTGGTGTGTTCGAGGCAGGAGGCCAGGCGGCAAGCGGGCTCACCGGCGGACTCGATACCGCGGCGCAGGGTTCGGGCAATCTCACCACAGGACTCGGTGGCAACTTCTCCTCGGCCGTTGGTGGTGCGGGGAATCTCGGAACGCAGGCGACGGCGGGTCTGGAGACCGGGCTCGCGACGGGGCTCGGCGCGGCCGTCAGCACCGGCGCGGAACTGGGTGGCGGCCTGGACAGCTCGTTGAACACCGGAGGACAGTTCGGGACGGGGCTGGAAACCGGACTCGGCGCGGTGCTCGACGCCGGGGGCGAGGCGACGACCGGACTGTCCAGCGGCGTGGACGGCGTGGTGCACGCCGGTTCCGGTCTCGAGTCCGGGCTCGGCGGCGCCATCGACGCTGGTGCCGGGCTGGGTACGGGTCTGTCGGCTGGGCTCGATGCGGGAGCGCAGGCTGGTGCCGGGCTCGGTACCGGTCTCTCCGCCGGGCTCGACGCGGGCACGCAGGCTGGTGCCGGACTCGGATCCGGCTTGTCGA
>NZ_BDBA01000311.1 GCF_001612745.1 Nocardia amamiensis NBRC 102102 | reverse complement strand
ACCCGACGAGCTGACCGTCCGTGCCGACAGCGGCTACAGGCGAATCCCGGGCTAGCCCAGGATTCGCCCTGATCACTCACCCGCACTTGTACGTGCCGTGATAGGCGTCTTGCTTACCCCAGGTGACGCGGTCGTGGCCGCCCGCGGGAGTGTGTCGGCAATCGAAGTTGGGTCCTTCCTTATCGACGAACCAATTGACCCCGTAGTTGCAATTGTTGGTGACGTCCAGTTTGTGTTGGCGCCAATCGGTCGAGTGCCGTACATCGACGCATGCTGGCAGCGGAGTCCGGTCCCTGGCGGCCTCGAACTTCAGCGCGGAGAAGGGTTCCGGTCCCGAGGACGGGGCATCGTGGGCAGACGCGCCCGCGGGCGCGAGCGCTGTGGCGGCGATACCCAGACTCGATGCGCCGATGAGCATCCTGCGGCGAATAGTTGACTTCATGATGGTTTCCTCTCATTGCAATCCGAGGTCGGTTCCTCGGACGACTGATCTGCGTAGACCGCGCAGACGTACTGGTCCCAGTACCGCCCGGCGTAATAGACGTGGTCGCGCAGTAGACCCTCGACCTGGAAGTACCGGCCTTCGCCACTGCTCATCTGCGGCCAGTTGAATCCGGGGACCTCTAAATAAAGTTTGCGAAATGGGAAGGTACGGAACAGATACCGGACGAACAGGGTGATCACCTCGGCAGCCAGCCCGGTTCCGGCGTACGTCGGCTCGAACACGGCGCCGACGTAGGCGTGGCTGATGGTGCGATCGGCGCTGTACGCGACGACGTGCCCGGCGGGTTGGTTGTTATCGACGCGACGCACGACGTATTGCGTGACCACCTGCGCCCACAGTTCTTCGACGAACCGTTCGGGCGCTGGCGGTACCCCGCGGTATCGCCAGCGGAAGCAGTTCTCCGGACGAACCGCGAGCGCATAGAGATATTCGGTGTCGACCGGTTGGAGGGCGTCGAGCCGAAATACCGAGCTCTCCAAGACAGGAGCGAGCGGATCAGGTGGCGCCGGTGGCACTGCCGGCATCTGGTGCGGGCCTGACGATGATCCGTCTGCGGCACGGATCGTGAGTTGAACAAGTTTGTCCGCAACGGTTTCCGCGAGCGACAGGACATCGCCGACGGTGCCGCGGCGCCCTTGGTCGGTCTGCATGCGCACGCCGTGCGAGCCCAGCCACGCCGATACGGTCATCATGGCGAGACTGTCCAAACCGAGATCCTCGATCAGCCGAGCGGTATCCGGAAGGGCCGCGGGATCGTGGTGCAACAAGTCCGCGAGCTCAGCGCGCAGCGTTTCCCGGTTCGCTACCGGCGCAGTCGTACAGAGGCTGATTCGGTCGATCGTGGTCACTGGAGTGTCCTTTCCGGGGTTGTGTTCAATGCTTCCGCCGCATAGCGGCGGCGAGCCTCAGCGCGTCGCAGCTTCCCCGACGAGGTTCTCGGCAGGCCGCCGGGCGGCAAGACAATGACGGCATGCGGACGCAAGCCCACTCCGTCGAGGACGGCTGCGGAAATGCTGCGGCGCAGCTCGTCGTCTGTGCCGCCACTCGCCTCGACAGCGACCACGAGGTTGTCGCCGAGGTCGCCGGGTATCCCGAACACAGCGACCCGGCCGGGACGTATTCCTGGAGCCCGAGCCGCCGCCGTCTCGACGTCCTGGGGAAAGATGTTGCGGCCGCAGGCGATCAGCATGTCCTTCGCCCGCCCGCACACGATGAGCTGTCGATCGTCGGTCAGGTAGCCGATGTCGCCCGTGCGCAGCCAGCCGTGGCCGACAACGGAGGGGCCGTGAACCTCGATGTGGCCGACGGTCCGTTCGGCGAGCGGTTCGTCCGTCCGCTGGTCGACGATTCGTATCGAGGTGTCGCGAACCGGAGGGCCGAGCTTCACCAGTTGCCGGACAGGAGCGCCCGGTGCTGCCGGTATCGCTCGCCCAGTCGATTCCAAGACTAGCGAATCGACCCTGTCCAGGCCGACCCCGGCGCCGGGGGGCGAGATGGTCACCGCGACGGTGGCTTCGGCGAGTCCGTAGGCCGGCGCGACCACCGACGGGTCCAAACCGTATCGTCCCGCCGCTGCGGTGAAGCGCGCCATGGTGTCGGCATTCACCGGCTCGCCGCCGCTGATGAGCAGGCGAAGCGAGCTCAGATCGGGCCGCGGGCCGCGGGCAAGGACGCGGGTCATCAACTCGTACGCGAAGTTCGGTGCGCCCGATGCCGTAATCCGGTACTTCGAGATCGCCTCCAGCCAGGACGCCGGCCGTCGGGCGAACGTCATCGGGGATTGCAGCACGAGTTCGCCGCCATACGACATCGGCAGCGCCAGGAAGCAGATCAGACCCAAGTCGTGATAGAGCGGTAGCCAACTCAGCACGCGGTCGGGATAACCGCCGTCATACTCGACGGCCGCTCCGATCGCCGTGATGTTGGCGGCCAGGTGCGCGTGCGACACGGCGATGCCGAGGGGCGCTCGCGTGGATCCGCTGGTGTACTGCAGCAGTGCCAGGCTGTCGGGGTCGGTGCGGCGCGGTTCGCTGGGATCGGCGGTCCGGGCCGCCGTGACGAGATCGGCGAGCGCCATCGCCCGTGCCGGCACGTATTGCGCGGCAGGCTCGGTCCGCATGTCCACTACGACGAGGTCGAGCCGAGCGTCGGCAACAATTGCGGCGACGTTTCGTGCGTGCTCGCCGCCCGAGCCGGGCGTGAAAGCGGGCAGCATCGTTGCCGCCGCACCGGCCAGCCACACCGCCTGGAGCGCGGCTATGAGCTCAGTGCTCGTGTCACCTAGTAATCCCACCCGTTGGTTCGGCCCGATTCCTTTGGTGCCCAAAACGGTTGCCAGCCGGAGAGCCTGCTGGTGCACGGCCGCCCAGGAGATGGCGGTCCCAAGGTTGTCCTCGTCGAGCACGGTCACGGTAGCGTCGCCCGCATTCCGGGCGATCGCGTCGACCACCGTTGGCGCGGCACTCGTCATTTCCCAACCGCCGATGCGGCGATGGCGATCCCCAAGCGTGTTCGGGTTGTATTCATTGTCGAACTCCGTCCTCTCGGATACCGATCCAGAATCAGGTAGTCCGTGGTGGCGGCCGGATATTCTGGACAACTTTGGACAGAGTTGGTCACAATAGGGCCAGGGAGGTACGCATGGCCGATCCGCTGGACGAATTGCGTGTTCTCAAAACCCAACTGCGCGAACTGCGTTGGACCACACAGGTAGACTCCCTCATGACGCTCGCGCGGGCATCCGTCTGGGGACCTGGTGCTCGGGGCGGTATCAGCAAAGCCACCATCGGCAACATCATCAATCCGGATAACCCGACCATGCCGCGGTGGGAGACCTACGAAATATTCATCGATACCTGCCTGCGGCTCATCGATCAGGCCGGGGTCGACCCACCTGCGGACGGCGGAGATCGCCGGATCTGGCGGCAGCGCTACCTACAGATCCGAGATGCCCTGGACGACAACGGCGGACCGAACGGAGCCGTCGAGGCTGAGGCGGCCGCGGGAGCGCCGACGTCGGCCGAGTCCGATGTGGCCGAGCCGGATTCAGCCGATGCGGAGGAGATCACTCCGGGTCACCGCAGACGCCTGCAGGAATGGCTCACGGCCGCAACCGTGCTGGCGCTCGTGGTTGTCGTCGTCGGGTGGCAGCTGCGGAATACCGGCGATCCCGTATCCCGCGGCGCCCGAACGGAACCGGTGCCGTCTTTCTGCACGGAGCTGGGTGGACAGATAATCTTGGAAGAAGGCTTCGACGACACGGATACCGGCTGGCCGCAACGTGGCGGCCAGACCGAATACATTTCCGGCTCATACCGTTTGACGGCCGTATCCGGCACCCAATTTGCCTATGCCAACATACCCGTGCCGACAGTGATGAATACGTGTACCGAAGCCGTGGTGCGTAGGGAATCGGGATCCGGAGGAGTTGGGCTGACGTGCCGGGGTGAACCAGAGGTCTTCACTCGTCGCTACCTGTTCACGGTGAGCAGCACCGGGCATTGGGGTATCTCGATGGGACAGCCCGCCGAATCGAGGGTGGCCGTGCTCGCCGCCCAGGACAGCTTGCCCGGACTGAATTTGGATCAGGAAACCCGGATCGGCGCCTCGTGCCGCACCACGGTCTACGGCGCCGAATTGGTGATCAGCGTGAACGACCAGCGGATACGGTATCTGGATCCGCAATCGGAGCTGACCGGCGGGAATTTAGGTGTGGTCGGATGGTCGTGGTTAATGGAACCGGGTGCCAGCTCCAGTTTTCTGGTCGAGGAAATCCGGATCTGGGAGTTACCTTCCGGCTCGGGGTGAACATTGTCCAGCAGCCATTCGCTGCGGGTGGTCAGCCATTGCAGGGCCCGGTCTGCGAGCTGCTCCACGGCCAGTGCGGCGCGACGCCGAAGTCCGTGCGCCGCATCGCTATCCTGAAAGCATCTCCCTTCCTGACCGGTTGGGAAACCGCCGGGGCCGCCCGCTCCCACCGCGACCTCGAATCGCCCCGCGCGGCCAAAACCAGGACCACCACCGAACCCACCGAACCCGAAGCGGTTGCCGCTGAGTCGAACGACCCCGCCGAACCCGCCACCGCCGAAGTCACCGTGCCGATCCCTGTCGGCACCTTTCTACACCTCCAGCCGCCCTCCCTGTTGTAGGACGCCCTCCCGCGAGACACCCTCAGGGATCAGGCTGACTCGTGTGGGCACAGATCACTTCGTAGGCCCGGACGGCGTCTTCGGGGAAGACGAGAACGAGCAGGCGATGGCGTCGACCGCGCCGACCGGTCCATCCCACAGTTGAACGGATCCCGTTGGCACGCAGGGTGTCTCTCAAGACGTGACCTGCGTACTCGCTGGCAACGGTGGCCGCCGGGACCAGCAGGCCGTAGTCTTCGGCGTGGCTGACACGGCGGCGTCTCATCGGTCGTGTCGTTCGCCGTCGCGGCGCTGCTGGTATTCCCGCAGAACGGCCAGTTGCCTGTGCTCTTCGGTGTGCTCGGTCGTCACGAGGTGCTCCGCTTCGGGCGCCGGATCCGGGCGGAGGAACGAGCCCGGTCCGGGCTTGCCCGCGAACCCCAGTTTGTTCATCTTTTTCGGTACCGGGGCCCCTTGATACTCGACCGGAACCGGGTGGCCGTGGTCGTCGACCAGGCCCAAAGGCTGGTGCATCTCGATGTATTCGCCGTGCGGTAGGCGTTTGATCACGCCGGTCTCGATGCCGTGGGCGAGTACCGCGCGATCGCTGCGCTGCAGGCCCAGGCACATCCGGTAGGTAAGAAAGTAGGCCGTCGGTGGGCCCAGCAGCGCTGCGATGCGGAAGAACCAGGTCGTCGCGTTGAGCGAGATGTCGAAGTTCAATGCGATGATGTCGTTGACACATGCCAGCGTCAGCACCACGTAGAATGTGAGGGCCATGGCGCCGATCGCTGTGCGCACCGGCACGTCTCGCGGTCGCTGCAGCAGATTGTGGTGCGCGGTATCCCTGGACAGCCGCTTCTCGATCCACGGGTACACAATCAGCACCAAGAGCACCAACCCCATCGCCAGCGCGACCCAGAAGGCCGCCGGCACGGTGTAGTTGCCGATGTACAGCTCCCAGGGCGGCATCAGGCGCGCCATACCGTCGGTCCACATCAAGTAGAAGTCCGGCTGCGAACCCGCCGATACCTGCGACGGGTTGTACGGACCCAGGTTCCAGACCGGATTGATCTGGAACAGGCCGCCCATAAACGACACTGTCGCGAGGGTGAACATGAAGAAGGCGCTCTGGTCGAGGGAGAACACCGGCACGATCCGCGTGCCGACGACGTTGTTCTCGGTACGGGCCGGTCCGGGGAACTGAGTGTGCTTCTGGTACCAGACGATTCCGATGTGTGCGATGACCAGCGCCAACATGATCGCCGGGAACAGCAGCACGTGCGCGATGTACAGGCGGGGGATGATGATGTCACCGGGGAAGTCGCCGCCGAACATCAGCCAGTGCGTCCAGGTGCCGATGATCGGGATGGACATCGTGATCCCGGAGAACGCGGCCCGCAGACCGGTGCCCGAGAGCAGGTCGTCAGGCAGCGAGTAGCCGAAGAAGCCTTCGAACAGAGCGAGGATCAGTAGCAGCGAGCCGATCACCCAGGTGATCTCGCGCGGGCGGCGGAACGCGCCGGTGAAGAATATCCGGCACATATGTACGATCATCGACGCCACGAAAAGCAACGCGGTCCAATGGTGTACCTGCCGCACGAACAGCCCGCCACGGACCTCGAAACTGAGATTCAGCGTCGACTCGTAGGCCCGGGACATGGTCAACCCGCGCATGGGCTGGTACGCGCCGTCATAGACGACCTCGCTCATCGATGGGTCGAAGAACAACGTCAGATATACGCCCGACAGCAGCAGGATGATGAAGCTGTACAGCGCGATCTCGCCGAGCAGGAACGACCAGTGGGTCGGGAAGACCTTGTTGATCGAGCGCTTGACGAAGGCGGAAGCGCGGTAACGCTGGTCCACCGCATCTGCTCCCCGTGGCACGGTACTCATGACTGGCAAGACCTCCCGGTCCTCGACGACGGCTGCTTATAAGACATTTCGGGCCGTCGATTTCTGACACGATGTGATGCAAATCACAAACGGCCACCGCAAGCCAGGTGCGAGCAGGTCCGACGACGGCGATGTTCGGCGGCTGACGACAGTTGCCACATAGTCTCGAAGCGACTGGCACCGATCGGGTCGCCGTGCAATGACTTCGTCCGCCGATGCGCTGAGGGCGGTACGGTTGCGGAGCTGCCGCCGCGCGTCGCGGCGATCGTTCAGCGCTATGCCCAGACAGCTGTCGCACTCAACGACTTCTGCTTCCTCCTGCACGGCCGGAGCCGAAAGATCCCGTACCCGAAACGAGATCGAACAGCCCTGCGTCACGGCCGATTTCGTCCCAGCCTGCCCGCGTCCAATCGGAACCCGCTAACGTACACACCTCAGCCTGTCCACGTCGGAGATTTATGACGTCATACGTCTGGTGAAGGTCCGGTGCCAGTGAATTTGGGCTATCGCGCTCGGTCTGAGCCACGAAGGTTCAGCTCGGGTTCACGTGCGCAGGTCACGAATCCGACGGGCAAGCCGATGGATGCTGCGGGTGAGCGAGAATACGCCCATGGCTATTTCGCTGGACCAGGGAGGCGTGCCGCGCTCCAGCGCATCGCCGACCTCCTCGCGCCGCGCACCGCCGATATCGCCAGAATTGCGCGACAAGCTGAAGAGCTCGCTGGATTACGCGCTGGACATGTCTCGGATTTGTTCCAGCCGAGTGCGTTGTTGCGGATCCGGCCGCACGCGAACATCGCCACAGGCCTTCTATGAACTTGATTCTCATGGGGCAGAGCTTCTTCCGGAGATTGAGCCGAAGGTGGGCATTCCGAGTCCCGTTGCCGCCGTGGTGCGTTGGAGAGTGGAATCGATCTGGGCGAGTTTGTCTTTGACGCCGCTGTGGCTGAGACGTGACTTGCCGGGTTGTGCTGCGGGACTGTGTGGTTGGTGGTTGGCTAACTAACC
>NZ_BDBA01000310.1 GCF_001612745.1 Nocardia amamiensis NBRC 102102 | reverse complement strand
GGCCTGCGGCGGGTTGACCGGCGAAGGAGACACCGGTGCCGGGTTCCCCGGTGTCGGCGCCGCGTTCACCTGAACGCTGCTCTGCGGGCCGGTGTTCGGACGTCCCTGCGCCGGAGCGCCGGGCGTGGTGGTGACCGGGACCACCCGTTCGCCCATGGCCGCGCGCGGCGGAGTAGGCGATGGGTTCAGCGGCGGCACCGGGGCGCCCTGGGCCGGGGTGGGCTTGCCGATCACCGTGACCGAGCCGTCCGGGCCGACCAGCAAGCGGGCCGGGTCCTTGGCCGGGATCATGCCGAGTTCCCGCGCTCGCGCCGCCAGCTCGGGCGCCGAATCGGCGGCCTCCACCTCGCGCTGCAGCGCGGCGCGCTCGTCGGCCAGCCGCCGGTTGGTGGCCCGTGCGTCGCCGAGCTGGTAGCTGTCCTCGGCGGCGCGGGTGGTCAGCAGCAGGGTGAGCGCGAGGCCGCAGCCGAGCAGTGCGATGAGCGCGGTGACGAACGGGATGCGCGCGGCCATCGCCGAGCGCCGTACGGCAGGCAAAAAGGCCAGGTCCGAGCCATTCTCGGCGCGCATCCGCCGCCGCGCATAGGCACGCTGCGCGGCACCGGATTTCACTCGCTCGGCATCCTGGACCCGCCGGGCGACCCGGCCCGGCACTTCGACGGTCCGTGTCCGCACGCTCATTGATTCCCCTCCTCCGCACGATGGTTCGGCATCGCGCCCGGTGTCTTGCGGGAGTTCCCGCACCCCGTCGGCCCGATGAGCGCTGCGCGATCGTGTCTCATCGAGCCCCGTGTCTTGCGGGAGTTCCCGCACCCCGTCGGCCCGATGAGCGCTGCGCGATCGTGTCTCATCGAGCCTCCTGGATCCGCTCCGCGGCGCGCATCCGGACCGGCGCCGCCCGCGGGTTGTCCTCGATCTCCTGTTCGGTCGCTTTCTCCGCGCCGCGAGTCAGCAGCCGGAACTCCGGTCCCATGCCGGGCAGTTCGACCGGCAGGCCCACCGGGGTCCTGGACGTGGTGTGCGCGGCGAGCTCGTGCTTGACCACCTTGTCCTCCAGCGATTGGTAGGACATCACGACGATCCGTCCGCCGACACGCAGCGCGGCGAGCGCCGCGGGTAGCGCGGCCCGCAGCGAATCGAGTTCTCGGTTGACCTCCACCCGCAGCGCCTGAAAGGTGCGCTTGGCCGGATGCCCACCGGTGCGACGGGTGGCCGCGGGAATCGTGGCGTAGAGCAGTTCCACCAGTTCGGCGCTGGTGGTGAACGGCTTGATCTGGCGACGCCGGACCACCTCGGCGGCGATCCGGCTCGCGAAGCGCTCCTCGCCGTAGGTCTTCAGCACCCGGGCCAACTCGCCGTGGCTGTAGGTGTTGAGCACGTCGGCGGCGGTGGGCCCGCTGGTCGGATCCATCCGCATGTCCAGCGGGGCGTCGACCGAGTAGGCGAAGCCGCGGTCGGCCTCGTCCAACTGCATCGACGAGACGCCCAAATCCATCAGGATCGCCGAGACCGATCCGGTGGCGGGCAGTCCCGCCTCGGTCAGCGCGTCGACGATACCGTCATAGCGGGTGTGCACCAACGTGATTCGGTCCGCGAACGGCGCGAGCCGTTCGCCGGCCAGTTTCAACGCGGTGGTGTCGCGGTCCAGCCCTACCAGACGGATGTGCGGGTAGGTGCGCAGGAAGTGTTCGGCGTGACCACCGAGGCCGAGGGTGGCATCGACGTAGACCGCGCCGGGCTCGGACAGAGCCGGACCGAGCAACGCGTCGGCTCGTTCGAGCAGAACCGGAACATGGCGGGGGCCGCGCTGTTCACGGTTCACCTCGACCTCCCGGAGTCCTGCCTCGCGTCGTCGCGCACCGCACACGGGTCGCCTTGATACACAGTGATTTCTGATACCGAGTGCTTCGGTACGGATACGAATGCCCCGTGGTCTCTGACCGAACTGCGGCACCTGGCGTCGGGGAAGTACGTCAGGGTCCGCGTCCGGGCAGAGACCGCGCGGCACTCGTTCGCCCGCGGCTAGAAGATTCCGCCCAGCGACTCGTCTCTGGCTTGTGAGAAGTCCTCCTCGTGCTCGGCGAGGTAGGACTCCCACGCCTGCTTGTCCCATATCTCCAGGAAGTCGACCGAGCCGATCACCACGCAATCCCGTTGCAGGTTGGCGTAGCGACGGTGGTCGGCCGACAACACGATCCGGCCCTGCGCGTCCGGACGCTGCTCGTCCGTTCCGGCCGCGAGTGCCCGGACGAACGCCCGAGCCTGCGGATTGCTTCGAGACGCGGCCGCGGCCCGCCGAGCGAGCGCGGTGAACTCTTCCTTCGGGTACACGGCAAGGCTGTGGTCCTGACCCTTCGTGACCATCAACCCTCCCGCCAGATCGTCTCGAAACTTCGCAGGCAACGTGAGTCGCCCTTTGTCGTCCAAGCGAGGTGTGTAGGTACCGAGAAACATCTCGATACCTCCCTGGTCGATCACCTCGATGGTCGGCTCTTCAGTACTGCGCGCTCCACATTACCCCACTTTCCCCCACTTTCAATCGAAACTGCCGGTGATCTGGCTCCCGACCCAGACGATTCCGCAGGTCATTCCAGCTATCACCGGCGTGGAGAACTTTTCGCGAGTTCTGCCGACACGCACGCACCCCGTGGACAAACATCCGAAAACACCCAGCAAACGCCCTGATCTCCCGCACCCGGACCGCTCAGGGGGGCATGGTGGGGGAAGTTTGTGGGGAGGTGTGGGGGAAGCGGGAAGATCATCCGCGCGGCCGGCGTCCGCACGCACGAGACAGCGACGCCGCACCATTGCGGTGCGGCGTCGCCGACTGTGCTGAAGATGTCAGGCTACGGGCGAGCTACTCCTGCTCGAACCGTCTCCGGAAGCGGTCCTCCATGCGCTCGGAGAAGCCACCGGACTTGCGCTGGCGTCCACGTCCGCCCGAGCCGCCGCTCGCGGAAGCGTCACCGCCGCCGGACCGGTCGTTCTTGGCGACGCTCTTGGAGGTGCCGAGTAGCAGGAGCACACCCGCACCGAACATGACAATGAACCCGATCAGGCTGATGATCGGGAAGCCGCCGGGCTTCACGGGCGCTGCGATCCCTGCGACGAGGAGAAAAAGGCCGAGGACGAACAACGCCGCGGCCTGGAGTCTGCGACGACTCGAGGTCGAGCGAAGCCGTCCGCCGCGGACGGACGAGGCGAACTTGGGATCCTCAGCATAGAGAGCGCTCTCGATCTGTTCGAGCATGCGCTGCTCGTGCTCGGAGAGTGGCACGGTACCTCCCCCGGCACTAGGACGTGGCTGTCGCCTCCGGGTAGGCGACAGATAGCCGACCTTGGCGGCCATCTGACACCAATGATACGAGTTCGATCAGGGCCAGACCACCTAATGGGCACAGTCGGACATAGTCCGTCTTCAGCCCGCGCACGGCCACTAAGCGGTCATGCCGCCGGTCCAGCCCGGTGCGGGCCGAAGCCGAGCCGACGCCGAGAGGAGATCTTCTACGTCATGGAGGAATGCTCCGACCCGGGAAGCGAACTCGTCGGCCTCGTGATCGTCGACATTCCGGTCCAGGCCCGCCTCCAACGCGGCCCGGATCTCCGATCGGGCGCTGAAGTAGTCGGCCCACATCACGAACTCGGGCGCGGCGCGCTGCATGAGCACCCACGCGTTGCGCGAGCGCGCCCTGGGCGCGGCGTCGGCGCCCGTGAGCGCGAGCACAGCGCCCGCACCACGCAGCGCGGCCAGGTAGGCGGTGCGGAACCGCTCCCGCGGATCGCGTTCGCCCGCCGCTTGCATGAGCAAACCGTCCGCCCGCTCCAGCAGCTTGCCGGCCCGGCCGGGCTGCCCCGGGTGTTCCACTCGACCAGACATCGCCGTCCCTCCACTTCGCGCACCAGGGTCCGGGCATGCACTGGAGGCGGCGTGCCACACTGCATTCCAGCACCACTCGGACCGAACAGGTATTCGAACGTTTGAATTGAGCTTGAATATAGAGACGCCCACCGACAAACTTCCGCGTCCGCGCGACCGACGAGAGCCATGACCGCCGTCAAGCCCAATCACACTCCCGCACCCGCCGTCGTCGACCTCTCGGTGGCGGCGCTGCGCTCCCGGCTGCACGACGCGCTGGCGGTCTACGTCGCGGCGATGGACTATCCACGCGGCACGGAACACCATCGCGCGCCTATGTGGACCGAGCACACCACCCGTCCCGGCTGGCAGGCCGTCGCCGCGGTGGTGCCCGACGACTCGGGCCGGATCGATCTGCGCAGCGCGCCCATCGTGGCGATCGCCTACGGCTACCGCGGCGCCGCCCACCAGTGGTGGCACCAGCAGGTGCACAGCGGAATGCGGCGCTCGGGCTGGCCGGAACACTCCACGCGCGAACTGCTCTCGGACTATTTCGAGCTGACCGAACTGCATGTGCATCCCACGGCGCAGGGCCGCGGCATCGGCGCCACGCTGCTGGAACGATTGCTGTGCGACCGGACCGAGCGCGCCGTGCTGTTGTCGACCCCCGAGGTCGACGGCGAGGACAACCGCGCCTGGCGGCTGTACCGCAGGGAAGGATTCACCGACGTGATCCGCAACTTCGTGTTCGCAGGCGACAACCGGCCGTTCGCGATCCTCGGCCGGCGGTTGCCGCTATGAGAGTGTCGTGTCGGTAGTCGTCGTCGGCTCCGGGCACAACGCTCTGGTCGCCGCGTGCTATCTGGCCCGCGCGGGGCAGGCGGTCGAGGTGCTGGAACGCGACGACGTGCTCGGCGGCGCGGTGTCGACGGTCGAGCGGTTCCCCGGCCATCGGGTCGATCGCGGCTCGTCGGCGCACATCATGATCCGCCACACCGGCATCATCGAGGAGTTGGAACTCGACCGCTTCGGGCTGCGCTACATCGACTGCGACCCATGGGGATTCACGCCCGCTCAGGCCGGCCGCCCGGCCATCGTGTTCCACCGCGACCTGGACGCGACGTGCGCGTCGATCGCGGCGGCCTGCGGCCCGCGGGATGCGGCGGCGTATCGCCGGTTCGTCCAGGTGTGGGGGCCGCGCAGCGCCCGCGTGATGCGGGCCTTCGGCGGCGGGCCGACGCCGGGCAGGTTGGTGCGGTCGTTCTGGGGGCTCGAGGCGGCCGGCGGCGGGAGCGCGCTGTCGCGGGAATTCCTGCAATCCGGAGACGCGTTGCTGGACACCTTCTTCGAGGAAGAACGGCTGAAAGCAGCGCTGGCCTGGTTCGGCGCGCAATCCGGTCCGCCGATGTCGGAGCCGGGCACCGCGCCGATGGTCGGCTTCGCCGCCCTCATGCATACGCTGCCGCCGGGTCGCGCGGTCGGCGGCAGCGGCGCGCTCACCGAGGCCCTGGTGGCGCGGCTGCGCTCCGACGGCGGCGTGGTGCACGCGAGCGACGCGGTGACCGCCTTGCAGCGGGCAGGCGACGGCTGGCGGGTGCGCACCACGTCGGGCCGAGAACTGCGCGCCGACATCGTGATCGCGGGCACCCACGTGCTCACCACGTTGGATCTGCTGGGCAACGGCGGGTTCGACGCCGCACCGCTGGACGACTGGCGGCGGCGCATCCGCGTCGGTCCCGGTATCGGGATGGTCGTGCGGGTCGCGGCCGTGGCGCTGCCGCACTACCCGGGTAGCCCGACCGATCACTCCGCTCGTGGCTTGCAATTCCTGGTGTCCGATCGAGCGCAACTGCGCCGGGCGCATGGCGCGGCGCTGGCCGGGGAGCTGCCGCCGCGGCCGGTGGTGCTGGCGATGAGCTTCACCGCGCTGGACCCGACCATCGCGCCGCCGGGCGAACACCAGCTGTCGCTGTGGGCACAGTGGCATCCGTACCGGCTGGCGGACGGCCGCGACTGGGCCGCGCTCGCGCAGCGGGAGGGCGACCGGATCGTCGCCGAAGTCGACTCCTACGCACCCGGTTTCGCCGACGCGGTGCTGCGCCGGTACGTGCAGACGCCGGTCGACCTGGAGCGCGAACTCGGGCTCGTCGGCGGCAACGTCATGCACGTGGAGATGTCGCTGGACCAGATGATGCTGTGGCGTCCGCTGCCGGAACTGTCCCGGCAGCGAGTTCCCGGCGCGCCGGGCCTGTATCTGACCGGCGCGTCCACCCATCCCGGTGGCGGCGTTTCCGGGGCGAGCGGCCGCACGGCCGCCCGGCTCGCCCTGCGCGACCTACGGCGGCACCGACGCCCGCGGTGGTTCGGGCGGTGACGGGCGACGCACCGCACGTGGCGACAGGCGGGACCGATATGCGAACACTGCACACAACCGGCCCCGGCGCCCACGGCAGTCCGGCGACGACACACCCCGAAGACCTACCGCACACAGCGACGGACCCGACCGACACACGAACACCGCACATAACCGGCCCCGACGCCCACGGCAGTTCCGCGACGACACACCCGAAAGACCGACCGCACGTGGCGGCGGGCCGGACCGAGCCGACACGCGAACATCCCACTCAATCGGCGCCGACATCCGTGGTGGTTCGGCGATGACACGCACGGAAGACCCACTGAACACAGCGGCAGGCCGAACCGAACCGACAGGCGAACACCCCGCACAAACCGCCGAGCATTCCGCACGCCGGTTTCGCTCCGCGCGATTTCTCCTTCCGGTGATCCTCGTCGTGCTGACGGTTGTCATGCAGATCGGTTATCCGCTCACTGCGGGTGACGCGCGCGACCGGGTCACGGCCGCGGTCGTGCTGCTTTCCGCCGGTGCCGCGCTGGCGCATGCGATCGCGACCAGGGGAATCCGGTATGCCCTCGGCTTTCTGGTGCTCGTCTCCGGCATCGGGCTGCTGGCCGAGGTGATCGGCACGACGACGGGCCTGCCGTTCGGCTGCTATGCCTACGCGAGCGACCGGCTCGGTCCCGCTCTGCTCGAGGTGCCGTTGATCGTCGCACTGGCCTGGACCGGCGGAGTGTATCCGGTGTGGGTGGTGGGCGGGATGGTGTCGCGGCGCACCGCGTCGCGGATCGCGCTGACCGCGATCGGCGCGGTGGGCTGGGACCTGTTCCTGGATCCGCAGATGGTCGCCGACAGGCAGTGGACCTGGTGTGACACCGGCTCCGGCCTGCCCGGGCTGACGCAGATTCCGTACACGAACTTTTTGGGTTGGTTCGGTGTCGCGCTCGTGATGGCGGCTTTGCTGGCGGCCTGGGAACACGCGGCGCCTGATCCCGTCCCGGCGCGGCCGACCAGCGGTCGCGCGGCCGAGCTCGCCGTGCCGGTCACGCTGTTCCTGTGGACCTGGCTGGGGTCGGCGCTGGCCCATGCCGCGTTCCTCGACCTGCCGTCGTCTGCGGGTTACGGCCTGGCCGGGATGGGTGTGCTCGGCGTGCCCCTGCTGGCCATCATGGCTCGCGCACGGCGCTGACCAGGCGCGATCCGCTCGCTGCGGCGGGTGGATTCCCGGCCCGGTCCGCAGCACCATGAGCGCCACCTCGGCGCATTCGGTGAGCCCGGCGCGGCGACACACGGCCACCATCGGGCCGCTGTCCGGCCGACGCGCGTCGCGACTGGCGCGTTTCATTCCGGACGGATGGCCTGGCACGATGTCACCCGTGCAGCCGAGTCCCGTCACCACGATGCCCGATGCCCCGGATCGCCCGCAGCGCAGCGGCCCACGCCGCGGCACGCGGGTCGCGGCGG
>NZ_BDBA01000309.1 GCF_001612745.1 Nocardia amamiensis NBRC 102102 | reverse complement strand
CGCCACCCGCGCCCCGGCGCTCACCTGGGCGGCCACCGCGGCGACGGATCCCCACAGGATGCCCGAGGCCGCCAGCGCGGCCCCGAAGGCCAGCGACCCCGCACCGGGCAGGTCAGCGGCGTACAACGACAAGGCACAGGCGATTCCGGCGAGCAGCGCGCCTGCGTAGGTCATGATGAGAGTGGCGGTGAGGCCCGCGTAGCGGCCGATGCTGGTGGCGCCGACCAGTTCCGCGCGTCCGGTCTCCTCCTCGACCCTGGTGTGCCGGATCACCGTGAGCACCGTGGCGATGGCGATCATGCTGTACATGGCGCCCGCTTTCCAGGTGCCGATCGAGCCGAGTTCGGAGCTGAACACCGGGCCGTACATGGCGATCAGCGCCGGGCTGTCGGCGGTGGTCTTCGCGAAGCTGTCCAAATCGGCTTGGGTGCTGTATAGATCCTTGACGCTGACCACTTGGAAGGCGGGCATCAGGCCGATCAGCAGCGTCCACAGCGGCAGCACGATCCGGTCCCGCCGCAGATACAGTCGCAGCAACCTGCCGGTTCCCGCGAAATCTCCGCCGCCGAATGCCGGTGCCGCGGCGGCGCGGTCGGCGATGGCGGTGGTCATGCTCGCACCTTCTCCCCGGTGGTCGTTGCGGACTCGGCGCTGTCACCGTCGACGTGGTAGTGCCGCAGAAACAGTTCTTCCAGCGTCGGTGGCGCGCTGGTGAGACTGCGGACGCCGGTGTGGCCCAGCACCCGGATCAGCTCGCCGAGGTGCTCGCCCTCGACCTGGCAGCGCAGCGTGGCGCCGTCGAGTTCGATGTCCTCCACACCCGGGATGCGGCTCAGATCGCCGGGGTCGCCGAGCAATTCGGCGGTGATGGAGGTGCGCGAGAGATGACGCAGCTCCGACAGCGAGCCGCTCTCCACCGTGCGCCCGGCCCGGATGATGGTCACCCGGTCGCACAGCACTTCCACCTCGGACAGGATGTGACTGGACAGCAGGACGGTCGTGCCGCGCTCCTGCGCCTCGTGCACGCACTCCCGGAAGACCTGCTCCATCAGCGGGTCGAGACCCGAGGTCGGCTCGTCGAGCAGCAGCAGCCGCACATCGGAGGCCAGCGCGGAGATCAGGGCGACCTTCTGCCGGTTGCCCTTGGAGTAGGTACGCGCCTTCTTGCGCGGGTCCAGGTCGAAGCGCTCGATCAGCTCGGCGCGCCGTTTCTGGTTGCTGTCCCCGCGCATCCTGGCCAGCAGGTCGATGGTCTCGCCGCCGGACAGCGATGGCCAGAGCGTGACATCGCCTGGGACATAGGCTAGTTCGCGATGCAGGGCGACCGCGTCGGCCCATGGGTCACGGCCGAAGAGCCGAGCGCGCCCTCCGGTCGCCCGTAGGATGCCGAGCAGCACTCGGATGGTGGTGGACTTGCCCGCGCCGTTGGGGCCGAGGAAGCCGTGGATCTCGCCTTCGGTGACCGTGAGATTCAGTCCGTCCAATGCGGTCACGTGGCCGAAGGTCTTGCGGAGGTCGCTGACCTCGATGATGCCGGACATCACTTCTCCTTGGTGAATGTGTCCAAGATCGTGGGATCGGTGAGCAGGCCCTGGGTGTAGAACTCCAGAGCCGGCGGGGTGAGTTCTTCGGTGAGTTCGCGAATCGCCTTGCGATAGTCGATCTGTTCGCCGCGGCTCTGACGGAGCTGCATGAACAGCAGCGTCGCGCCGACGTTCAGCATCATGAGGTATCTGGCGCGCGCCGCGGGGTCGCGGCTCGGTTTGATCGTGCCCGCCTCGACGCCCTGCTCGAGATACCCCTCGGCGTCGGCGGCCATGTGGTCGAACAGCGATTCCGCCATCGGTCCACCGGCTTGGAGGCTGCGCACCATGTAGGCGACCAGCGGCGCGTACGACTCGATCTCGGCCAGGGCGTTGAGCATGCCCGACGCGACCGATGACGCGGTGATCGCCTTGATCTTCTCGTCGCGGATCAGTTGCAGCACCCGGTCGTCGCAGGCGGCGCGTAGGCCGTCCTTGGAACCGAAGTGATGGTTCACCAACCCGGGGGAGACACCGGCGGCGGAGGCGATTGTGCGGACGCCGACCTGGAAACCGTGTTCGCCGAATACCTCGATCGCGGTATCGCGGATGCGAGCCGCGGTGGTCAGATCCTCGGCGGGTCCTTGCGGAAGGGGCTGTCGATCAAACACATGTTCAGTATATTAAACGTGCGTTCAACGTTCGGGCAAGGGTCTGTGACGACTTGTCACGTCAACGTTTCCGGGGCCGCGTGCGGGGCTATCGTCGAGTCATGACGACCGGCACGATGACGACGGCGGACCACCTACGCGCGACACTGGACGGACCCTGGGCGGCGGTCCGGGAAGAAGCTCGAAACCTGCTGGCCGGTGAGGAGTTCACCGCGGACCCGTCCTTGGATTACAAGGCGGCGCGGGCGCGGGTGCTCGACCAGATGCGGGTCATCGCCACGATGGGATTCGCCGAGCGCGGATTCCGCCGGGAGCACGGCGGCACCGGCGAACCGGGCGCGGCGGTGGTCGGCCTGGAGATGCTGGCCTACGCGGATCTGTCGCTGTGGGTGAAATCGGGTGTGCAATGGGGACTGTTCGGTGGCGCGGTGGAGAATCTCGGCACCGAACGCCACCGGGAGTACATCGAGCAGTTGATCTCGCTGGATCTGCTCGGCTGCTTCGCCATGACCGAATCCGGACATGGCAGCGACGTCGCGAACCTGGAGACCACGGCGACCTATGATCCGCGGACCGAGGAGTTCGTGGTGCACTCGCCGACACCGTCGGCGCGCAAGGACTACATCGGCGGCGCGGCCGAACACGCCAGGATGGCAGCGGTTTTCGCGCAACTGATGACTCAGGGCGAGAACCAGGGCGTGCACTGCCTGCTGGTGCCGATCAGGGACGAGAACGGCGCCGACCTGCCCGGCGTGACAACCATCGATGACGGACTCAAGGGCGGCCTGCCCGGCGTGGACAACGGGCGCATCGCGTTCGATCACGTGCGGGTGCCGCGAGAGAACCTGCTCAACCGCTACGCCGACGTCGCGCCGGACGGCACCTACAGCTCCGACATCGACAACCCGAGCCGCAGGTTCTTCACCACGCTCGGCACGCTGGTGCGCGGCCGGGTCAGCGTCGGCGGCGCCGCGGCGGCCGGTGCGCGCGTGGCGCTGAGCATCGCGGTGCGCTACGCGCTGAAGCGCCGCCAGTTCGCCGACCCCGACACCGGCGTGGAAACCGTTCTGCTGGACTACCGCAGCCATCAGCGCCGCCTGCTGCCGCTGCTCGCGAAGTCGTACGCGCTCGCGTTCGCGCAGAACGACCTGGTACGCCGGATGCATCTGGTGCAGACCGGCCAGGATCTCGAGCCGGGCGCGCAGCGTGCGCTGGAGAAGCGCGCAGCGGGCCTGAAGGTCGCGCAGACCAGGCACGCCACCCGCGCCATTCAGGAATGCCGCGAAGCATGCGGCGGCGCGGGCTATCTCACGGAGAACCGGCTGGTCACGCTGAAAGCCGACACCGATGTGTTCACCACCTTCGAGGGTGACAACATCGTGCTCACCCAACTGGTGGCCAAGGAACTGCTCACCGCCTACGCCGACGAGATCCGCGACCTGGATGCCTTGGGCTGGGTGCGTTTCGCCGCCACCATGGCCGGTGACGTGGTGCGCAAGCGATCGGGCGTGCGCCAGCTGATCCAGACCCTCCGAGACCGCAGTGGCGAGTCCGTCGACGACGGTGACCTGTCGCGCCGGGCGGTGCAACTGCAGCTGTTCGCCGACCGCGAGGACTATCTGGTCCGGACCGCGGCACACCGGCTGCGCGCGCGAGCGCAGGACACCTGCCCGTTCGAAGCGTTCAACAACGCCCAGGACCACATCTTGGCCGCGGGCTCGGCGCACATCGACCGCTTGGTGCTGGAGGCGTTCATCGAGGGCATCGCCGGCATCGACGATCCGGACGCCCGCGAACTCGCCGGATCGATGTGCGACCTGTACGTCTACGCCACCATCGAGGAGAACCAGGCCTGGTTCATCATGCACCGGTTCATGTCGGTGGAGCGGGCGAAGGCGGTGCGCCGCGGTGTGAACGAGCTCGTCGACCGGCTGCGCCCGCATGCGCTGCCCCTGGTCGAGGCCATGGGCGTGCCCGAGTCGATGCTGCGCGCGGCCATGCTCGACGACGCCAGCGTGTACGACCGGACCTGATGGCGCGGCCGGACGGTGTTCGCCCTCGGCTCATGCCGGAAGCCGAGTCAGGGGTATGCAGCCGCATCGCTCAGCCGGACGGAGGTTCGTCAAGAGAGCCTGCGCCCCGCGTGAATGCCGAGGTGGCCGCACTAGAGAGGCGGCACGACCCGGCACAGTCCGTGCTGAGCACTGCGAAGGCGAGGCAGCCGCCAGCTCGGGCGATCCGAGTCGAGCCGACGTACGCCGCCCTCCTGAGGCGCGTACGTCTGGGTCGTGGAGCCTCGGGTCTTGCCACGGCCGAGGAATTCGGCGGCCCAGCACAGCGATATCGCCATCGTGATCGCCGCCGCGATGCCGCCGAGGATATCGGTCGGATGGTGGTAGCCGAGGCCGACCATGCCGACGGCCGCCGCGAGCGTCGCGACGCTCGCCGCCGCGCAAACCAAGCGCCGCGCTTGCGGAAGCTCCGCCAGCAGCACGAAGGTGGCGGCGATCGCGACCAAATGGACGGTGTGCCCACTTGGGTAGGCGAGATAGTCATCCAGCTGCCGCCCCCATAGTGGTTTCAGCAGCC
This sequence comes from Nocardia amamiensis NBRC 102102, assembly GCF_001612745.1. Taxonomy (GTDB): domain Bacteria; phylum Actinomycetota; class Actinomycetes; order Mycobacteriales; family Mycobacteriaceae; genus Nocardia; species Nocardia amamiensis. The sequence goes on along the minus strand of NZ_BDBA01000309.1, from coordinate 2,923 downwards.
AGGTGTTGATCGCGACGGCCAGCTCCGGCACGACGAGCATCGTCGCCGCGCGCGGTAGATCGCCGCGGCGAGCGAACCGAACGCAAGCCAGGATCAGCAGCGGAAGCAGGATGTACCCATTGCTCGGGACGACGAGCGCTTCGTACACCCACGATCGCGCGTCGAGCGCCGCGTGGACGGGATCCGCGATGGCGCGATCGAGCGCCGACGGCGCTCCGTCGGCAGGAAAAGTGGCGGGAACCGCCGCAGTGGCCGCGGCGCCGGTGGCGGCGACACCGGCACGGACGGTTACCGCGGAAGTGTTCTTTCCTCGACCGGTCTGCCTGACTGCGAGCACCGGTCGACGATAGCGAGCCAACAGCCCGCGCGGGCTGTCGATCCGGTGGCGGTGCGGTGCGCCGCCCGACCGCTCAGCCGGGTCCGTAGGTCGTGATCGCGGTGACGACGAACCACAGAACCCAGACGAAAACGATCACCATGCCGATCGCCAGAACGGTGCGCATCACCGCGCGGCCGAAATCGAGATCGCCCGGCTCCCGCGGATACAGCTTCCACGGGCTGTACCAGGGCGCCCGGACGACGAAGGCGGCGCCCTGCGCGTCCCGTTCCAACTGCGCGAGCTCCTCGGCGTACGCCTCCGCCTGCGCCTGGTTGGGGCCGCCGTGCCACAGCGTGATGTCGATCGGACCGAGGAACCCCTCGGCGAGCAGGTCCTGCGGGGCGGGCAGGAAGGGCAGGATGCCCAGACCGCGGAACGCGATGGCGACGTCGTTGGCGGTCCAGAGGAATTTCTCCTCCGCGGCGAGCGCGTCGAAATAGTGCCGCAGCCGGGACGAGTCGTCGCCGATGATCACGTCGAAACTCGGGTCGGCCCAGGCCTGCTCCAGCCGCAGCTGAGCGCCGGACAGCGGAACCAGCAGCGCGACGCCGTGCACGACACGCTGCCCGAGACCGCGGGCGGCCAGCCATTCCTGCAATGCGAAGGTGTGCTCCCGCGACTTCTCCAGCGGGGTGCGGCGGTCGCGGCTCTCCATCGCCGCCGGCTCGCCGTTGATCGTCCACGGTCCGTTCAGCGGGACCTCCAGCACGCCGTCCTGCCGGGCCACGAGCGCGTCGGCCTCGATCACCACGCAGCTGGTCGGCGTCCAGATCACGGCATCGAAAGGATGCAGCCGGTCGGCGTGGAACAGGCTGCAGGTGATCGTCGCGACACCGTGCGGACTCTCCGGGTCCTTCCAGGTGCGCAGCCAATCGATCAGCGCACGCTCGGCATTGGTGCCTGCGGCGTTCTGCACTCGCACGAGCATTGGCGACCGCCCTTCACGTCGACCCGACAGGGGACAGAATACGAGGTGCCGCACCGAGTTCGCCGCGCCCAGGCCGACACTCGGCGTGTTGAGCCGGCTTCCGCGGCCGCGGCGCTTGCCGTTACTCCGGCTCTTCGGCCGTGATGCGGCCCGCTCGGATCGCATCGACCAGTGCGGCGTGATCCGCCTCGGTCCGATCGGCGTACCGCACCGCGAACGCGGCCACCGCGTCGTCGAAACGCTCGTCACCGTCCAGATATCCCGACAGCAGACGGGGATCCAGCGAGCGCGAATGGGCCCTCGCCAGCAGCGCGCCCGCCAGCCTTCCGTAGTCGTCGAGGTCGCTTGCGGGCAGTTCAGCGGGATCAATGCTGCCCTTCAGATTGCGGAATTGCCGCACTATGAAAGGCAATTCGACGCCGTCGCCGGTCGGGTCGAGCGTTGTCCACCCCAGCAGGATGTCCGATTCGGACTGAACCAGCCTGGCGCCCTGCACAATTCGCTCGCCCTCGTGCCGCACCGGGCGGGTGGGCAGGAACGGGGCCAGCGCCGAGGGATTGGCCTGCTTGACTTGCAGCACCAACGCCTCGCCGTCGTTGCCGTGCAGCAGGGCGAGATAGGTGTGCAAGCCGACGCTGCCGGTGCCGACGATCCGGAACGCGACGTCGGACACCGCGAATCGGGCCAGCAGATGGCGCCGGGATTCGTGCAGGCTTTCCGCGTAGCGCTCCAGTCCGCCGGTCACCGCCTCGGCGACGTGCGCGTCCACCTCGGTGAGAATCGGTGGGTCGCTGATGAATCGGTGCTTGCGGATACCGGTCTGGTGGTCCTCGAGGTGCTCGGTCCACTTGGCCACCACCTTGGCGCTGGTGTTCTTGCGCGCCTTCTTCGCCGCCTTCTTGAAGTCGTCGAGCAGGTCGTCGGCCTTGGCCCTGGTGATCACCGATTCGTCCGGAAGCGCGCTCCAGGACTCCATGAACGGCATCGCGGCGAGCGCGTCGACGGCGAGGCGGTAGGAGCGGGCGGCGTCCCGCGCCGCGGTGCGGCAGTCGTCGGCATCCGCGCCGGACTCGCGTCCCGCCAGCACCAGGCTGGCCGCGAGACGCTCCAGGTCCCATTCCCACGGCCCCACCACGGTTTCGTCGAAATCGTTGATGTCCATGATGATTTCGCCCCGCGCCGTGCCGTACAGGCCGAAGTTGGCCGCATGCGCGTCGCCGCACAACTGGGCCCGCAGGCCACTGTCCGGGCCACCGGCCAGATCGGCCGCCATCAAACCCGCCGCGCCGCGGTAGAAGGTGAACGGTGAGGCCGACATCCGCCCGACGCGCAGCGGTATCAGGTGCGGCAACCGCCACGCGTTGCTCGCCTCGAGAAAGGCGAGTACGTCCGGACGATGCGCGCCGGTCGCCTCCCGGTCCCGTGCTGTGACCGGAACCCGCTGACGCAGCGCGCGCGCCTTGGCGCGGACCTCCTCCGCGGGCACGAAGGAGCGCAGGTCGATACCACTGTCTGACACAACGGATCACGCTAGTCGGTTGCGGGCCGGACGCCGGTGTGGTGTCGGCCTCAGGTTGCCGTGGCCGGCGGTGCTACCGGCTCGATCGGCAGCCGCA
>NZ_BDBA01000308.1 GCF_001612745.1 Nocardia amamiensis NBRC 102102 | reverse complement strand
CACCGCAGGTGCGGCGGTGCCATCGTGCACACTGCCGGAGCTGCTGGCTGCGGCGGTCGCAGCCAATCCGGACGGTGTCGCGGTGGTGCACAACGGGCGCACTCTGACATATGGCGAGCTGGATGCGGCTTCGTCGCGGTTGGCGCGAGCGCTTATCGAGCGTGGGGCGGGCCCGGATGTGGTGGTGGCCGTGGCGATTGCGCGGTCGGCGGATTTCGTGCTCGCGGTCTGGGCTGTGGCCAAGTCCGGTGCCGCTTTCCTGCCGGTCGATCCTGCCTATCCGGCCGACCGCATCGCGCACATGATGTTGGATTCCGGTGCTGCAGTAGGGGTCACGCTGAGCGCGGACGCCACCGCCCTTTCGGCGCTCGCGACCGGAGCCGAATGGCTAGCGCTGGATGATCCGGGGTTCGCCGCCGTGGTGCGTGAGCAGGCGGAGCTGCCGATCACGGAGTCGGATCTGCGTGGCACGATCAGGCTGGCGAACGCCGCGTACGTGATCTACACTTCGGGTTCGACAGGTATGCCGAAGGGTGTGTTGGTACCCCATGTCGGTCTGGCGAACTTCAGCGCCGAGCAGGTGGAGCGCTACGGTCTGGATCGGAACAGTCGGGTGTTGGCGTTTGCTTCGCCGTCGTTCGACGCCTCGGTGTTGGAGTTTTTGATGGCCGTCGGTGCGGCTGGTGCGTTGGTGGTGGTGCCGCCGGGTACCTACGGCGGTGACGAACTCGGTGAGCTGATCTCGCGGGAGGGCGTCACGCACGGTTTGATCACGCCGTCGGTGCTGGCGACCCTGGATACGGCGGCGTTGGCCACGATGCAGGTGATCATTGCTGGTGGGGAAGCGGTGTCGGCGGATCTGGTCGCCAGGTGGTCTGTTGCGTCCGACGGTTCGGGTATGCGTCGCTTCCACAACGCCTACGGTCCTACCGAGGCGACGATCGCGACGAACATCAGCGATGCACTGTTGCCGGGCGACCCGGTGACCATCGGTGGCCCGATTCGCGGGATGCGGGCGCTGGTGCTGGATACCCGTCTTCGTCCGGTGCCCGAAGGTGTAACCGGTGAACTGTACGTCGGAGGAATCCAGCTGGCGCGTGGCTACCTCGGCCGGCCGGAGCTGACCGCGGAGCGGTTCGTTGCCGATCCGTATGGTGCTCCGGGTGAGCGGCTGTATCGGACCGGTGACGTGGTGCGCTGGTGCCGAGATGGTTCCGGTGCGCCGGTAATGGAGTTCGTGGGCCGTAACGATTTCCAGGTGAAGATCCGCGGGTTCCGTATCGAGCTCGGCGAGATCGACGCCGCACTCGCCTCGCACGAGAGTGTCGACTTCGCGGTCACCCTCGGGCTCGAGAATGCCGCGGGCGCGGTGTCGCTCGTGTCGTATGTTGTCGCCGCGCAGGGTCATTCGATTGATGCCGCGGCGCTGACCGCGCACGTCGAAGAGCGCCTGCCCGGGTACATGGTGCCTTCGTCGATCATGGTGATCGACCACGTTCCGCTCACCCCGGTGGGCAAGCTGGACCGCAATGCGCTGCCGGAGCCGGTGTTCGCGACCGAGGTCGTCTTCCGTGCGCCGCGCACCCCGCTCGAGCAGACCATCGCCGAAGTGTTCGCCGAAGTGCTCGGCGTGGAGCGCGTCGGCGTGGACGACTCGTTCTTCGCGCTCGGCGGCGACAGCATCCTATCCATCCAGCTGGTCTCGCAGGCCAAGACGCGCGGTGTGATCCTCAGCCCGCGTGACATCTTCGAACAGCGCACAGTTGCGCGCCTGGCTTTGGTGGCGGAAATAGCGTCGACACAGACCCAGACGACGTCTGCGTTGGCCGAGCTGCCGGGCGGTGGCGTCGGCACCATGCCGCTCACACCTGTGGTGCGCTTCATGGTCGAGCGGCGGGGCTCGTATCGCCGCTTCAATCAGCAGCTGGTCCTAGAGCTTCCCTTGGGCATTGATCGCGCAGGCATCGGGCGGACTATCGCCGCTGTCGTTGACCGCCACGACATGCTTCGCGCTCGGCTGTCCCACGGGGCAGCCGCGGCCTGGATCATCGAGACCGCCGCACCGGGGACTGTCGATGTGCATAAGCTCGTTGATCGAGTCGGATTCGACGCTGCGATGGGCGCCGACGAATTGACGGCGATCGCCGCGGCGGCATTGGATAACGCTCTTGATCAGCTCGACCCCGAAGCCGGTGCGGTGGTCCGGTTCGTGTGGCTGGAACCGTCGGAACCGACGCGAGCGGGCCACCTTATCGTCGTCGCCCATCACCTCGTGATAGATGGTGTGTCGTGGCGCGTCTTGGTGCCGGACTTCGTCACGGCCTGGGGGCAGCTGTTAGCTGGACAGCAGCCGACCTTGGTCGAACCCGCGACGAGCATGCGTACTTGGGCGCATGCGCTCGAGCAGGCCGCCGTCGACCGCGGTGACGAGCTGGGGTGGTGGCGAGCGGTGGTCGATGGCCCAGATCCGCTGCTCACCGAGAGGCCGCTGGATCCGGTCATCGATGTCTCAGGTGTCGTAGAGAAATATCGTGTCGAGGTGTCGGCCGACGTCACCAAGTCGTTACTGACCACCGTGCCCACGTTGTTCCACGGCGGAGTCAACGATGGTCTGCTGGCCGCGTTGTCCGTGTCGGTAGCGAAGTGGTGGTCGAGGAAGGGAATTCACGCAGATTCCGTTCTGATTCGTCTGGAAGGCCACGGGCGGGAGGAGGATGTCGTCCCTGGGGCCGACCTATCCCGGACGGTCGGTTGGTTTACGGCGATCTTCCCGGTGCGGTTCAACCTGACCGGCATCGATATCGATGCCGCGCTGAGCGGTGGAACGGCGATGGGGCGTACGATCAAGCTGGTCAAGGAGCAGCTGCTCGCCGTGCCGGACAAGGGCATCGGCTACGGCCTGCTGCGCTACCTGAACGCCGAGACCGCCTCCGAGCTGCCGCGCGAGCTGCCCGGCCAGGTGAGCTTCAACTACCTGGGCCGCGTCTCCGATGCGAGCGTGCCGGAGGCTCTGCGTGGTGTCGGTTGGGTGCCATCGGATGCGCTCGGCGACATAGGCGGCGCTTACGACGCGGATATGCCCGCGATGGCGCCGTTGGACGTGAACGCGATCGTGGTCGGCGACAAGCTGACCGCCAATATCGGCTACCCGTCCACCCTGCTGACCGCCGCCGACGTGCGCGAGTTCGGCGAGCTGTGGACCGCGGCGCTGGAAGCGGTTGCCCGCCACGCCAATTCGACCGGCGCGGGTGGACACACCCCGTCCGACTTCGCGTTGGTGCGCAGTACTCAGCGGGATATCGACGGTTGGGAGCGGCGCTTCGGAGCGCTGGCCGACGTCTGGCCGCTCTCGGCGCTGCAAGGCGGTCTGTTGTTCCACGCCCGCCTCGCCGCGAGCTCGGTGGACGTCTACACCGCGCAGGCGGTGCTGACCCTCACCGGCCGGGTGGACGCCGCCCGGCTGCGCTCGGCGGCACAGGCTTTGGTGGACCGCTACGAGAACCTGCGCACCGCGTTCGTCACCGACCGTGACGGCAACCCGGTGCAGATCGTGCTCGAAGGTGTCCGCGTGGCGTGGGCCGAGCACGACCGGATCGAATCCGGCTCGGCGACCGAGGAGATCGAAGCCGACCGCATGCGGCGGTTCGACCTGACCGCGCCGCCGCTGATCCGCTTCACGCTGATCCAGGTCGCGCCCGACCGCTGGCAGTTCGTGGTGTCCAACCACCACATCCTGCTCGACGGCTGGTCCATGCCGCTGCTCATGCGCGACCTGCTGGTGCTCTACGCCGCGCACGCGGACAGCTCCGCGCTGCCCGCCGCCCGGTCCTACCGCCACTTCCTGGAATGGACTCGGCAGCAGGATCACGCGGCGTCGCTGGCCGCGTGGGCGGACGCGCTGCGCGGTGTGGGCGAGCCGACCCTGCTGGCCCGCCCGGACGCCGGTCGCGAGATCACCTCGCTGTCCGGTGAGTACTTCTTCGACCTGGACGAGGCGGCCACCGCGCGGCTGACCGCGCTGGCCGCATCGCTCGGCGTCACACCGAACACCGTCCTGCAGACCGCGTGGGGCATCGTGATCGGCCGGATGACCAGCCGCGACGATGTGCTGTTCGGCACCACCGTCTCCGGGCGTCCCGCGCAGCTGACCGGCGTGGAATCGATGGTCGGCCTGTTCATCAACACCGTTCCGGTGCGGGTGCGGTTCGATCCGTCGGAGTCGGTGCGGAACTTGCTGACTCGGACCCAGGGCGAGCAGGCCGACCTGCTCGACCACCACTACGTCGGGCTGGCCGACATCCAGTCCGCCGCGGGCGTCGGCGGACTGTTCGACACACTCGTGGTGTTCGAGTCCTACCCGGTGGACGCGGCGGGCCTGCAAGCCCAAGCCGCGGACATCGACGGTATGGCGGTGGTCGGCCTGGACGCGGCCGACGCCACGCACTACCCGCTGACTTTGATCGCGCAGCTGGATTCGCGGCTGCGGGTGCGCGCGGGCTACCTGCGTGACCTGTTCGACGAGCAGACGGTGCGCCGCATCGCCGACCGCCTGACCCGGGTGCTCACCGCGATCAGCGCCGAGCCCGATGTTTCCGTGGGCGACATCGAACTGCTCGACACCGCCGAGCGTGATCTGGTGGTGTCCGGCTGGAACGACACCGAATTCGATGTGGCCGCTGCTCTGTCGGGTAGCTCCGCTGCCGGCGCGACTCTGGTCTCGATGTTCTACGACCAGGTCGAACGCACACCTGAGGCGACCGCGATCACGTTCGAGGGGACAAGTCTCTCCTACGCCGAGTTCTCCTGGCGGGTGAACCAGCTGGCGCGCTGGCTGATCGCGCGCGGGGTCGGCGCGGAATCGTATGTGGCGCTGGGTATGCGGCGCTCGATCGATCTGGTTGTCGGCATGTACGCCGTCGCCGTGGCCGGTGGCGCGTACGTGCCGCTGGACCCGGACCACCCGGCCGAGCGCACGGAATACATTCTCGCCACGGCCGATCCGGTATGCGTGCTGACTTCCGGCAGCGATCTGGACATCGATACCGCGCAGGTGCGCATCGACCTGCTCGACCTGAAGGGGCTGTCGGAGGCGCCGGTCACCGACGCCGACCGTCGTGCGCCGCTGCGTGGGTCGAACACCGCGTACGTGATCTTCACCTCGGGTTCGACCGGCCGCCCGAAGGGTGTGGCGGTCTCGCACACCGCGATCGTCAACCGGCTGGTCTGGATGCAGACCGCCTACCAGCTGCGTCCGGACGACGTGGTGTTGCAGAAGACGCCGGCGACGTTCGACGTGTCGGTGTGGGAGTTCTTCTGGCCGTTGCAGATCGGCGCTCGGCTGGTGGTCGCGAAGCCGGACGGGCATCGCGATCCGGCCTATCTCGCCGAGGTGATCAGCGCGGAGCGGGTGAGCGTCACCCACTTCGTGCCGTCCATGCTCGCGGTGTTCGTGGCGGATGCCGCCGCCGCGCGCTGCGGTTCGCTCCGGTTGGTGTTCGCCTCCGGTGAGGCGTTGCCGCCCAAGCCCGCGCACCGGTTGCGGGACCTGACCGGCGCCGCGCTGCACAACCTGTACGGTCCGACCGAGGCCGCGGTCGACGTCACCTTCCACGAGGTCGTCGACGCCGACACCGAGACGGTGCCGATCGGCGCGCCCGTGTTCAACACCCAGGTCTACGTGCTGGATGCGCGCCTGCGTCCGGTTCCGGTGGGCGTCGCGGGTGAGCTGTATCTGGCGGGCGCCCAGCTCGCGCGTGGTTATGTCGCGCGTCCGGACCTGACCGGCGACCGGTTCGTCGCCAACCCGTACGGACAGCCGGGTGCGCGCATGTACCGCACCGGCGACCTGGTGGCCTGGACCGAGCACGGTGAGCTGGAATACCTGGGCCGCACCGACTTCCAGGTGAAGCTGCGCGGTCTGCGCATCGAGCTCGGCGAGATCGAGTCGGCGCTGACCGGACTGGACGAGGTCGCCCAAGCGGTCGTGGTGGTGCGCTCCGACGCGCACGCGGGCGATCAGCTCGTCGCCTACGTCATCCCCGCGCAGGACGCGCAGAGCACAGTGCCGGACGTCCAACTGGACACCGACCTGGTCCGCGAGGATCTGGCGCGGCAGCTGCCTGCGTACATGGTGCCGTCGGTGGTGATCGTGCTGGCGGAGTTCCCGCTCAACGCCTCCGGCAAGCTGGACCGCAAGGCGCTGCCCGCGCCGGTGTTCGAGGCCGCGGTGTTCCGCGCCCCGACCACGCCGGTCGAGGAGATCGTCGCCGCCACCTTCGCCGATGTGCTCGGCTTGGAGCGGGTCGGCCTGGACGACGACTTCTTCGCCCTCGGCGGCAACTCGCTGTCCGCCACGCAGGTCGCCGCGAGGCTGTCCGCCGCGCTGGACACCGACCTCGGTGTCCGGGAACTGTTCGAGGCATCCACGGTGGTCGCGCTCGCGGCCCGCGCGGAGACCAAGGCGGGCGCGGGCGCACGGGCGGCACTGGTGCCGCAGCAGCGGCCCGAGCTGGTCCCGCTGTCGCTGGCCCAGCAGCGCATGTGGTTCCTCAACCGCTTCGACCCCGACTCGGCCGTGGACAACATCCCGGCCGCGGTGCGGCTGTCCGGTCTGCTCGACCGGCAGGCGTTGCAGATCGCGGTCGCCGACGTGCTGGCCCGCCACGAGTCGCTGCGCACGTTCTACCCCGAGGTGGACGGCGCCGCGCATCAGCAGACCGTGCCCACCGCCAAGGTCATCCCGGATCTGACGCCGATCGACGTCACCGAAGCCGGACTGCCGGAAGCGCTCTCGCGTCTGGTGGGCACCGCGTTCGACGTGACCGCCGAGGTGCCCTTCCGTGCCAGGCTGTTCGAGATCAGCCCGACCGAACACGTGCTGGCCCTCGTGGTGCACCACATCTCGGCCGACGGCTTCTCCATGGGGCCGCTGACCCGCGACGTGATGACCGCCTACGGCGCTCGCGTCGACGGCGGCGAGCCCGCCTGGCGTCCGCTGGAGGTGCAGTACGCGGACTTCGCGCTGTGGCAGCGTCAGGTGCTCGGCGCCGAGGACGACCCGAATTCGGTGATCGCCGAACAGATCTCGTTCTGGTCGGACACCCTGCGCGGGCTGCCCGAGCAGCTGGATCTGCCCGCCGACCGGCCGCGCCCAGCGGTGGCCTCCGGCCGCGGCGCCACCCACACCTTCCAGATCGACGCCGAAACCCATGCCCACCTCACCGAACTCGCCCGCACCAAGGGCGCGACGCTGTTCATGGTCGCGCACACCGCGCTCGCGGTCCTGCTGTCGCGGTTGTCCGGCGAGGACGACATCGCCATCGGCACCCCGGTCGCCGGTCGCGGTGAGCGCGCGCTCGACGACCTGATCGGCATGTTCGTCAACACCCTGGTGCTGCGGACCCCGATCGGGCCCGATGCGACGTTCACCGAGCTGCTGCGCTCGGTGCGCGCCACCGACATCGCGGCCTTCGGGCACGCGGACCTGCCGTTCGAGCGGTTGGTGGAGATCCTGAACCCGGCGCGGTCGCAGGCGCGGCATCCGCTGTTCCAGGTGATGCTGTCGTTCCAGAACACCGGCCAGACCACCCTGGAACTGCCCGGTCTGACGGTGAGCGGTGTCGATCTGCCGATCGATGTCGCGAAGTTCGACCTGCAACTGGTGCTCTCCGAGCGCGCGGCCGCGCCCGCCGGAACCACCAACGGCACAGGTCCGGCCCCGGCGGGTATCACCGCCGAGCTGATCTACGCCACCGACCTGTTCGACCCGGCCACCATGGCGGAGTTCGGGCGGCGCTTCAACCGGTT
>NZ_BDBA01000307.1 GCF_001612745.1 Nocardia amamiensis NBRC 102102 | reverse complement strand
GGGCGCGGGCCTGGTCCTGACCGGGCCGCTGCTGGGCCTGTTCGGCGCGGGCCCGATCGCCGGCTGCATCGCCGGTGCGGCCGCGGTCGGCTTCCTGGGCACCCTGGCCGGTCAGCTGTTCGTGACCGCTCCGGTCGCGATCATGGCCGCGATCCAGTACTTCTCGACGATCAACCAGCCGTTCAACGCGCCGGCCAAGTAATACCGGCTGAACGCACACAACTGAAAAACCAACGCAAAGCCCCGCCGCGCTACCGCGTGGCGGGGCTTTGCGTTATTTACGGCGGCTATGGCAAAGATGAACAGATTCTGAACAAATAGGGAACCACAACTATTTGCAAGGCCCTGACCTGCCGTATACAAGTTCGATAACTTCGATTTGGAAATTAAATCTGGGTTGCGCAAGCACGTCGCAGCTGGCCTGGTCGAACGAGCCCGGACGGACGCGAGCCCCGTCCCGTTCAGATGCGGGGCGGGGCTCGCCTCGGAGAGGCCGGGCGGTCAGGCCGTCCGAGCCTGCTGTTCGTCCTCGATGCGGGCCCGCACGAACCGCGAAACCCGCGCCAGCGCTGCCCTGCTCTCCGGCAGGTTCGGCGCGATGCTCATAAAGGCGTGCACCTGGCCGCGCCACAGCTCCAGCGCGTTCGGCACGCCCGCCGCGGTGAGCCGCTGCGTCATCAGCTCGCAGTCGAACCGCAGCACCTCGTCCTCGGCGGCGATCAGCAGCACCGGAGGCAGCGCGGACAGCGGCGCGTTCACCGGTGACAGGGCCGGATCGAGGACACCGTCGACCTCCGCACCGATGCGCACCACCGCCTCCAAGGCCGACAACGGGATATACGGATCGCGCGCGACATTCATGTAGTCCCGCTTCGCGCAGTAGTCCAGATCCAGCAGCGGGCTCAGTCCCACCAGCCCGGCCGGTGCGGGCAGTCCCGCCGCCAGCGCACGCAGTGCGGTCGCGAAAGCGAGGTATCCGCCAGCCGAGTCGCCCGCGAAGACGATCCGCGCGGGATTCGCGCCGTGGCGCAGCAGCCATCGGTAGGCGGTCAGGCAGTCCCGCACCGACTGCTCGATGCGTCGGCCGGGCAACTGGCGATACTCGACGTTGACCACCGGGAGGCCGGTGCGGCGGGCCAGGCTCGCCGCGATCGGCCGATGGCTGCGGGTGTTGCAGATCGCGAAACCGCCGCCATGCGTGTAGAGCAGCGCGCCATGCCGCAGCGCACGCGCCGCGCCTGCCGGACGGATGATCTCCAGGTGGAAACCGTTCAGTGATACCTGCTCCCGGTCGACGCCGCGCGGCTCCGGCCGCAACCATGCCAGCCCGTTCACCGAGGCGGCGCCGATCGGAATGGTCGCCTTGGTGACCGGGAACGTCCGCAGCACGGGCCGCAGCACACCCATGCACGCCGCCAACAGCACGCGTGATTGCGCGCTGGGACCCTCCGGATTCATCACCACGCCTGGCTCGCCGTCTCCGGCCGCGGCTCGCGCACCATGCCGGCGCCCGAACTGGGCATCAAGGTCGGACATCGCGCACCTACCTCACACTGGCGCGCCGAGTCACGACCGGACCGAGATCGCCCAGGCGAGCTGTCGGCGCTGACATCTCACACGATGTCGATCACAACATCGTGCACACGTGACCTACGCAACAGGATCGCCTGACGCAGGGGGAAACGAAACGTCCGTAATCGAATCGAAGACTACTCGGAACCTCATCGAATCCCGGCGCCGCGAAACTGGCAGACTCCAACCATGCGCGGAATCATCTTGGCGGGCGGCACCGGCTCCCGGCTGCACCCGATCACGCGCGGGGTGAGCAAGCAGCTGGTCCCGGTCTACGACAAACCCATGGTCTACTACCCCCTATCCACGCTGATGCTCGCGGGGATCAGGGACATCCTGGTGATCACCACACCGGAGGACGCCGACGCGTTCGTGCGGCTGCTCGGTGACGGCAGCCAGTTCGGCCTCGACTTGAGTTACGTGGTCCAGCCCGAGCCGGACGGCCTGGCCAGGGCCTTCGTCCTCGGCGCCGACCACATCGGCACCCAGTGCGCCGCGCTGGTGCTCGGCGACAACATCTTCCACGGCCCCGGGCTCGGCACCAGCCTCAGCCGCTTCCACGGGATCGACGGCGGCGCGGTTTTCGCCTACTGGGTCTCGGATCCGACCGCCTACGGCGTCGTGGAGTTCACCGAGGGGCGCGCGGTGTCCATCGAGGAGAAGCCGAAGATGCCCCGGTCGAACTACGCGATTCCCGGGCTGTATTTCTATGACAACGATGTCGTCGAGATCGCCCGTTCGCTGCGGCCATCGGCCAGGGGCGAGTACGAGATCACCGACATCAACCGCGCCTACCTGGAACAGGACCGGCTGCGCGTGGACGTGCTGGCCCGCGGCACCGCGTGGCTGGACACCGGCACCTTCGATTCACTGCTGGACGCGGCCAACTACGTGCGCACCATCGAAGAGCGGCAAGGCCTGAAGATCGGCGTGCCCGAGGAAGTGGCCTGGCGGATGGGCTTCATCGACGACGAGCAGCTGCGCGCGCTCGCCGAACCGATGATCCGCTCCGGCTACGGCCGCTACCTGCTCGATTTGCTCGAACGCGGACGGGACTGGTGAGCATGGAGTTCCGAGAACTCGCGGTGCCCGGCGCGTGGGTGATCACCCCGCGCCAGCACGGCGACGATCGCGGCATGTTCCTCGAAGGATTCAAGGCCTCGGAGTTCGAAAAGGCGACCGGCCGGGCGTTCGACCTGCGGCAGGTGAACTGCTCGGTCTCGGCGGCCGGGGTGCTGCGCGGCGTCCACTACACCGAGGATCCGCCGGGTCAGGCGAAATACGTGACCTGTGTGCGCGGTGCGTTCCTGGACGTGGTCGTCGACCTGCGCCGCGGCTCGCCGACCTACGGGCGCTGGGACAGCGTGCTGCTCGACGACGTCGACCGGCGGTCGGTGTTCCTGTCCGAGGGCCTCGGGCACGCGATCCTCTCGCTGGAGGACAAGTCGACGGTCACCTATCTGTGCTCGCTGGAGTACCAGCCCGAGTTCGACCGGGATATCGATGCCTTCGACCCCACGCTGGGTATCGAGTGGCCCCGGGTCGGCCGCGACGGCAAGGAGCTCACCTTCATCCGTTCCGCCAAAGACACTGTGGCCCCGCCCTTCTCCTGAGTCGCACAAGGCGCATCCGGACGTAGCCCGCGTCCGGCCGAGCGGCGGCCGAGCCGGCCACAAACGCCGAAGCGCCGCCACCTGGTGCGGTGACGGCGCTCGACGCGCGGCGTTCAGCTGACGAGTTCCAGCTCCTTCGTCTCGGCGGTCGCCTGCTGCTGCCCGCGATATTTCGGCACGAAGGCCAGCAGGGCGACGAGCGCGCCGACGATGGACACACCGGCGACGAACTCCAGGCCGGGCCGGTAGGTGTCGAGCATCCCGGCCGCCGAGATGTCCGCGTGCGCGCCGGAGGAGATGATCGCCGTGGTCACCGCGAGCACGATGGCCGCGCCGACCTGCATGGCGGTCTGCAACACGCCTGCTGCCAGGCCCTGCTCGTCGTCATCGATGCCATTGGTGGCCTGGATGTTGATCGCCGGGAAGCCGACCCAGCCGATGCCGATGAGCAGCACCGCGGGCAGCAGCATGGTCAGATACGACGGCGCGGTGTCCAGCCGCAGGAACAGCAGGTAGCCGATAGCCATCACGACCAGGGTGATCGCGATCACCGGCCCCGTGCCGAACCGGTCGACCAGCTTGTCGGAGAAGAACGCCGACAGCACGACCAGCAGACCCACCGGCAGCAGTGCCATCGCCAGCTTCAGCGGCGACCAGCCCAGGGTGTCCTGCAGGTAGAGGGTCACGATGAACTGCCAGCTGAAGTAGGACCCGGCCACCGCGACGATCGCGAGACTGGCACGCACCAGGGAGGACTTGCGCAGGATGCCGAGGCGCACCAGCGGGTAACGCACACGCTGCTCGGTCGCGACGAATCCGGCGAAGAGCACCGCGACCGCGACGAACGAGCCGATGGTGCGGACCGAGGCCCAGCCTGCTTCCGGCGCGGAGACCACGGTGTAGACCAGCAGCAGCATCGCGGCGGTGGACAGCAGCGCACCGAACAGGTCGTGGCCGCCGTCTTCGGCGGGCTTGTCCTTGGGCACCAGCACATAGGCCGCGGCCAGCGCGGCGAGCGCGATCGGCACCGGAAGCAGGAAGGTCCAGCGCCAGCCGACACCGGTCATCAGACCGCCGAACAGCAGGCCCATGGAATAGCCGCCCGCACCGAACACGGTGTAGATGGACAGCGCCTTGTTCCTGGCCGGTCCCTCGGCGAAGTTCGTGGTGATGATGGACAGGCCGGTCGGCGCGGTGAACGCGGCGGCCAGGCCCTTGACGAACCGGGTGAGGATCAGCAGCGGACCGGAGCTGACCAGAGCACCGACCAGCGACGCGATGGCGAAGACCGCCAGCGCGATCAGGAACACCTTGCGCCGCCCGAGCAGGTCGGCGGTGCGTCCACCGAGCAGCAGCAGACCGCCGTAACCGAGCACGTAGCCACTGATCAGCCACTGCAGGGTGGAGGTGGACAGATCGAGTTCCGCTCCGATGGACGGCAGCGCGATACCGATCATCGAAACGTCGAGACCATCGAGGAACAGCACGATGCACAGCGTGATCAGCATGCCCCAAAGCCGGGCGGACCATCTGGTCGGATCGGTCGCCGGGGCGGCCGAGAGCGTTGCTGGTGAAGTCATGCGGAGGACATTACATGCATGTGCATTAAATGCCAACACAATTAATGCGATTGCATACGATGGCGCGGACCACTAGGATGGGGCCATGTCGAAGCCGTCCACGGTGCACACGGCCCGGCGCACCGCCGCGCCGGCCGGACTGGTCGGCGAGTGGCGTGCGCTGCTCGACCGGCACGCGGCGGTGAGTTGTGCACTGGAGAAAGCACTACAGGGCCGGCATCGCATCGGACTCAGCGAGTTCGAGACGTTGGACCGGCTGGTCGACGCCAACTGCGGCGATTACCGCATGAGCGATCTGGCTGGCGACATCTACCTGAGCCAGAGCGCGCTCTCGCGCGCGGTGGCCCGGCTGGAGCGCGACGGCCTGGTGCGGCGCACGATGTGCGCCGAAGACCGCCGCGCTGTGTTCGTCTGCCTGACCGACAAGGGCCGCGAAGTCTACGAGCAGGCGCTGCCCACCCATCGGGCCGTCCTGAACGAAACGTGGGAGTTGCCGGGCCCGCCCAGGTGCTGACGCGCGGCGCTATCCGAGCGCCGCGCGCATGTTCTCGATGCCCGCGCGCGCGTCCACCGTCACGGCCTCGATACTCGCGAAAGCCGCGCGGAAGCGCGTGATCTCGTGCTCTTTGTCGAGGTAGATCGATCCGGTGAACGCCTCCACGTACACCACGGGCGGTTCGGGCAGCTCGCCGGAACCGACCTCGGGAAACTCCAGCAGCACGAACCTGCCCGTGTTCATCCCCTCGTGATACCCGGAATCCATGGGCACCAGGCGGATTCGGACGTTCGGCAGATCACACATGCGGCGCAGGTGATCGAGCTGCTCGGCGGTCACCACCGGGCCGCCGATGTTCCGCCACAGGACCTCCTCATTGATCAGGACATCCAAACGCAACGGCGCGCCGGCTCGGGTGACCAGCGCCTGCCTGGCTTGACGCAGCCGCACCCGGCGGTCCACCGCGTCGGCGGACAGGTCCGGATGGGCCGCCGAGAGCACCGCGCGGGTGTAGCCCTCGGTCTGCAGCAGGCCTGGCACGAGTTCGTTCTCGTAGGTGGACAGCCGGGCGGCCGCCTCCTCCAGCCCGATGTAGACCTCGAAGCCCTCCGGGATGACGTCGCCATAAGCGGTCCACCACCCCCTGGCTTTGGTTTCGCGGGCCAACGCCGTTAACGGTTCCAGCAGTTCGGATGGCGCTCCGTAAATTTTGCACATCGCCTCGACATCCAGACTGCGCAGCGAGGTCTGCCCGGTCTCGATCCGCCAGATCTTCGCCTCCGACCACTCCAGCTGCTGCGCGGCCACCCGCGTGGTCATCCCCGCGCGGTTGCGCAGATCGCGAAGCTGGCGGCCGAGTTGCCTCCGCGGCATGGTCGAACCGGTGGTCCCCTGCGAAAAACCCATACTTCCCCCCTTCTATCCGTACACCGACCGCGCTGCGACCGATCACATCCGGCCTGCGCGCGGCCACCCTGCTCGGATACCCCCGATGGATGTTCGGGGCCATCCGAACAGCATTGTTCACAGCGAAGCTAACACCGGTCACGGCGCGTGTCTCAGCCAGGTCGGTGTCACTTCGGCGCCAAACGACTGCCGCGCAACGTATTTCGCGCTGTCTACCTGCGCGGGGCGCGCTTGCGGAAACGCCAGAACTGCACCGCCCGAACGTCTTCGGAGAGCTGGTTGACCGGCTCCGCCACATCGGCCAGCGCTTGGAACAGATCGTCGGCCAGCTCGCTGATGTGCTGCACCCTGGTCGCCAGACGCGAGGCGTTCACCAGGAATTCGAGCACCAGGCGCACGGCCGCGGCGATGGTCAGGCCGAGCGGAACCCCGAGCAGCGCGGCGAGCACGCCGAACACCGCCGAAACCCGCCACATCGAGACGGTCAGCGCGATCGGCACGGCGATAGCGAACACCAACCCGAGGATGTAGGCCAGCGGCAGCAGCGTACGGGTCGCCGGGCGATGGAACTGCACGTCGAGCAGGGCGCGCGCGGCGGCCTCGCTCCACTGCATGAACGCCCGCGGGCTGCCGAACGGCTCGGCGAGTTCCTCTTCGGGCTCGTCGCGAGCGTACCGCTCGGCCGCCTTCCGTACGAACCATCGCGACTCGGCCTCGAACTCCTCCGGGTGCCCGCCGCCGGCATGGACTCCGGCGTCGTTCGATTCATCCGCTCCAGGCCTGACACTCATGCCTGCGCCTCGCTGACGCTCGGCTCCGGCATGCGCGACCCGCACGCTGTGTCGATGATTCGCTCGCTGCGCTCACTCATGCCTGCACCTCGCTGACACTCATGCCGAGAATCCTCCTCGTTCGCGGCGGCGCGATCCAGCCCGGAAACGAGGGTGACCGGGAAGTTTTCGCGCATGCAACATCAATCACACCGTCCCCAGCAGTTTCACAGCTTCGACCCAGCGCGTGTTCAGCCCGGCGGCCGAAAGTAGCTGCGTAGCAGTACCTGCGAGCCACGGCGGGACGCCAGGGGGTACGCGGTCGATCCGCTCGGAAATGAGACCTAGGCGACACTCCGGAAAATTGTTCCGAAGATCGCGTAACGCTCCTGGCAGCCCTTGGCGATACGACCCATGAACGCAGGACCCAGAGATCTACCGGGGAATGGAGAAGACAGTGCGCACCACGTTTCCGACTTCCGTCTCGGCGGCCGATATGACCGCCGCTGCGCAGGACTACAACCAGCGCGGATGGACGGTCGCCGAAACGGCCAACGGTCTGAGCCTGATCACCGATGACGACTTGTCGGGCATCGAGGTCACCGGCGAACTGGCCGGCGAGGTCCGCCGCTTCCTGCGCGCCAACAACCTGTCCGGCCCGGTGATCGAGATCCCCGGCGCGGAGCGTCGCGAGATCCACCTGGTCACCGGTGTCCGCAAGGCCGCCATGGCGCTGCAGGCGCTGCGCGAGGCCGGCGCCACCGTGTACAGCGACGGCGCCGGCATCCCGCTGCCGCCCACCCAGCTCTCGGCCGGCTCGGCCTGCTGGGGTGTCGCGCCCGCCGAGGCCCGCTGGGTACCGCCGGTC
>NZ_BDBA01000306.1 GCF_001612745.1 Nocardia amamiensis NBRC 102102 | reverse complement strand
GCCGCACGACCGACCGGCAGCTCCCCGGTGGTGCAGGACATCGCGGGCGCTGCCCCGGCCCCGAGCCGCCGTCCAGCCGAGCGCTCCGCTCCCCCACCTCGCCCCGAGCCGGAGCAGGCCGAAGAAGTCACCGACGTTCTCCCCCCGCTCGACGAGCCGACCCGCGCCAAGCGCAAGGGCGCGGGCTGGCCAACCAAGGAAACCAAAGCCCAGCCGAAGCCGGTCGGCACACCCGCGCAATCGCGCCTGGCGGCCGCCCGCGAACGCCGGAACAAGCGCCTGCGGACCTTCGGCCGAGCCGGTATGGCGGTGGTCGCCGTCCTGGTTCTGCTGGCAACCGGAGGCGGCTGGAGCTACATGCGGTCGACCACGGACAGCTTCACCCAGGTCTCCGCCCTCGACGAGAACTCACAGGACATCGTCGATTCCAATGCCCAGCTCGGCGACGAGAATTACCTGCTCGTCGGTACCGACACGCGCGCAGGCGCCAACGGCAAGCTCGGCGCAGGCACATTGGACGACGCCGAGGGCTCCCGCGCCGACACCACCATGCTCGTCCACATCCCGAAAAACCGAAGTCGGGTCGTCGTGGTCTCCTTCCCGCGCGACCTGGACGTGACCAGGCCGCAGTGCACCGGGTGGGACAGTGAGAAAAACAGAAGCACCGGCGAGAAGTACCCGTCTGCCATAGGCGACAAGCTCAACGCCGTCTACAATCTCGGCGGCCCGCCGTGCCTCGTCTCCACGATCCAGCGTCTCACCGGCTCGTCGATCAATCACTTCATCGGCATCGACTTCGCCGGCTTCGAGACAATGGTCAACACGATCGATGGCGTCGAGGTCTGCGCGACCAAACCGCTCATCGACGATGTACTCGGCACCATCCTCGAGAAGCCGGGTAAGCAGCGCATCAACGGCGAGACCGCACTGAACTATGTGCGGGCCAGGCACGTCTACGGCGAGGAACGCAGCGACTACGACCGCATCAACCGACAGCAACGCTTCCTAGCTTCGCTGCTGCGCGGTGCACTGGCGAGCAAGGTGCTCTTCGATCTGGGCAAACTGAACGGTTTCATCAAAGAGTTCACCAATCACACCTTGGTCGACGAAAAGACCAGGCCCGAGGATCTGCTGATGCTGGGCCGCTCGCTGCAGAAGATCGATGCAGGCACGGTTACCTTCATCACCGTCCCGACCGCGGGCACCACGTCTTACGGCAACGAGATCCCCCGCGAATCCGACATCAAGGCGATCTTCAAGGCGATCCGCGACGATCAGCCGCTGCCGGGAGAGAAGCCGACCGTCCCGAAGGACACACCCGCTCCTACCCCGGCCACGCCGACACCGACGAAATACACGGCGGTGGATCCCTCCACCGTCTCATTGTTGGTGTCCAACGGCTCCGGATACGAGGGTCTGGCGCGCACGGCCGCCACCAAGCTCGGCAACCAGGGCTTCACGATCTACAACACCGGTAATTACGCCAACGGCAACTCCGCGACGACGAAGGTCCGCTACGCCGAAGGCCTGGAAGCCGAGGCCGCCACGGTGGCCACCGCGATCCCCGGCGCGACCATCGAGGCCGCCGACGATCTCGGCGGCATCGTCGAGGTCGTCATTGGAGCGGACTCGACGAACGGCGTCACCGTGAAGGCACCGACGCCGGTCGGTGACACGATCACCGACGTTGCGACCAGCACCTCGAAAGATTCGACGCCGACCGTACTGCCCTCGGACCTGGAACATGTCAACGCGGCCGAAGAGATCTGCAAGTAGCAGCTGGCCCCTTAGAACCATCCGGCATGCTGGGCACGGCCGCGCCCGCTGTGCGACGCGGATCACATTTCCGAGGGTTCGCGGATACTCGAGACCGAGATCGGCGACGCGGCCGGAGCGAGCGATCCGCCTGCGGCAACACGCGCGCTAACTGTTCGCACCGGTCATTCACTCGGTGTTCGTGACTTGGTCAGCGCGGCGAACTAGTGTCAGCTTTCATGCGTGTCATCTACAACGAGCAAATGGCCGAGCTCGCCAACCTCTTGGGCGAGATGGCCGGCCTGGCCGGCTCGGCCATGGATCAGGCCACCCAGTCGCTACTCCAGGCCGATCTCGCTCTGGCGGAGCAGGTGATCAGTGAGCACGACCGGATCGCCGAGATGATTCAGGACGCCGAAGAGAAGGCCTTCGCCCTACTCGCTCTGCAGGCGCCGGTAGCGGGCGATCTGCGCCAGGTGGTGAGCACGATCCAGATCGTCGGCGACGTCAACCGGATGGGCGCGCTCGCGCTGCACGTGGCGAAGGTGGCGCGCAGGCGCCACCCGAACCACGCGGTGCCCGAGTCGGTCAACGGCTACTTCGCCGAGATGGGCCGCATCGCGGTCAGCATGGGCGCGGGCGCCAGGGAGGTGCTGGAGACGCGCGACCCCGAGCGCGCCGCGCAACTGAACCAAGACGACGAGGCGATGGACGACCTGCACCGTCACCTCTTCACGCTGCTCATGGACCGGGAATGGAAGTACGGCGTCGCCGCCGCCGTCGATGTCACGCTGCTCGGCCGCTACTACGAGCGCTTCGCCGACCACGCCGTCGAAATCGGCCGCCGGGTCATCTTCCTGGTCACCGGCGTGCTTCCGCCGGACCCGGACGCCGAGTCGTAACCGCGAGCCTGGTGCGACCGGCGCCCATTCGTAGGGTCGGTCACGGACTCGGGTAGCCGAATCCAGTGCCCACTGCGGCGCTCGGATACCCGATTCCGACCGTTCACGCCCGGGCGGCGCCCTCCCGGAAACACCGCGCCACGCGAGTGGATCGCAACGATTCTGTTTCTAAAAGGCAGGCACGCAAATAGTCCTGGGCAGCAACTCGGCTGCCCAGGACTATTCGCGTGCTATGCCGCGTCGACCGCGACGAGTTCGGTGGTCGGAATCAGCCGAAGCGACCCGAGATGTAGTCCTCCGTGGCCTTCTGCGAGGGGTTGGAGAAGATCTTTTCGGTGTCGTCGATCTCGATCAGCTTGCCCGGCTTGCCCTGAGCCTCGAGGTTGAAGAAGCCGGTCTGGTCACTCACACGCGCGGCCTGCTGCATGTTGTGGGTGACGATGACGATGGTGAATTCCTTCTTCAGCTCGGTGATCAGGTCCTCGATCGCCAGGGTGGAGATCGGGTCCAGCGCCGAACAGGGCTCGTCCATCAGCAGGACGTCGGGCGACACCGCGATGGCGCGCGCGATGCACAGACGCTGCTGCTGACCGCCGGAGAGGCCGCCGCCCGGCTTGTCCAGGCGGTCCTTCACCTCGTTCCACAGGTTGGCGCCCCGCAGCGAGCGCTCGGCGACCTCGTCGAGTTCCTTCTTGTTGCGCACGCCCTGCAGCTTGAGCCCCGCGACCACGTTGTCCCGGATGGACATGGTGGGGAACGGATTCGGCCGCTGGAAGACCATGCCGATGGTGCGACGCACGCCCACCGGGTCGACCTGGGCGCCGTAGATGTCCTCGCCGTCCAGCAGCACCGCGCCTTCGACCCGGGCGTTCGGGGTTACCTCGTGCATGCGGTTGAGCGAACGCAGCACGGTCGACTTACCACACCCGGAGGGACCGATGAATGCGGTCACACTGCGCGGCAGCACGGTCAGCGAAACCTCGGACACGGCGTGGAACTTGCCGTAGTAGATGTTCAGATCTTTGACGTCGATCCGCTTGGCCATTTTCGGTAATCCGTTCCGCTTCTATCGGTTCCGCGTGAGCAGCCGGTTGACGACGGCCGCAGCAAGGTACAGGAGGGCGATGATAAGGATGAGGGTCAATGCCGCACCCCAGACCCGCTCGCGTCCGGCTGCTTCCGGATTGGCCAGCTCCTGGTAGATCAACAGCGGCAGCGACGCCATATTGCCGTCGAAGATGTTCATGTTGATCGACTTGCTATAGCCGACCAGCACCAGCACGGGCGCGGTCTCACCCATCACCCTGGCGATGGCCAGTAGGATGCCGCTGATCATGCCGGGCAGCGCGGTGGGCACCACGATCTTCACGATCGTCTTCCACTTCGGAATGCCGAGCGCGTAGGACGCTTCGCGCAGCTCGTCGGGCACCAGTTTGAGCATTTCCTCGGTGCTGCGGACCACCACCGGCAGCATCAGCAACACCAGCGCCAACGCCACCGCGAACGAACTCTGCGGGAACCCGAGCGTCGCGATCCACAGCGCGAAGATGAACAGCGCCGCGACGATCGAGGGCACACCGGCCAGGATGTCGACCATGAACGTGGTGGTCTTGGCCAGTGCACCGCGGCCGTACTCGACCAGATATATCGCGGCCATGATGCCCAGCGGAACCGCGATGACCGTCGCGACCAGCGATTGCACGATGGTTCCGTAGATCGCGTGATAGACGCCGCCCGCGAACTGATGGGGCAGCACGCCCTTCATCGAGTTCTGCCACCAGTTGGTCCGGACGACGGCGCTGAAACCCTTGGTGACCACCATGATCAGCACCCAGCCCAGCGGCACGAGCGCGATGCCGAAGGCCAGCCACACCAGTCCGGTCGCGATGTTGTTGCGGACTCGGCGCGCCACGCTCACATGCCGGAACGTGGGGGCTTTGACCGGCCGGTCCAACGTCGAGGTGGTCATCACCCGTTCACCCTTCCGCCGGCGGCGAGGCGCGCCAGCGCGTTCACGACGAAGGTCAGCGCGAACAGCACGAAGCCTGCCGCGATGTACGCGCCGGTGGGCAGCGGCTCACTGAATTCCGCTGCCGCCGAGGCGATTTTGGAGGCGAAGGTGTAGCCGCCGTCGAACACCGACCAGTGCCCCGGCTGCGCGGCCGTCTTCAGCACGATCAGCACGGCGATCGTCTCGCCGAGCGCTCGGCCGAGGCCGAGCATCGAACCGGCGATCATGCCGCTGCGCCCGTAGGGCAGCACGGTCATCCGGACGACCTCCCACTTCGTCGCTCCGAGCGCCTGGGCCGCCTCGATGTGCGTGCGGGGGGTCAGGTTGAAGACCTCGCGGCTGACCGAGGTGATGATGGGCAGGATCATCACCGCGAGTACAACGCCCGCGGTGAAGATCGTGCCGCCGCTGGCCAGCGGGATGTTGCCGTCCGAGAACAGGAACAGCCAGTCCAGCTTGTCGTTGAGGAAGCTCTGCACCGGCTCCAGTTGCGGAGCGAGAACCAGAATTCCCCAGAGACCGAACACGATCGAAGGCACCGCCGCCAGGAGATCGACGATCACCGAGAACGGGCGCGCCAGTGTCTTCGGCGCGTAGTGCGTGAGAAACAGCGCGATGCCGATGCCGACCGGAACCGCGAGCGCCAAGGCGAAGATCGAACTCAGCACCGTCACCATGAACAGGTCCCGGATGCCGAACCGTAGGTTCTTGGCATCGGTCGTGCTGAACTCGGTGCTGGTGAAGAAGTTCGCCTCGTTCGCTAGTACCGAAGGCACCGCCCGGATCAACAGGAACAGCGCAATCAGTGCGATGGAGGCGACGATGATCGCCCCCGCCGTCGTGGCCAGCGAACGGAAGATGATCTCCGCCCGCGGACTGTGACGGCGGCCGGCCCCGGCGGCCGGTTCGGTGCTCGGCTTACTCGGCATGTGCGCAGTATCTCCGCCCGCCCGCTGACCGGTCGAATCCGACTGGTCAGCGGCGGCAACTTCGTCGTGCACGGTCATGGGTTCGCGATCAGGAGATGGCGTTGATGGCGGTGGTCAGCTTGGTCTTGAACTGCTCCGGGATCGGGACGTACCCGGCCTCGTCCAGGCCCTGCTGGCCGTTGGTGACCGCCGAGGTGAGGAAGGCCTTCACCGCGGTGGCCGTGTCGGCGTCGGCGTACTTCGAGCAGACGATCTCGTAGGTCGGCATCACGATCGGGTACGCGCCCGCCGACGTCGGCTTGTAGAACGAGGAGGTGTCGATGACCAGGTCGTTGCCCTGACCCGAGACCTTCGCCGACTCGATCGCCTTACCCGCCGACGCGACGCTCAGGGTCACCGGGTCCTTGCTCGCCGAGGTGATGATGCGCGCGACCGACAGGTTCTGCGCCTTCGCGAAGGACCACTCGTTGTAGGTGATCGAGTTCTTGGTGCTCTTCACCGCGGCCGAGGTGCCCTCGTTGCCCTTCGAACCGGCGCCGACGCCACCGACGAACGCCTTACCGGCGCCCTTGCCCCAGGCGCCGTCGGAAGCGGCGTCCAGGTAGAGCTGGAAGTTGTCCGTGGTGCCGGACTCGTCGCTGCGGAAGACCACCGCGATCGGCTCGGACGGCAGCTTGGCGTTCGGGTTCAGCGCCTTGATCTCGGGGGCGTCCCAGGTGGTCACCGCGCCGTTGAAGATCTTGGCGGCGGTCGGGCCGTCCAGCGCGAGGTCGGTCACGCCGTCGATGTTGTAGGTGATCGCGACCGGACCGAACACGGTTGGGAGGTTCCACGCGGGCGAGCCGCAGCGGTCGGCGGCCTTCTTCGGCTCGTCCTTCTTCGAGCTCAGCGGCGAGTCGGAGCCACCGAAATCGGTCTGGTTACCGATGAACTCGCTCACACCCGCGCCGGAACCGCTCGAGGTGTAGTTGAGCGTGGCACCGTCGCAGTTCTTCTCGTAGGCGGCGATGAAGCGCTCCATGGCGTTCTTCTGCGACGACGCGCCACTGGCCTTGAGAGCCTTCTTACCGCCACACGCGACGTCGACCTTGGCGACGTTGCCCGAGTCGGTCGAGGTGTTGTCGTCGCTGCCACACGCCGCCAGTGTCATGGCGCCGACGGCCAGCACACCAACGAGGGCGCTGCTGCGCTTGAAATTCACTATTCCTCCGGAAAGGCGTCCAACTCGTCCGGTCCCTCACCGGCCCGGACGGGTGCTGTGGTGCTGTTCGCGGGGAACTTGCGCACCAGGCAGCAGTGTGCTGCCCTCACACAACCTAGGGTCGCGTGGTTGACAGTTGGACCGAACCAGGTGAACGGAAGGTGAACAGCCCGGCGCGATTACACCTGGTGAATGTGACGTTTGCCCCAGTTTTACTCACCGACACCGAACCAGCCGCCTGTTATTCAGTCCGTGCCGCCGCGTAGGCCACGTCGACGTGCGCCGTAGCGAATCCGAGACGGGTATAGGTGCGCACCGCGGCGGCGTTGTCGGCCTCGGTGTACAGCAACACCTCCGCTAGACCGCGGTCGCGCAGGTGGCGCAATCCGGCCAGCGTGAGCAGCCGGCCCAGCCCGCGACCCTGCGCCGCCGGGTCGATGCCGATCACGTAGACCTCGCCGAGCGGTGGGCGCTCCTCGTAATGCACTTTGGTCCAATGGAATCCGAGCAGCCGACCGGGCGCGGCGGCATCGAAGGCCAGGAACAGGCCCTGCGCGTCGAACCACGGCTCGGCCTTGCGGATCTCGATGTCGTGTTCGGTCCAACGACCCTGTTCGGGATGCCAGGCGAAGGCGGCCCTGTTCACCCGCAGCAACTCCGGGTCGTCGGCGGGACCGGCGTAGCTGCGCAGCACGATGCCGTCCGGCACGGCAAGTTCCGGTAGCTCCGGTGTAGCCAAAGACCGCCGCATCTGCCACAACTCACGCGCCGTGCGCAAGCCGAGACGGGCCGCGATGGATTTGGCTGCGGGCCGATCACCATGTGCCCACACCCGCGCTCCCGGACCGCCCGCCGCAAACGCGGCCGTGACCAGATCGGTACCCACTCCCTGACCGCGGGCGAGTGGGTCGACCGCGACCTCCACCATCGCCGGGTGTTCGCCATGCGCGGGAACGAGATTCGCGTATCCGACGATAGCGCCGTGGCGCCGTGCGAGCAGATGACGCGCGGCGGTGTTTTCGCCGGAGGTCACCGACAGCACCGCCTGCTCCGAGATCGGGGCGACGCCGTCTGCGGCCGTGGCCCGAGCGAGCAGATCGGCGATCGCCCGCACCCCGTCCTCGTCCGGACGGTCGGTCCACTGTGTTGTCGCGCCGCT
>NZ_BDBA01000305.1 GCF_001612745.1 Nocardia amamiensis NBRC 102102 | reverse complement strand
TGACCGTTAAGGATCGTGTCACCAGGTACATGAAGACCGGTGCGGTGCCGGGTAGCGCGGATCGGGCGGGCTGTCCTGGCTCGCGGAATCTGTTGTCCGTTTGGCAGTTTTGGGCTGATTACCAGGGTCCCGGCCCGAACTCGGCTCGTAGCCCCGCGACAGTCCGGTCCCAGTCTTTGCTGAGACTGCTCATTGTTTCTCTTGTTACCGTGCCACCCCAGCCTTTTCCGCGGCTGAGCGGAATTTCTGGGTCTCGGTAGAACGAATGCAGGACGGGCGATCCGAGAGGATCGACGCAGCCGGTCGCTACAGCCACGTGGACCCACTGTTCGGGAGCTCCATGAAGCATCGAGCCGTACAAGAAAACCAGATCACCCCGGCGCGGGCGCGGGCCGCCAGCCTCGAACTCCCGCCGACCGTGCGGAGTGAGGAGGTCGGGAAGTCCCTCACACCAGCGACTGTATTCTTCGGCGCTGTCGCCGCGGCTATAGAGCAGGCGGACTTGTGCGCGAGTGAGGGCAGCTGACTCGACGGCGGCATACAGCGGCATGTCGATGCAGCTGAGTTCCAGGTTTCTGGTTAGAGCAGGCATCGAGTCCTCGGTATCCGACCTGGCCCATAACGGAAACGGACTGTCGATCTTGAGCGGCGACCACTTCACTTCCGGTTTCCATCTGTGGTATTCCGACAATCGGTCTGTCACCGGGTGTGGGGCAAGCACTTCGGGCCGAGGGGCAAGCACTCCGGACGGGGAAGCCCATTTGGGTTCCGGTGCCCCGTCGCTCGCTTTCTCGATCTCATGCCTGCCGTGCTGGTCGAGGTGCACCTTCTCATCGACATCCCGCACGGCAAAGCCGGCCACGCCTTTGCCGGTGTCTCGCCAGTCCTCGGCAGCCTTGCTGGTCAGGCGTTTCAGATCGTTCAGGATCTGCGCCAAGACCCTGGTCATGCCGTTGCTCACCCGAGCCCCGCCACTCCGGCAGGCGCAGGCTGTACGGCCGCGGCGAGGCGGGTAGCGAGTTCGCCCGCACCGGATGCCCAGATGGCGCTGCAGGCATCGATGTCGTCGAGCCGACAATGGGCGCCGTCCCTGCCGGGTGTCCAACACCACGGCAGCGGGCGACGGTGCTCGGGCGTGGGCTGGAGCCCGCACCCCAGCCCGTCCAACACCGCAGCAGCACCGCCAACCCGCTCCCGGGCCCGGAAGTCGTTCAGCACGCCGCAGACCCCGACGCGTTCGGCGTTGAACCCCGCCCCAACACCGCACCCCCACACGGTACGGACATCACGCTGCAACCGATCTCGTTCCGGGTCGAACCCCGCAAGAATCGCAACACCAGCGAACACGATCGACAGCACGCAGATGACGATGTCTTTTTCTTCGGCCCGCCCGTTTTCCGGCTCAGATCTGTGGTGGGGAAACAGGTGGTGGACCGGCGGGCTGTCCTGCCGTGCTGGTAGTTGCCGTACGTGGCTCCGGGGATCCGGGGGAGCCGCTGGCGACGCCATCCAGACCGGTCGGGTGAATATAGCCCGTGAAGTTCCCGTACTTCGCTCTCAGTGGAGGGTCATTGGGGTCCAACGGAACGAGATGACCATTGTCTACGACATACAGGACATTTTGGTCCTTGACGATCAGCGCACTATGTTTCTCCCATTTTAGGATATCCCCGGTCCTCAGCTCGCCGGGACCAGCGGGCGTCGCTGGCGGATTAGTCGCTGTCAACTCTCCCGCGGTCCCCCCATATGCGTCTTCCGCCGTGAGGGCTACGTTTTGAACCTGCTTGTGTAAAGCATCCCAGACCGGCTGTGACACCGTCACAGTCTTACCGTCGATTTGGAAATCCGGCGGCGGAGTGCCCGGATAGGCTGGCGCGGCCACCCCGGGAGGGGGCGCCTGAACAGTGGGGTTGGTGGTGCCCGTCGGCGTGGTGCGGTTCCGCTCACGTTGGCGAGTTTCACGCGAATCCCGGTCGGCGTAACCTCTGTTGTCAGGGAGGGGGCGGTTCTGTTGGTTCGCCATCTGTGACAGAGCGTTCATCATCATCGGCCCTATCGTGTCGGTGCTACTGGAAGCGGCGGCGGGCGCAACATTGCTGGTGGTCGTGCCAGTTCCCGTCTTGGTCCCGGTTCCAACGCCATTCTGTAGCGCCGCCTGCACTGCAGAGCTGAGGTCCGTACCCGATACCGTATCTCCGATATCGGCACTTGACGCTGTGTCACCGACACCGCTACCAAGAACGGGGTCCGAGCCATCCGAACCCGCGGTATCGATAGACCCCGTGAGCGAGTCGTCGTACATGGAACTGAGATCCTCGGCCGGGAAAACGTATGGTGCCGAACCATCCTGGACCGGGTACGCATCACCCCCATTCGAGACCGGATACGGAGAACCGCCGCCATTTCCGCTGCCGCCGGGGCTACTTCCGTTACCATTATTGCCATTGTCGATCCGATCGGCCTTTTTCTGGAACGCCTCCGTCGCGTTTGCGTATTCCCTCTCCCAGTCAGCAGCAGCCCGGTCGATGGCCCTGACATAGTATCTCTGCTCCGCTTCGGCGGTCAGGTAGTATTTGCCAAAGCTCTCGCTATTCTTGTCGGTGTTCTTCTCGAAGACGGTGACCTGCACCTCAGAATTGGGAGGGCCTCCGGAACTTTCCGTGATCTTGTCGCCGGTATGCGTGGTGTTCGGAATCTCGTACTCTAGGTCCGATGCGAGTTCGTCCTTGATTCTGATGAGCTTCTTGAAGGTATCGGACTTCAGTATCGCAGCGTCGCTGGTGTTGACTTTGACGTCTGTGAGTGCTTTGGTCTCCGCAGCCCGCTGATTGTCCAGATCCTTCTTTAGGTCCAGGTAGGCTTCCCTAATTCCTGACCAGCCCTTCAGATTAGTAACCTGTCCGCCCTCGAGCACCGCTGTGAAGTCGGGTGCGGCCTCCGGATCGCCGGCACCGAGTGTGTCGAATCCCCACTGCATAGTGAACTCGATGTCCTTGATGAGAATTTTCAGCGCCGCACTGGCCCCCGCCGGCGCTGGCAGGTCAACGTAATGCGCATGTTCTCCTGCTTTTCGAAACGGCTCAAGGCCGTAACGCTCGAAAGTCGGCGGCTCGGCCGCACCCTTGGCGTTGACGACCGCTGACGGATCGCCGGTTTCAAGCGCGTCGATGATACCCTTGTATTCGGGTTTATCCCTGAGGTCGCCGGCATCGAGGACGAGCTGCTCTCTTACGTTGTCTTTATAGGACGCCACGGTGAAATCGAGTCGGTTGAAGGCCTCCTCGAACTCGGCCGCCGTCAATCCGGCCAGCGCGTCTAACGCGTTCTTGGCTTGGTCGTCCTGGAAACCGGGGTCCTCCGAGGTCGACGCCTCGTAGTCCTTTCTGATCTGATTGACGACGTCGTCCACCTTGCTCATCAGACTCTCCTTGTTTCGCTGGAATCCGCGGATCCCGCTGGACCGTTCAACATTTCGGCGATGGATGGGGGCCCCCGCTGAGGCCGATGGCACGGGCACTGACGGCACTGACACCGCGGGCATCAGGCCAGACACTGCCAGCAACCTCGACGTCTGGGACCGCCGTACCTGTGGCGGTCATCTTCGGCGCCGGAGCCACCACCGCATGTGCTGCCGCGGGGAACAGCGGGTGCTCGACTATCTGGCCGTAGGTGTAGAGCACATCGCGCAGGGTTTGCCGGTCGGGTTCGCCCGCGGCGAGCAACAGCAGTAATTCGTCGGCGCGGCGCTCGAAAACCATGCCGCGCAGGGCTTTTGTGCCGCGCACGTCCAGGTGGGCACTGACAAGAAGGTGGGACACGTCAACCCGTCGTGCCCGCAGCGCGGCCGCGGTCATGTCGTCGGCGGCGCGTAGTTGGTTCCACCAGCTGGCCGGGATGGTCTGGCCGGCGTCCAGGGCATCGAGGATTTGTTGCCGCCGGGTGCGGCGTGTGGATATCTGCCCGGCGGTGCTGGAGGCGGCGGCGCGAACCAGCGTGTCCGCGGCTCGAGCGAGCTCGAGGCATGTGGCCCGAATTTCCGTATCGGGCACCGCCGCCTGCCGCAGCAACTCCTTCGAGCCGGCCAACGCGAGCCGGTCGACCAGTCCGACACCGGGCGAGGTGAGATCGATGGCGGCCTCGGCGGCCGAGACACGGCCTTCGAGGGCGACATCGTCGCCCAGGGTTGCGCGCAGGTCGTCGCCGATTGCCGCGGACGACACCAGAGCGCTGATCCGGACACTCCCGCGGCTGCCCACCAACGAGCCGAACTCGGCGAGTATCCGGGCCGGGTCGCTGATCCCCTCCAATCCCGCGACGGCCTCCCGGCCGGCAGTGCCGAGGACTGAGTCCCACCTCCACGGCAGGATGACCTCCGATGGCAGGAACAGCCCGGTCGGCAGCCAGCCACGACCCTCACTGGAAGTCAGCACAACGATCGGCCCGGCCGAAGTCCGTACCACCGCCACCGCCCACTCCAGACCGGACGCCGAACCAGCCACCGCGGCAAGGATCGCGGCCAGCAGGGTCCGGGCGAGCGCCAAATCCTCGTCGACCCGCTGACCTACCACCAACGATGGCAGCACCCGCCTACCCTCGGCAGCATGGGCTACTGCCGCAAACGGGCCAGCCGCCAGGGGCGCAGGGGCCCAGTCGGCTGTGCCCGCACCATCGACGCCAACCATTGCCGCGAACGGGGTCGTCGCCGGTGGTGCAGGCATCCTGTCGGCCGTGCCCGCGGCACCACTCGCGTTGACGCTCATGCCAGGGGCACTGTTCGCGTCGCCGACCATCGTTGTGGGTATGTCGGCGGCGTCGGGCTCCGATCTGCCGACGGTCGGCGGCATCGTCCCGGTCGGCGCGGTGGCTGCGGCGGGCGCGGTCTCGTTGGTGCGTGGTGCTGATGCGGCGGATGGCAGGCGGTCCTGGTCGAAGCGGCCGGTTCGGCCGGGCACGCCGGGGACCTCGGGTGTGGTGATGGAAGGCTGCCCCGGCCTGGCCCCGTTCATCGTCGGCGTGCCAGGGCCCGCGCTCATCGATGTCGCGAGATCCGTGGGCGCACCAGGTGCCGGACCGACTCGACGACCTTCGACATCGAAGCCACCCGACTGGGTGATCTGGCTCCTACCGGTCTGATCGGCATCTTCGAGTGCTCTCGCCGCCGCGATCAATTGGTCTCGCGTCCGTTCATGGTCAGCGGCGAGGCGTTCCGCTTTGGCGTGGCGCTGCTCGTAGTAGTCCACCAGAGCTGCCCGCACCGGCTCGGCAATCATGCCGTAGGTCGATTGGAAGTCGGCCAGCCAAGCATGCGGGATTTCGCCCCACTTCCGGATGTTCGCAGCAACCAGATCGTGCTGCTTGGCGATTACGGGCAGCTGCTCCAGTTCGATATCCAAGTAGTCGGACATGCTCGGTCGATCCCTCCCGCCATCTATCTCGGGTCCGCCTTCCCGAAATTGGGTACCTGCCAGCCAGGCTCGGTCCCGGCCCGCCATCCCCGCATGGTTTCCGCGAGCGGCCGTGGCAGCTCGCCGGTGTCGTTCATGACGATGATGTACTGCCGCCGCGCGTCCTCGGCGCTTTCCGTGATTGCGGCCATGATTTCGGCGGTCAGGTCCCGATTACCGAACCGGGCGCAGGTTCCCGGCGCCAGATACAGGTCCAACAGCCGCCCCATCGCGTCGACCTCGGGGATGACCAACCCGCTCGGAGACGGGCGACGTGCAACGATCCGGTCGGCCCGTTCGCGGATGTCGGCGATGCGATGCCGCAACTCCCGCGCCATATCGAGTGCGGCACGTACATTCGGGTGGATTTCTCTCATAAGTCCTCACCCACCCGGTGGTGGAATGCCAGCCGGTGCGGCGATACAGGAACTCCCGGCACGCTTCCGTTGCTCTTCACAACGATCGTGCCGCCGCCACCCACCAAAGCCCTGTCGACGACCCGGATCGGTCAATACAGCCAGTTGTCTACCGTCGTTATCAACGACAGGCGACGCCCCATCAGACCGGCCACCGACCTCGTCGCCATCGAGGCTGGCTCCCTGTAGAGGAGGCGCGCATGTTTTTTCCACACCACAGCCTTCGGTGGCCAGCACCAACCGGTGGTCGGCATGGGCCGTCGCCGTGCTGTCACCATGCCGTATCGAATCGCTCGCCGACGACGAATTCCCGGTCGCCGAGCTCGAACAACTGTGCACTTCTGCGCCCATCAGCCGCGGGTCTGAAGGATGGCCAATGGCTGACCGGAGCACCGAATTGCGCGAACCCGGCGATAGGCCGAAGACACCACCGATAGCTGCGACCAAGCCGAATGCATTACAGCCTCCAGATCTTGTCGAGTAGGTGGGCGGCGTGGTGGATCTCGACAAGTAGTGGCTGATCCGAGTCGAGCGGGGGTGTCTGCTCGATGAGCTGGTCGATGATTACGGTGCTGGCACGTGCTGTTGGTCGCCGACCGCTGATGTGCAGTGCATGTCGCAGGGTTACTGCGAGGATTCCGTGTAGTTGGCGCACTGCCGCGGCGAGCTCGAGTGTCTTCAGAGCGGGGTGGGTGCTGAACGGGCCAGCATCTCGGTCGGGGGTGTCGGCGGGGGCACTATGTAGGGATGGGGGTGTTGTGGCGCGACGTATTGCCGCCGTGGTTGTTATCGCCAGTGCTTTCAGCTCCAGTACGCGATGCTGTTCGGGGGTGGGTGCCTCCGTTTGCGAGCTGTTGGTGTGGTGTGGTTCGACCACCAAATCGAGTTGGAGTTGGACCAGGTTGGCCATTATGACGGTGCTCGAGGTGAGTAGGTCGGTGGCGAATACTGTCGGTTGATCGAGAAGATGGCGGTTGTGAACCGTTTCCCCCTCGGGGAAGCGTCTGAGAGTGTCGCTGGAACCGTTGAGATCGTCATCGACAACTATGTCGGCTTGGCGGATCGATTCACTGGCCG
This sequence comes from Nocardia amamiensis NBRC 102102, assembly GCF_001612745.1. Classification (GTDB taxonomy): domain Bacteria; phylum Actinomycetota; class Actinomycetes; order Mycobacteriales; family Mycobacteriaceae; genus Nocardia; species Nocardia amamiensis. The sequence continues at coordinate 1,341 of NZ_BDBA01000305.1, read as the reverse complement.
CACCCAACAGGTCCGGCGAAAGGCATATGTCGTAGGGTATGGGCGCAGTGCCGATTTCGGTCGAGCCAGCGAGTAAATGGCGCAATTGCAATATCACCATGGCGACCTGCGGATGGGGGACGAACTGGAGCATTTCCGGTGGTGGAAAGTCCGCACCGTAGCCGAGGAAATCCATCAACACCGCGGTAAGGTTCACCGCGATCGCGTGCGATCGCCGAACCGAGGCCAGTGCGAGTGCAGTTGCCGCCGTCGTCAGCGAGGTTCCACTGACTAGTACGCGTTCGTCCCGATCATCAAGTGACGCCGCAGTCAGACCCGCACCATGCAACGCTTCCACGGCAGGCATCCGTTGGTTAGCGAGGAAGGCGTGACCTTCCCCGCGCAGCGCACCAGCTATATAGGTGAACGAGCTGTGGTAGGAGTCCGCGCCGAGCATGCATCCCCCTGGCATCGGCACTGCGGGCGCGAACCGAGTGCCCAGCATCGCTGTCAGCGTGGACAATACCGCGACCGACGCTCCCGAGTCTTCTCGGGCAAGAGACCATAGCCGGGCCAGCACCGCGGCCCGCACAACCTTCGGGGGCACGTCATCGCTATCGTCACCGACCATGTGGTGGACACCGTTCTCACTCCGGCCAACGGTGTCCCAGCGATCGACATGTCCGATCAAGGGACCGGTGACTGCGGCCCGACCGGCACGGCCTACTTCGGTCGGTTGCCTCTCCTGCGACAGTCGAGATCGTGTGGTCTGTGGACATGCGGTATCAGCGATTCGAACATCGATGGGGTCTTCGGCTATCTCCAGAATTTCGGGCGTCAGGCGGCCAGGTATCCGAATAACAGCTGAGTCGGTAAACCGTTCATTGAGCATCAGTGATCAGATCCTTCACCCAGAGTGCTGCCGCTACTGACATTCCGACACGAGCTCCGAAACCTCACCAACGCCTCGCATGCCTTGATTTCCCGTTATATGTCGCCGCCAGCGTCGCGCCGGGATTCGCGGCAATGATCCGGCCGAGCGCCGTAGCGTCGGCTGCCAGGAGGTCGGGTTCAGGACGATGGGTGGTGCATATATTCGCCACTATCGAGGCATGAAGGGGCAAGTCTGCCGCGATTCATAATCACGTTCCTACTCTCGGAGAACAGAGTGCTCGCACCGATGCAAGGTTTCCATGCCCTCGACCTGGTCGGTATGGGGGAAATGCCTACGATGCACTTATTGGAGCCTGGATCCACGGGTCGGTGCATTGTGGGTAACGGGCGACATGACCGGACTGTGCCGGTCAAGGATTCACCCCACCCAGCGATCGGCAGGATACCGAAGACCGGATCACCCTAGCC
>NZ_BDBA01000304.1 GCF_001612745.1 Nocardia amamiensis NBRC 102102 | reverse complement strand
CTGCCGGGTGCGCGGGTCGCGCACCAGCTCCAGCGCCCAGAAAAAGCCGAGCCCACGCACCTCGCCGACGCTGGGATGCCGAGCGGCCAATTCCCGCAGCCCTTTTCCCAGCACGTCCGCGCCCACCGAGCGCACATGGTCAAGGATCCCGTCGCGCTCGAACACGGCGATCGAGGCGACACCCGCCGCGCAGGCCAGCGGATGCCCGGCGTAGGTCAGTCCACCCGGATACACCACGTGGTCGTAACGCTGCGCGATCCGTTCCGCCATCAGCACGCCGCCGAGCGGAACGTAACCGGAGTTCACCCCCTTGGCGAAGGTGATCAGGTCCGGTTCGACGCCGAAAGCCTGCACCGCGAACCACTCGCCCACCCGGCCGAACCCGACCATCACCTCATCGGCGATGTACATGATGCCGAACTCGTCGCACAACGCGCGTACACCCGCGAGATAGCCGGGTGGCGGGACGAGCACGCCATTGGTACCGACCACTGTCTCCAGGATCAGTCCGGCGATGTGCTGCGGTCCCTCCAGTTCGATCACCTGCCGCAGGTGCGTCAACGCGGCGGCGGTTTCCTCCTCGGGACCGGCTGTGTCCCAGGGCGACCGGTACGGATACGGTCCGAAGAACCGCACCACGTCGACATTGGTCGGCTCCGCGCCCCAGCGGCGCGGTTCACCGGTCAGGCCGATCGCGACGCCCGTGCCACCGTGGTACGAGCGATACGCCGCAAGCATCTTCGTGCGCCCGGTGTAGCTGCGGGCCAGGCGCACCGCGTGCTCGACGGCCTCCGCGCCGCCGGTGGTGAACAGGATCCGGTTCAGGTCGCCGGGCGCCCGCTCGACGATCAGCCGGGCCAGTTCGCTGCGCGCCTCGTTGCCGACCGTCGGCGAGATGGTGGCCAGGCGCTGCGCCTGGTCCACGATCGCCGCGACGACGTCCGGGTGCTGATGGCCGAGATTGACGTTGACCAACTGGGAGGAGAAGTCGAGGTAGCGCTGGCCGGAGTCGTCCCAGAAATACGAGCCGGACGCCCCGGCGATCGGGACCGGATTCAGCTCGGCCTGGGCGCTCCACGGATAGAAGACGTGATCGGCCACGCTAGATACCGGCCGACTCGGTGGCGGTCACATCAGAAGCAAGTTGGGGTAGCACCGATTCACCGTACGTCTCCAAGGTCGCCGTTTTCGCGTCGTGTTGGAGGTAGACCGCGAACTGGTCGGCGCCCAGCGCCTCCAGCTCGCGCAGCCGGGCCAGCTGGGCGTCGGGTGTGCCGAGCACACAGAAACGGTCCACGATGGCGTCGGGCACGAACTCGGCGTGCACGTTGCCCGCCCGTCCGTGCTGGTTGTAGTCGTAACTGCGCCTGCCATCGATGTAGTCGGTGAGGGCAGCCGGAATGTCGCCGCCAGTACCGTATTTCGCCACGATTTCCGCGACGTGATTGCCGACCATCCCGCCGAACCATCGGCATTGCTCCCGTGCGTGCGCAAGGGCCGCGTCCGATCCGTCGGTGACGTAAGCCGGTGCGGCGATACAGATCCGCACCGCTGCCGGGTCCCGGCCCGCGCGTTCGGCCGCCGCTCGCACGCGCGCGATGGTCCACGCCGCGATATCGGGGTCGGCCAGTTGCAGGATGAATCCGTCGGCGATTTCGCCGGTGAGGTCGAGGGCGCGCGGCCCGTAGCCCGCGACCCACACCTCCAGCCGGGAACCGGCCGCCCACGGCAGCCGGACGACGGTGTCGCCCATCCGCGCGCTACGGCCATTGGCCAGCTCCCGGATCACCTCGACGGATTCGCGCAGCGTGGCCAGACTGGCGGGTTTACCGCCGAGCGTGCGGACGGCCGAGTCACCCCGGCCGATACCGCACACGGTGCGGTTGCCGAACATCTCGTTGAGGGTGGCGAAGGTCGACGCGGTCACCGTCCAGTCCCGGGTAGCCGGATTGGTCACCATCGGACCGACCATGACCTTGCGGGTGGCGGCCAGGATCTGGCTGTAGATGACGTAGGGCTCCTGCCAGAGCAGATGCGAGTCGAAGGTCCACACGTGCGAGAACCCGAGTGTCTCCGCGAGCCGGGCCAGTTCGACCACTCGCGAGGCCGGGGGCGTGCATTGCAGCACCAAACCGATGTCCATGCGGCACTCCATTCCGCGGTCGGGACGCGTCAGATCAGGTTCTGCGACAGTTGGCGTTTGACGAACCGGCCGTGACCGGCGCTGCCGAGGTATGCGCCATCGTCGACGATCACCCGGCCGCGGGACAGCACCGTATCGACGTGGCCGTCGATCTCGAAGCCCTCGTAGGCCGAGTAGTCCATGTTCATGTGGTGGGTCTTGCCGAGGCCGATGCTGGTGTGGCCGCGCGGGTCGTAGATCACGATGTCGGCGTCCGCACCCGGGCTGATCACGCCCTTGCGCGGGTACATGCCGAACATCCGGGCCGGCGTGGTGCAGCAGACTTCGACCCACCGCTCGAGCGAGATCTGCCCGCTCTGAACGCCCTGGAACATCAGGTCCATGCGATGCTCCACACCGCCGATACCGTTGGGGATCTTGCTGAAGTCACCGATGCCCATGTCTTTCTGGTCTTTCATGCAGAACGGGCAGTGGTCGGTGCTGACCGTGGCGACGTCACCGGTGCGCAGGTAGCGCCACAGCGCGTCCTGGTGTCCTTCGGCCTTGGACCGCAGCGGTGTCGAGCACACCCACTTGGCGCCCTCGAAACCCGGTGCGCCGAGGTGCTCTTCGAGCGACAAGTACAGATACTGCGGGCACGTCTCGCCGAAGACGTTCTGCCCTGCGTCGCGCGCGGTCGCGATCTGCGCCAGTGCCTGCTCGGCCGAGACGTGCACGACATAGAGCGGCGCACCCGTGAGCTGCGCGAGCATGATCGCGCGGTGGGTGGCCTCCTCCTCCATTTGCCACGGCCTGGTCTTCCCGTGGAAATAGGGAGCGGTGTCCCCGCGCGCGAGTGCCTGCTCGACCAGCACGTCGATGGCGATTCCGTTCTCGGCGTGCATCATCAGCAGCGCACCGAGGTCGGCCGCGGACTGCATCGCCCGCAGGATCTGTCCGTCGGTGGAGTAGAAGACGCCCGGGTAGGCCATGAAGAGCTTGAAGCTGGTGACCCCCTCGGCCACCAGTTCGCTCATCCCTTTCAGCGATTCGGCGTCGACCTCGCCGATGATCTGGTGGAAGCCGTAGTCGACGGCGCACTGTCCGGCCGCCTTCTGGTGCCAGGAGCCCAGGGTGTCCTGGACTCGCTCCCCCGGCTTCTGGACCACGAAGTCGACGATCGTGGTGGTGCCGCCCCAGGCGGCAGCGCGGGTGCCGGTCGCAAAGGTGTCGGAGGCCTCCGTGCCCCCGAAGGGCATCTGCATATGGGTGTGGCCGTCCACGCCGCCGGGGATGACGTACTTGCCGGTCGCGTCCAGCACCCGGTCGGCCGCCGCGGCGAGGTCCGCACCGAGCGCGGTGGAGCCCGGGTGCAGGACGGCGACGACGGTCTCACCGTCCACGAGCACGTCGAGCGGTTGTGATCCGGTCGCGGAGACCACCGTGCCGCCGCGGATGAAGGTGCGCGTCATCTCGTCACTCCCGGTCTCACGGGGCCACCAGCGGCCCATAGGCGTCGGGGCGGCGGTCACGGTAGAAAGCCCAGCGATCGCGCACCACCTTGATCAGGTCCATATCCAGGTCACGGACGATCAACTCGGGCTCGGAATCGGAGGCGACATCGCCGACGAACTGGCCTTCGGGGTCGACGAAGTAGCTGGTGCCGTAGAAGTCGTCGTCGCCGTACTCCTCGACGCCGACCCGGTTGATGGCGCCGATGAAGTACTCGTTCGCGACCGCGGCGGCAGGTTGTTCCAGCTTCCACAGGTAGCCCGACAGGCCACGGGAGGTGGCCGAGGGGTTGAAGACGATCTCCGCTCCCGCCATGCCCAGCGCGCGCCAGCCCTCCGGGAAGTGCCGGTCGTAGCAGATGTAGACGCCGACCCTGCCGACCGCGGTGTCGAACACCGGCCAGCCCAGGTTGCCCGGCCGGAAGTAGAACTTCTCCCAGAAGCCGTTGACGTGCGGAATGTGGTGCTTGCGGTACTTGCCGAGATAGCTGCCGTCGGCGTCGATCACCGCCGCCGTGTTGTACCGCAGACCCGGCTGTTCCTGCTCGTAGACCGGCAGGATCATCACCAAGCCCAATTCCTTTGCCAGCGCGGCGAATCGCTCCGTCGTCGGACCGGGCACCGACTCCGCGTAGTCGTGGAACCCCGTGTCCTGCACCTGACAGAAGTACGGACTGTAGAACAGCTCCTGGAAACAGATCACCGCCGCGCCCTGCGCGGCGGCCCGGCGCGCGTACTGCTCGTGCGCCTCGATCATCGACTCTTTGTCACCCGTCCAGTTCGTTTGAACAAGGGCCGATCGAACGATTCCCATGCTTTGTTATACGTCAGGGGAAACTAATCCGGCCCCGATCCAGCAGATCGGCAAGAATTTCGAGTCGTCGCTACGCGGTCGACGCGTGCGGGCCGTCCGCCACGACGCCGGTGCCCGACGTCAACGCAGACCGAGGGTTGGCCGCACCGAACGGTGGGTATTAGGGCCGTACGCCCACGCCACCCGGGGCGAAATGGAATGATTCGCGCTGCATCGTCCGGTGCGCAATCCGAATGAAGGAGATTTCTCAGCGGTGAGCAAAGTGCAGGCGCGACAACTTCTCAACGGTCAGCGCTCGGGACGTCGTCGCCTACCGTGGCGCTCGCTGCGGGTTATCGGCATCTTGGCGGTGGGCGCGACAGTGGCGGTGTTCACGGCCGGCGGCGTCTCGGCGAACCCAGGACCTGCACGGGAGCAAGCGCCGGCGACCTGTGCCGCTCCGGTCGCGGGTCAGCCGAACGGCAAGCAGTGGCCCGCCGAGCCCGGCCTCACCATCGATCCCAACGCGGGGTACACGGCGACGCTGGCGACCACGTGCGGCACCGTGACCATCGCGCTGGACGCGGCGCGCGCGCCGCGCACGGTCAACTCGTTCGCGTTCCTTGCCGGTGAGCAGTACTTCGACCACACGAAGTGCCACCGGATCACCACCGAGGGCATCTACGTCCTGCAGTGCGGTGACCCGACGGCGACCGGTATGGGCGGTCCCGGCTATCGCTTCCCCGACGAGAACTTGGCGGGCGCCACGTACCCGGCGGGCACCGTCGCGATGGCGAACGCGGGCCCCGGCACCAACGGCAGCCAGTTCTTCCTGGTCTACCGCGACAGCCAGCTGCCGCCCGACTACACCCCGTTCGGGCGGGTCAGCGCGGGCATGGACGTGCTCACGTCCATCGCCGCCGCGGGCGCCAAGGACCGTTCGGGCGACGGCGCACCCGCCGTCGACGTCGTACTCGATTCCGTTGTGGCCGTGCGCAACTGAGTCCCCGACGCGGTGGCGGTGCGACACCGCCACCGCGGTTGTCCGGCGGGATCAGCTGTCGCGCTCCTCGAAGTAGACGACCTCCCAGAGATGGCCGTCCAGGTCCGCGAAATAGCCCGCGTAGATGCCTGCCGACGAACCACCCGAGGCTGACCGGCGAACCGGTCGAGCGGGATGCCCGCGTCCTCGGCCAGGTCTCGCGCCCGTACAGGGCCGGGATGAGCCCGTTGTCCGAGGTCGAGTCAACTCTCCTGTGCGCCAGAGGTCTTGAACGGATCGGACATCGGAACCGGACGGGTATCTTGCGGAAGGTTTCGGTCAGGCGACACCTTGCGGCGCCGGAGCGCCGCCGCGAGAACCGGTTCGACTATTCGGCTCGCGATCGGGCCGAGGACCGCCATCAGCAGCACGTAGGTGGTGGCCAAGGCCGCGAACTCGCCGGGAACGGCGCCTGAGGAGACCGCGAGACCTGCGATGACGATGGAGAACTCACCATGGGCGACCAGAGCGGTGCCCGCACGCGCCCGACCGTAGCGGCCCGCACCGGCGCGCTTGGCCGCCCACCATCCGGTGGCGACCTTGCTCGCCGTCGTGACCAACGCCAGCAGGCACGCCCAGCCCAGCACCGGCGGGATGGTCGCCGGATCGGTGCTCAATCCGAACAGCACGAAGAACAACGCCGCGAACAGATCGCGCAGTGGTTCCAGCACCTTGGTGGCGTTGTGCGCGGTCGAGTCGGAGATCGCGATGCCGAGCAGGAACGCGCCGACCGCCGCGGACACCTGCACCGCGGAGGCCGCTCCGGCCACCAGCAGCGCGGAGCCCAGCAGCTTCAACAGGAAGATCTCGCGAACCTCGCTGTCGACGATCGCGGAGACGTAGCGGCCGTAGCGCAGCGCGACGATCAGCACCACCGTGACGGCGACCAGGGCGATGCTCAACGTCTTCAACCCGGCGAGGAAGCCGACACCGGCCAGCACCGCCGTGAGCACCGGCAGGTATCCGGCCATCACCAGGTCTTCGAACACCAGGATCGACAGCACCACCGGTGTCTCGCGGTTGCCGAGCCTGCCCAGATCGTTGAGCACTTTCGCGACGATGCCCGAAGAGGAGATATACGTGACGCCCGCCATCGCGATCGCACCGGTGAAACCCCACCCGAGCGCGAAGGCGACCAGCACGCCCGGCGTGGCGTTGAGCACGATGTCCAGCACGCCCGCGGCCCACGATCGGCGCATGCCCGTGACCAGTTCGGCCGCGCTGTATTCCAAGCCGAGCAGCAGAAGCAGCAGGACGACGCCGATTTCGCTGGCCAGGTGGATGAAGTCGTCGACCTGCCGCAGCTCGACCAAGCCGCCGGTGCCGAACAGCAGCCCGCCCATCAGGTACAGCGGGATCGGCGACATGCCGATGCGCGCGGCGATCCGGCCGAGCAGGCCCAGGCCGAAGAACACCGCGCCCAGCTGGATCAGCGCGAGTGCGGTCTCGTGCGCCACCATCGCCGCTCAGCCGTCTGACAGGATCTTGGCGGCGGCATCCAAGCCCTCCACGGTGCCGACGACGACCAGCACGTCACCGGCGGTGAAGGTGAAATCCGGCCCCGGCGACGGGATCGGCTGCCCGCCGCGCACCACCGCGACGATGGATGCTTTTGTCCGCGTTCGCATCTGGGTCTCACCCAGCATGCGCCCGTCGTAGCGGGAGCGATCCGGAATGGACATCTGACGTGTGGTCAGACCGGTGAACTGGCGGTGCTCTTCGCGCAACTGCTCGACCAGTTGCGGCGCACCGAGCAGGTTTGCCAGCACGGCAGCCTCTTTCGCGGACAACGGAATCTGTTCGGTCTCGTCGGCGTTGTCGGCCTTGCTCACGATCAGGTCCATCGTGCCGTCACGATGATCGATCACCCCGATCCGGCGCCGCGCGTTGGCCAGCGGAAACTCCTTGCGCACACCGATACCCGGCAGGGGTGTCACCTCAATGTTCACTACTCCACCCTATCGACCCCGGGTAGCCGCCGAGACGACAGGTGACCGAATTGTCCGTCTCGACACAGCCGTTTCCGCACGACACTCCAACCGGCTTGGTGGACCACGGTTTACCGCGCGTGGTAAGAGGGATGACGTGTCCTGTACATTCGCTCGTCGCCGAGCCGTCACTTCCGGTTGCCGATCCGGCCGCAGCGTACGCGTCCTGTGACGGTCGCCCGTGTGGTGAGCCGGTTGCGACGGCCGGGTGCGCTCATCGCGGCGGCACCGACGCGCGAGAGGGACAGTGGCCACCGGCACGATCTGGATGGGCTGCGCGGAGTGGCTATCGCGCTGGTGGTGACGTTCCACCTATGGTTCGGCCGGGTCTCGGGCGGAGTGGACGTCTTTCTGGTCCTGTCCGGTTTCTTCTTCACCGGCTCGCTGCTGCGCGCCGCGGAAACCACCGGCACGGTCCCGGTCCTGGAGACTGCGCGCAGACTTGCCCGCAGATTGCTACCGGCTCTGGTGACCGTGCTCGCCGCGGTCGTCGCTGCGACGGTTCTGCTGCTTCCGTTCACCCAGTGGGGTGAGATCGCCGCGCAAACGCTGGCGTCGTCGCTGTACTACCAGAACTGGCATCTGGCGCTGTCCTGGTCGGACTACCTGGCCGCCGACCCGTCCGTGAGCCCGCTGCAACATTTGTGGTCGATGGCGGTACAGGCGCAGTTCTACCTGGCCGCCTTGCTCGGTGTGGCACTCGCGGCGCGGCTGTGCGGGCGTTTCGCGGGTCCTGCCGCACTGCGGCCGGTGCTGGCGATCGTCCTCGCGGCGGGCGCGGTGGCCTCCTTCGTCTACGCGGCGCACGGCACCGCGGTGCACCAGGGCTGGAACTACTACGACAGTTTCGCGCGCGCCTGGGAATTGCTCGCCGGGGCCCTGCTGGCGGTCGCGGCGCCCTGGCTGTCGCCGTCGCGGCCGGTGCGTACGGCCGCGGCCGTGCTGGGCGCGGTCGCGGTGCTGACCTGCGGCT
>NZ_BDBA01000303.1 GCF_001612745.1 Nocardia amamiensis NBRC 102102 | reverse complement strand
ACACCTTCTGCGGGTTCTGCTGGTAGGCACGTCGCGCCGGGCGCTGCGGGAAAAACCCGTGGCGGCGCAGCCATTTGCCCACACCCTGCTCGGTCATGACGACCCCGACCACCTTGCGGATCAGCTCGGCCACCAGGGCCCGGGTCCACAACGGGCCGCCGATCAGCAACTCCTCGGGGGTGTAGTCGGCCATCGCCTGGAACAACACCGCACGATCGGCGGCGCTGATCAGCTCGTCCCGGCCGATGCGGGATTTCACCGGTGCGGCAAGCGCTTCCCGCCCGCCGGCCTGGTACCTGCGCCACCACGTGCCCACCGACCGCTGCGAGACACCGAACATCTCGCCAGCCTCACCGTAGGTGCGCACCCGTCCCGACTCCAGCGCAGCGACCACCCGCAGCCGCACCACCTCCTGCGCAGCGGGCGACAACCGCCGCAGGTCCCGATCACTCACACGCCCTCAACGAACAAGGCAACCACGAAGTTTCAGTTCAATAAGCTGATCAAACGCCAAATGTACGGTCGCGCGGGATTCGAGCTTCTCCGCCAGCCGAATCATGCTGGCATAGACCGTAATCCGACTACCACCGAAAGTGGGACAGAGGAACCGGGTCCGCTGCGCGGACACCGTCGATGCGGGAAAATGGGCGTGCGTCCGTCCGGCACGTCGATTCAGGCTTGATGCCCAGAGTTCGTGACAGAGGATGACGCCGGGGACCGCTGACAGGAACTGTCGATTGTTGCCATGAGCACGCGGACCAGACTCTTTGAGGCTCTGCGGTCCCTCCGGACGGACGCCCTTGGTAGGTCGTCGGTTTCGGAGGATCGTGTGGAGTTGCTGCGCGGGCGGTGTGCCGCTTTGGATATCGGGAAGATGGACCTGAAGGCGTGCGTGCGCACACCGAGCACGAGCAAGCGCAAACGCTCACGCAGCCAGGTCGTCCGGACGTTCGCCACCACGACGAACGCGCTGCTGGAGCTGCGGGACTGGCTGGCCGCCGAGAAGGTCACGTTGGTGGTGATGGAAGCAACGGGCGATTACTGGCGCGGTGCGTTCTACCTGCTGGAGGATCACCTGAACGTGATCCTGGTCAACGCGTCCCACGTCAAGGGACTGCCCGGCCGCAAGACCGACGTGTCCGACGCGGCCTGGTTGTGTCAGCTGGGTGAATGCGGCCTGGTGCGGGCCTCGTTCGTGCCCCCGGAACCGATCCGTCACTTGCGGGACCTGACCCGTACCGCACTGCGCTGACGGCCGAACGCACCCGTGAGGCTCAACGGCTGGAGAAGGAACTCGAGGACGCGGGGATCAAACTGTCCGGCGTGGCCGCCGACCTGCTGGGCAAGTCAGGCCAGCGCATGCTGGCCGCGCTGATCGACGGTGAACAGGACCCTGAGGTGCTGGCGGACATGGCGTTGCGGCGGATGCGTTCGAAGATCCCGCAGCTGGTGCAGGCGTTGACCGGCAACTTTGGTGAGCATCACGCGTTTCTGTGCCGGTTGCATCTGGAACGGAGTCGTAAAGATTCAACTTGGCGATTCGTGGTTGTTGTGCGTGCGAACGAGGGCGAAGATTTCGGCGGCAGTGGCGAATTGGCGTTCGGATGGGGTGATGGCGTAGCCGTCCTGGTGGAGCAGGGGCAGGACGTCGTCGATGGCGTTGCGGATGGTGCCGCGGCTGACTTCGAACAGTTCTGCGAGGGTCTGTTGGTGGCATAGCTTCCGCTGATCGAGCACGGTGGCCAGAATCCGGTCGGCGTCGGTGATCTTTTGGCGGAACAGACCGCCTCGGGTGCCGGGTCGGCGGTCGCCACCGCGTTGATTGTGGCGGCGTCATTCGATCGTGGCGCGGTAGCCGACCGAGATCCGGTCGACCATGGCTTGGAAGTCGCCGCTGGTCATGCCCGTCAGCGCGGGGTGAGACAACGTTCGAGAGGCTTCTATTCTTGCTGTCGCAGTATCGTTTTCGAGCCAGCCGCGCAGGTCGTGGACGGTGGAGAAGTAGTGCGAGGTCTGGGAAATAGTGATCTGCCGTTCCTCGATCAAGGCACGGGTTTCCCTGATCGCCTGGCCGATGGTGTTCGGATTGATTCCCAGCAGCTCGACCATGACTTTCTGGGGGGCAGGCTCGCCGCAGATAGACCGCGGTGATCAGTACCTTGTCGGCGGGGGTCAGCAATGGGCGGCCGTGGTCTCCGAGTTCTTTTCGGCGTGGTCCGCCGCGTTGCAGGTATTTGCGTTGCTCGGCCACGGCTGCTTGCGCCGGTGCGAGTTGGGCGCAGAGTGCCTGCAGTTCACTGTGGGTCATGCCGGTGCCTTCGGGTCCGCAAGCATCGCCAGAGCGTGCGCTCGGGATGCGTCCCGGGCACCACCGGCGACGATCTCGGCCCGGCCGGCGGGGGCGATGGTGTAGTTCCAGGCCCCCCGCTGCGGATGCGTCGTGATGGGCAGTGACCGGACATGTTCGCGGCTGATGGAAATCCCGGTCGGATAGGTGTTGGTGTCCAGCTCGGCGTGAACACGCAACCCGGTGCGGGTTCGGGTGGCCGCGATGCTGTTGACGACGACCTCGTGGCTGGTCAGGGGCCTGCCACGCCAGTTCATCGTGATGTGGGAGAACAGCCGGTGCTCGATCTTGTTCCACTTCGAGGTGCCCGGCGGAAAGTGGCACACGGTCACGGTCAGGCCGGTCTCGGCGGCGAACGCGGCGAGTTCGGCCTTCCAGAGCCGATACCGGTAGCTGTTGGAGCCCCCGCAGTCCGCGGTGATCAGCAGACGATCCGCGTCCGGGTGATCCAGTCGGCCGCAGGAACGCCACCAGCGCCGAATTGATTCCACCGCGAACACCGAGGTGTCGTGGTCGGTGCCCACGTTCACCCAGCCGGAGTCGTTGACGATGTCGTAGACGCCGAACGGGATCGCCACCTCAACCTCCGGGCCGACGAAATAGAAGCTGTGGTCCTCGACCTTGACCGGATCGCCTTTCGGGCGCCACTGCCGTCCCGCATTGGGCAGTTGCCCCAGCTGCTCCTTCTTCTTGGCGTCGACGCTGATCACCGGCTGTCCGTCCGCGTGATGCCGCTTGACCTGCTCATTGATGTAATGGAACTGGACATCCCGATCGGGATGCTGGGTTCCCTCTAGAGTCTTGGCGCTGGCCTGCAGGCTGAAACCCTGAGCCTTCAACAACCGGCCCACCGTCGGCGCGGATACCGGATGCCCGGCCCGTGTCAGCTCCGCGGCCAGACTCCGCAGCGACTTGACTGTCCAGCGCAGCGGTGACATCGGATCCCCACGCTCGTCTGGCTCCACCAGCGTCAACAACGCCGCAACCAGGCCCGGGTCCAACTCCTCGGCGGGTTTGCGACCCCCGCCAGAGCGCCGAACCCGCCCGTCGGGCAGCGGCTGCTCACCAGCCTCCAGCTCGAAAACACCCTTCCGGACGGTGGTTTCGCTGACTTCGGCAGCCTGGGCCACGGCCCGCACCCCGCCATGCCCTAGCGCCCGGGCCTCGCTTGCCAACGCCAGACGCCGCTGCCGTTCGTTCAGATGCGGCAACAACGCCGCAAAACGCTCGGCCAGACCAGCGACGACGCCGTTCACCACCGCCATAGCACAACGAAACACGTTGAGACGCAATACAACACGTTATTACTTTTACGACTCCAAAGTATCGATCAGCTCAGTGCTGCGATCGAGGAACTCTCGGTGCGGATCGAGGAGCAGATGCGCCCTTTCTCCCGTCAGCTTGATCTGCTGGAGACCGTTCCCGGCGTCAGCCGTGGTGTCGCGGAGGTCTTCATCGCCGAGAGCGGCGGCGACATGCGCCAGTTCCCGACCGCGGGGCACTTCGCCTCGTGGGCAGGGGTCTGTCCCGGTCACCGCGAGTCCGCCGGGAAACGGAAAATCCGGCAAGACCCGCCACGGCAACACCTGGCTCAACGGTGCCTTGGGTATCGCCGCGCTAGCGGCGGGCCGGACCACCGATACCTACCTCGCCGCCCGCTACCGACGGCTCAGACCCCGGTTGGGAACCCAGAAAATTATTGTGGCGATCCAGCATTCCATCGTGGTCGCGGCCTGGCACATGCTGACCGGTGACACCGGATACCAGGACCTCGGCGGCGACTACTTCACTCGCCTGGACCCCGAACGCGCCATGCGGCGCATCGTGCGGCAAGCCAACACGCTCGGCTTCACCGTCCGTTTCGACCCGATCGGAGCCTGACACCAGCACCCGCCAGCCCTACCGACCCGGCTCGCTTCGCCTCGCCGGGCACTCAATCACGCCCGCATCACCTCCCGAACACTGGTCACCGAGGGATATTTTCGGACCAGCCGAAGAAAAATTACAGTCCCAATTCTGGATTGCGCACTACTGGCCTCTTCGGCGAAGTGACCGCGCTTCGATGCTCATGAAATCTGCCGCAGGAGGTGATCCGCGTGCAACGTGGTGGCGAATATGTCGATGGTGGGCGCTGGCAGCCTGCAGGTCCGGCGGGCATCCACCAGGTCCGTATCAGCCGTGCTACGGCGGATCCGACCGGTGCGCCCGGTGTCCGGCGTGGGACTTCCCCGTGGCCTCGCCCTGCGAGAAAGCCTGCGCCGAGAAGATCGCCATGGGAGCTTGCGGGGGTCATTCGGAGCCGAAACCGTAGAGACGGTGCGCGTTTGTGGTGAGGATCGTGTCCCGAACGGCCGGTGTCGGCGCCCATTCCGCGAGTAGGTGCAATAGGTTTGCGATGTTGGGCATCTCACCCCAGAAACCGACGTGTGGCCAGTCCGATCCCCAGACGCACCGGTCGGGTGCGGTTTGGATCAGCGAGCGAGCGAACGCGAGGGTGTCGGAGTACGATGGCGCATCGGACAGCCGGTAGGCGCCGGAGAGTTTGACCCATGCGCCATCTGCCATCAGCCCTAGCAGAATCCTCCAGTCGGGCGCGGTGATTCCGCGGGAGATATCGAAATCGCCCATGTGGTCGATCACGATCGGTACGGACAGTTTGGACAACCTCGTGTGCGCCTCGGCCAGGTGCCGCGTGTTGGTGAGCAATTGTAGATGCCAGCCCATTTCCCGGCAGATGCTGTCGTACCGACCGATCCGGTCGAAGCCGAATCCACCGCCGGCCAGCGTGTTCAAGCGCAACCCCACTACGCCGTGCTCGGCCAACACACCGAGTTCCGTATCGGCAACATCCGGTGCTACCACGGCAACGCCGCGCAACCGCTCGGCGTTCGCGGCGAGCGTATCGAGCATCAGGCGATTGTCGGTGCCGTGCACACTGATCTGTACCAGGACCCCGTAGCTCATACCGGTGGCATCGAGCATCCGTAGGTAATCCGAGGCGGACGCGGGTGGAGGTGTATAACTTCGTTCGGGGACGAAGTGTGTGCCGACTACGTGTGCGTGGGTGTCGACGGCACCGGTGGGCACGGTGAACCGTGTGGGTCTTGTGGGGCCAGGATTCGGTCCCGGGCAGATTCGATCGATCTTGTCGGTGCCGAAATCCAAAGCTGCTCCTCGATGCGATGGGGTAACGGTTTGCTACAGGTGCCGCCCGAGACGCTAGGAGACCGCAGCTCCCGCGCGGGCAAACGACCACAGTTGGGCGACGCGTTCGACGTTCAATGCCGTCGGCCAGTCGATAGCAGCAGAACGTGTTTGGGCGGTGTAGCTCTTCTTTGCGAATCGGGCGAGTTCGGGATCGGCGGCCGCTGTCGCGAGCAGTGCTCGGGCGTTCGCCTCGACGTCTTCGTCGGCGCATACCGTCCAGGCCAGTCCCACGCGCTGGGCCTCCACGCCGTCGAGTGAGATGCCGAGCATGCCCATCGCGGCGGCGGTGTCCGGACCAGCGGCTCGGTGCAGCAGATGCATATGGCCGCCGCCCGGGTGGAATCCCAGTCGCACGAATCCGGGTATCAGTCTGGCGTTTGTTGCGAGCACTCTGAGGTCGGCGGCGAGTGCCAGATTCAAGCCGGCACCGACTGCGGCCCCACGGACTGCGGCAACGGTGGGGACCTGCAGGCCGCCGACTCGGACGAACGCGTTGTAGAGCACCGAGATCCGGTCGAAGTTGGCGGTTTTCAGCGGAGCGCGCGTGACGTCGTCGAGGTCATCGCGGTCTCCTCCGGAGCAGAACTGCCCGCCGGCACCCTGGATCACCACACCGCCGATCTTTGGGGTATTGTCGACGGTTTCGCAAATGTCGACCAATTCGCCGGCCATCTCGACGTCGATCGCATTGCGCCGGTCCGGGTTGTTCAACTCTATTGTCACGATGCCGTTGTCGATGTGGACACGAACTTTGGGCATGGGGGCGATCCTCCGGATGGCTGGGCTGGGTCAGGGCCGGGCGGCCTTGATGAAGCTCTTGGCAATAGTGTTCTTGAGCACCTCCGCGGAGCCCCCGGCTACCTCGTACGCCTTCGCATCTCGCAGGTAACGGCCGAACGGCGAGGTCTCCCGGGTGCCAGCGGCGCCGCACACCTGCACGGCCATGCTGGCCACGCGGGTGGCCAGCCCGGCGGCCAGCAATTTGGCCGCCGAGGAGGACCGCTGATAGTCGCCACCCGCGTCGAGATCGCGGGCTGCCTGGTAAGCAACCAGACGAGCGGCGTCGATCTCGGCCCCGGCTTCAGCGAAGTACCATTGAATACCCTGGAAATCAATGACTTTGCCGCCGAAGGCGGGGCGCTCCAAAACGTAGTCGAACGCCTTGTCGAAGGCCGCACGGGCGATGCCGAGCGATATCCCCGCAGCGAGTGTCCGGCTGTTGGACAGCGTGACCATGGCTTGGCGGAGTCCATTGCCTTCCATGCCGATCAGCGCATCGCCGGGCAATTCGACGTTCTCGAGCACGAGGTTCACGTGCGGGCCGTTACGCAACCCGAAAGTCTGCGCGTCGCGAGTCCGACGAGTGCTGACACCCGCGGTATCACGCTCGACCGCAAATGCGGATACACCGACGGGTGTTTCAGCCAGTACTACGAAGAACTCCGCCTGCGACCCGGAGGTGATGAACGCCTTCTCACCATTGACCACCCACCCCTGGGCGATGCTTCCGTGGGCTTTGGTGTCGAGTGTGCGGATGTCACTGCCATGGCTTCGTTCAGTCAGTGCGTAGGAAGCGCGTAACCCCTCGGCATAGCGGGGCAGCACCCGTTCCTTCAGACTTTCGCTTCCGTAGAGCTCGATGATCTTCTGGCTTTGCAGAATGGTGATCAGCGATACCGCCAGAGCGGCGCTGCCCGCGCCGAGTTCCTCGAAGACACCGAGCGCGTTCCCCATCGGTTCGCCGAGGCCACCGTAGCGGGTGGGAAGTGTCATGGCGTTCCAGCCCATCGCCGCGGTCCGGTCGACGAGTTCGACCGGGTAGACGTCGTCCTGATCGATTCGGGCGGCGGCGGGGTCGACGACCTCCGCGGTGAATCGCCGTGCCGGTTCGGCGACTGCGGGGTCGGCCAGGTACCTCCAGAAACTCATCATCGTCTCCCGTGTCGAGGGTGTTCTTCGTGATCGGGCGAGGTGCGTGCCATGCGACGGTGGCCTGCCGCGGCGTCACGGATACAGGCCGCGCATCAGGTGTGCTGTGGCGACTGTTTCTACCGCCAGACTGGTTGCCGCCAGCCTCAACGACACCTGGCATTTGTCGGCGTGTGCGACCACCCGGCCCCAAGCGGCGTTCATACAGTCCCGTAGCCGGCTCTCCACATCGGTGCGGCTCCACCAGTAGGCCTGATTTGCCTGCACCCACTCGAAATACGAGACGAGCACGCCGCCGGCGTTCGCCAGGATGTCGGGTACCACCAGTTGGTCGTTTTCGCGGAATATCTCATCGGCGGTCTGCGTCGTGGGGCCGTTAGCACCTTCGACGATCAGTTTCGCCACGATACGGCGGGCGTTGCCCGCATGCAGGACTCCCTCGACCGCCGCGGGTATCAATACATCGACACCCAAGTACAGCAGGTCGTCGCGGTCGGGCAAGTCTTCGGCATGTGTGAATCGGGCTACTCGCCCAGCGGTCGCAACGTGTTCTTCCAGTTCGAGAATCGGGATGCCGTCGGGGTTGTGGACCGCACCGTATTCGTCGCTGACGGCCACGATTCGCACCCCCGCATCCGCCAGGAACCGCGCGGCGCCGCGGCCGACTTTGCCGAAGCCCTGCACAGCGGCTGTGGTGGCAGCCGGAGTCATGCCCCGATGCTTCATGGCGGCGAGGGCGATATGGGCGACACCCAGAGAGGTAGCGTCGGCGCGTCCGTGTGACCCGCCCAGAGGTACGGGTTTTCCGGTGACGACGCCGAGAGTGGTATGGCCTTGGCCCACTGAGTACGTGTCCATCATCCATGCCATTACCTGTTCGTCGGTGCCGATGTCAGGAGCGGGGATGTCCTGGACGGGGCCGATCAAGGGCATGATCTCGCTGGTGTAACGGCGGGTCACTCGTTGAATCTCGTTGGTGGAATAGAGCTTCGGATCGAAGCGCACCCCACCTTTCGCCCCGCCGTACGGTACATTGACCAGCGCGCACTTCCAGGTCATCCACATCGCCAGCGCGCGGACCTCGTCGAGAGTGACAGTGCTGCTGTACCGCAGACCGCCTTTGGCAGGACCACGCGACAAGTTGTGCTGCACACGGT
>NZ_BDBA01000302.1 GCF_001612745.1 Nocardia amamiensis NBRC 102102 | reverse complement strand
CGTCGGCGGACACACTCCCGGCGGATACCGCTGGCTCATGCCCCGGTCCGTTTTTGTCGTTGACGGGCTCCTTGTCGGCGGGCATTACTGCCCCGCACCCGGTGCGGGCTGCCCCGGCGCCGGCGCGCTGGGCACACCAGGCACACCGGGAAGCGCGGGCACGCCGGGCACTCCCGGCAGGCCACCCGGGGGCATGCCGCCGACCTCGGACGGGTCCGGCGTCAAGCCCTTGCCGTCCATCGGCACCGCATCGGGCCCGGGCGGAGTCGGGTCGAACGGCGGCGGGTTGTCGGTGTCGAAGACGATGGTCGAGCAGTCCGCGCCGACCTCGGGGTAGGTGTAGGAGTTCAATCGCAGCGCGGTGATGAACTGGCCGACCCGCTTGTCATCAGCGCTGTCCAGCTTCAACTGATGCCCCCAGGACTGCAGCGACACCGCCGAATCCAGCCCAGGGTAGGGCGACATCATCGTGTACGGCTTGCCCTCGACCTTCGCCTTCAGCGTCTCGATCCCGTCGGCGTTCACCTTGTCGGGGTTGTAGGCGATCCACACGGCGCCGTGTTCGAGTGAGTGCACCGCGTTCTCCACCCGGATCGGCTTGGTGTAGACCGTGCCGGTGCAGGTCGCCCAGGACTGGTCGTGCGGGCCGCCGAACGGCGGCGCCTGGTCGTAGGCAACCCGCTGGCTCGCGCTGATGTGCAGGCCCGCGGGGTACTCCTTCTTCACCACGCCCGCGATCCCGTCGGAGGGATCTTTCCGCTCCGCGCTGGGTGTGTACTTGTCCAGCTCCGCCTTCTCCTGGTACTTGGGGACCAGGTTGTAGGCCAGGGCGCCGATCAATGCGATGATGACTACGGCCGCGCCGATGGCCAGCCAGGGAATCTGGCGATTCTTCTTCGGAAGTTGCCCTTGCTTGCCCCGCTTGCGGGGAGCCGACAACTTCGCCGCGGCCTTGGCGGCCTTGGCCGATTTGGCGCTGGGACTGTTCGGCATCGCTCGTTGTGCTCTCTCGACGTGGTGGATCCGCTGGCTGCGCAGTGCCCACCCCGTGGTGTACACCCGCCAAGACCATAGGATAGAGACTCGTGACTCCAGCTGACCTTGCAGATCTCCTTCGCGCCACCGCGGCGAAGGTGCTTGTCGAACGTGGACTGGACCCTGCGGTCCTGCCCGACGAGGTCAGCGTGGAGCGTCCCCGTAATCCGGAACACGGCGACTATGCCACGAATGTCGCGATGCAGGTGGCCAAGCGCGCCGGAACCAAGCCGCGCGAGCTGGCGACCTGGCTGGCCGACGCACTGGCCGCCGCGGACGGCGTCGCCGCCGCCGAGGTCGCCGGACCCGGCTTCCTGAACATCCGCCTCGCCGCCTCCGCGCAGGGCGCGATCATCGAGCGCGTGCTCGCCGCCGGCGCCGCGTACGGCACCGCGGACACGCTGAAGGGCACCCGGATCAACCTCGAGTTCGTCTCGGCGAATCCCACCGGCCCGGTGCATCTGGGCGGCACCCGCTGGGCGTCGGTAGGCGACGCGCTGGGCCGCATCCTCGCCGCGCAGGGCGCCGACGTGGTGCGCGAGTACTACTTCAACGACCACGGCGCGCAGATCGATCGGTTCGCCGCCTCGCTGGTCGCGGCCGCCACCGGCGCTCCGACCCCGGACAACGGTTACGCGGGCGCCTACATCGGCGAGATCGCCGACAAGATCGTGGCCGCGCACCCCGGCGCGCTGAGCAAGCCCGAGGCCGAGCGCCTGGAACTGTTCCGCGCCGAGGGCGTAGAGCTGATGTTCGCGCACATCAAGGAGTCGCTGCACGAGTTCGGCACCGACTTCGACGTCTACTTCAACGAGAGCTCGCTGTTCGCCTCCGGTGCGGTCGAGCAGGCGGTGGAGAAGCTGAAGAACTCCGGCGACCTGTACGAGAAGGACGGCGCCTGGTGGATCGCCAGCTCCGGATACGGGGACGATCAGGACCGGGTGGTCATCAAGAGCGACGGCAAGGCCGCCTACATCGCCGGTGACATCGCCTACTTCCAGAACAAGCGTTCGCGCGGCTTCGATCTGTGCATCTACATGCTCGGCGCCGACCACCACGGCTACATCGGCAGGTTGAAGGCCGCCGCGGCCGCGTTCGGCGATGACCCGGCCACCGTCGAGGTGCTGATCGGACAGATGGTGAACCTGCTGCGCGACGGTGTCGCGGTGCGGATGAGCAAGCGCGCCGGCACCGTCGTCACGCTCGACGACCTGGTCGAGGCGATCGGCGTGGACGCGGCGCGGTACTCGCTGGTGCGCTCGTCGGTGAACTCGAGCATCGACATCGACTTGAATCTGTGGGCCAGCCAGAGCAACGAGAACCCGGTCTACTACGTGCAATACGCGCACGCGCGCACCGCGTCCATCGCGCGGAACGCCGCCGAGTTCGAGTACGCCTCCGTCACGCCGGATCTCGCGCTGCTTTCCGCCGACGAGGAAGGCGAGCTGATCCGTACCCTGGGTGAGTACCCGCGCGTCGTGGCCAGCGCGGCGAGCCTGCGCGAACCGCACCGGGTGGCTCGTTATCTGGAGGAGCTGGCCGGCGCCTATCACCGCTTCCAGACCAACAAGAACCTGCGCGTGCTGCCGCTGGGCGACGAGCCCGTCTCGCCGACGAACGCCGCCCGCCTGACCCTGGTCAACGCCACGCGACAGGTCCTGGCCAACGGCCTCGGCCTGCTCGGCGTCAGTGCGCCGGAGCGCATGTGACCGGGCACCGGACCAGACGGAGGAAGGAAGTTTTCGTGAGTGAGCGGAGCGAGCGAGCCATCGACACAGCCGCCTGCGCGGTCATGCCGGAGCCGAGCGACAGCGAGGCGGAGGCATGAGTGAGCGGAGCGAGCGAGCCATCGACACAGCCGCCTGCGCGGTCATGCCGGAGCCGAGCGACAGCGAGGCGGAGGCATGAGTGCGCACCCCGCCGGGCCCCGGCACGCCGAGATCCCGCACGCGCCGAATCTGCCGGAACGTCCGAGCGATCCGGAACAGATGATCGATCTGCCCGCGAACGTCTGGCCGCGCAACGCCGCTCGCGACGCCGACGGCGTGGTCCGGCTGGCGGGCGTGCCGGTGCACGAGCTGGCCGCTCGGTTCGGCACCCCGCTGTTCGTGGTCGACGAGGACGACTTCCGTTCCCGCTGCCGCGACATGGTCCGCGCCTTCGGGGCGAACGCACGCGTCCACTACGCGTCCAAGGCGTTCCTGTGCGGTGAGATCGCACGCTGGATCCGGGACGAGGGCCTGTCACTGGACGTGTGCTCCGGCGGCGAGCTCGCCGTGGCGCTGCACGCGGGTTTCCCGGCCGAGCGAATCGCGTTGCACGGCAACAACAAATCGGTCGCCGAGCTGGAGGCCGCGGTGTCCGCAGGGGTCGGCCACGTCGTGGTCGACTCGCTGATCGAGATCGAGCGCCTGGAAGCCGTCGCCGGCCTCGCAGGCGTGGTGCAGGACGTGCTGGTCCGGGTCACGGTCGGCGTGGAAGCCCACACCCACGAGTACATCTCGACCGCGCACGAGGATCAGAAGTTCGGTTTCTCGATCGCGGGCGGCGACGCCATGGAGGCGCTCGCGCGCGTCTTCGACGCCGACAACCTGCGCCTGGTCGGCCTGCACAGCCACATCGGCTCGCAGATCTTCGAGATCGACGGATTCGAGATCGCCGCGCGGCGCATGCTCGGGCTGCTGCGCGAGGCCATCGACAAGTTCGGCATCGAGCGCACCGCCCAGATCGCCACGCTGGATCTCGGTGGCGGACTCGGCATTTCGTATCTGCCGTCGGACGATCCGCCGCCGCTGGACGAGTTCGCCGCGAACCTGCGCAAGCTGGTCGCCGCCGAGGCCGAACGCGCGGGCCTGCCCGTGCCGGTGATCGCGGTGGAGCCGGGCCGCGCCATCGCGGGTCCCGGCACGGTGACGCTGTACGAGGTGGGCACCATCAAGGACGTCTCGCTGGACGGCGGCCTGCGCAGGCGCTACGTCAGCGTCGACGGCGGCATGAGCGACAACATCCGTCCCGCGCTGTATCAGGCCGATTACGACTGCCGTCTGGTCTCGCGCTCGTCGCAGGCCGGGCCGGTGGTCGCGCGGGTGGTCGGAAAGCATTGCGAGAGTGGCGATATCGTTATCCGCGATACCTGGTTGCCCGCCGATGTCAGCCCCGGCGACCTGGTCGCGGTCGCCGCCACCGGCGCGTACTGCTATTCGATGTCCAGCCGGTACAACCAGTTGCCCCGCCCCGCGGTCGTCGCGGTGCGGGACGGACAGCCGCGCCTGATCCTGCGCCGGGAGACGGTGGCGGACCTGCTCAGCCTGGAGGTGGAAGCGTGACGGCGAACGCGAAGAACGGCATCTGGGGAACCGATCGCCCGATCGGGGTCGCGGTCCTCGGCATGGGCAATGTCGGCACCGAGGTCGTGCGCATCCTGCGCGAGCACACCGAGGACCTGCGTGCCCGCGTCGGCGCCCCGGTGGTGCTACGCGGCGTGGCCGTGCGCAGCCTCGGCACCGACCGCGGCATCCCGGCCGACCTGCTGACCACCGACGCCGACGCGCTCGTCGCCCGCGAGGACGTCGATCTGGTCGTCGAGGTGATCGGCGGCATCGATCCGCCGCGCCGGCTGATCCTGGCCGCGCTGAACGCGGGCAAATCCGTGGTGACAGCGAACAAGGCGCTGCTGGCCGACTACACCGGCGAGCTCGCCGCGGCCGCTGAACGCAACCGCGCCGACCTGTACTTCGAGGCCGCCGTCGCGGGTGCCATCCCGGTGGTGCGCCCGCTGATCCAGTCCCTGGCCGGGGACCGGGTGAACCGGGTCGTCGGCATCGTCAACGGCACCACCAACTTCATCCTCTCCGCGATGGACGAGACCGGCGCCGACTACTCGGAGACGCTGGCCGAGGCCACCCGTCTCGGGTACGCGGAGGCCGACCCGACCGCCGACGTGGAGGGCTACGACGCCGCGGCCAAGGCCGCAATCCTCGCCTCGCTGGCGTTCCACACCAGGGTCACCGCCGCCGACGTGTACCGCGAGGGCATCTCGCGGATCAGCGCCGAGGATCTGGAGACCGCCTCGGCGCTGGATTGCACCGTGAAGCTGCTGGCCATCTGCGAGCGTGTGGACGCGGGCCCCGGCGAGCCCGGTCCGGACGAGGGCGGTAAGGAACGCGTCTCGGTGCGCGTCTATCCGGCGCTCATTCCGCGTAAACATCCGCTGGCCGCGGTGACCGGCGCCTTCAACGCGGTCGTCGTCGAGGCGGAGAACGCCGGGCGGCTGATGTTCTACGGGCAGGGCGCAGGCGGCGCTCCCACCGCCTCCGCGGTGCTCGGCGATCTGGTGATGGCGGCACGCAACAAGTTCTACGGGGGTCGCGCTCCCGGCGAATCGGTTTATGCTGAGCTACCGATCGCGCCGATCGGCGACACGCCCACCCGCTATCACGTGAACCTCCAGGTCGAGGACCGTCCTGGTGTTCTGGAGAAAGTGGCGGGCGAATTCGCCAAGCACGAGGTGAGCATCTCGACCGTCCGTCAAGAAGGGCACGGTTCGGGTGCGCGCCTGGTCGTGGTGACCCACCACGCGACCGAGTCGGCGCTCGCGGACACCGTCGCCGCACTGGCGGAAATGGCATCCGTCACATCCGTGACCAGCGTTCTGAGATTGGAAGGCACCGAAGAATGACCACAGTGTCGCGTAGCGACGCCATGAGCGGCGGTGGCCCGGCGACGGGTGGGCGTCCGACTGGCGTTGCGCCCCAGGCAGGAGTGCACTCCCGCTGGCCGGGCCTGATCGCGGCGTACCGCGACCGGCTCGCCGGCGCGGCCGACTGGGAGCCGGTCACCCTGTACGAGGGCGGAACGCCGCTGGTGCCCGCGCCGCACCTGTCCGAGCTGACCGGGTGCGAGGTGTACCTCAAGGTCGAGGGCCTGAACCCGACCGGGTCGTTCAAGGACCGCGGTATGACCATGGCGATGACCGACGCCAAGTACCGCGGCCAGAAAGCGGTGCTGTGCGCGTCCACCGGCAACACCTCGGCGTCCGCCGCGGCGTACGCCACCCGCGCTGGCATGAGCTGCGCGGTGCTGATCCCGCAGGGCAAGATCGCGATGGGCAAGCTGGCCCAGGCGGTCATGCTCGGCGCGAAGATCATCCAGGTGCAGGGCAATTTCGACGACTGCCTGGAGCTCGCCCGCAAGGTCACCGCCGACTTCCCCAGCATCGGCCTGGTGAACTCGGTGAACCCCGCGCGCATCGAGGGGCAGAAGACCGCGGCCTTCGAGATCTGCGACGTCCTCGGCAAGGCTCCGGACGTGCACGCGCTCCCGGTCGGCAACGCGGGCAACATCACCGCCTACTGGCGCGGCTACCGCGAGTACTACGCCGACGGCGTCACCGGTCAGCTGCCGCGCATGCTCGGTGTGCAGGCCGCGGGCGCCGCGCCGCTGGTCAACGGGGCGCCGGTGAAGGACCCGGAGACCATCGCGACCGCCATCCGGATCGGCGCGCCGGCCTCGTGGAACGGCGCCGTCGAGGCCAAGGAGCAGTCCGGCGGAGCGTTCCGCGCCGCCACCGACGAGGCGATTCTCGAGGCATATCACCTGGTCGCGGCCGCCGAAGGCGTGTTCGTCGAGCCCGCGTCGGCGGCCAGCGTCGCCGGTGTGCTCGCCGCGCGCAAGGAAGGCTGGCTGGAGCCCGGGCTCACCGTGGTGTGCACCGTGACCGGCAATGGCCTCAAGGATCCCGACACGGCGCTGTCGGGGATGCCGCAGGTGCAGGCGATTCCGGTCGACCCGGTCGCGGTCGCCGCCGAACTCGAGCTGGCCTGAGTTGAGTTCGCGCGACAGCCAGCTCATGGGCGAGCGTAGCGAGCGAACCATCGACACAGCGCGCACCGCGCAGACCGGAACCGAGCGCCACCGTGGCGCGGGCGTGAGCGCGACGCTGCCCGCCGGTCTCACCGTGACCGCGCGGGTGCCCGCGTCGACGGCGAACCTCGGCCCCGGCTTCGACTCGCTCGGTATGGCACTGGGTCTCTATGACGAGATCGAGGTGCGCACCACCGATTCCGGGCTCACCATCCGGGTCGAGGGCGAGGGCGCCGACGACGTCCCTTGGGGCCCTTCGCATCTCGTGGTCCGCGCGATCGAGCGAGGCCTGGAATCGGCGGGTGTCTGGGCCGACGGGCTCGACGTGGTGTGCCGCAACGTGATTCCGCATGCGCGCGGGCTCGGCTCGTCGGCGTCCGCGGTGGTCGGTGGACTGGCCGCCGGCTGCGCCCTCGCGGCGAAGCTGGACCCCGCCCTGGCCACGCCTGCCGATCAATTGGTCCAGCTGGCCTCGGAATTCGAAGGTCACCCGGACAACGCGGCGGCCAGCGTGCTCGGCGGAATCGTGGTCTCATGGACCGAGGCCGACACCGAGTTCGCCGCCGACGCGGGTCGCGATGTCGCGCCCGAGGCGAAGTACCACGGTCGTGTCTACCGCGCGGTGCGGCTCGAGGCGCATTCCGCGCTGCGACCGGTCGTGCTGATTCCCGAGGAGCGCTCGTCCACCGCACACACCCGCGGCCTGCTGCCCGAGGTCGTGCCGCACGGCGACGCCGCCTTCAACGTCAGCCGCGCCGCGCTCGCGGTGGTCGCCCTGACGCAGCGACCCGACCTGTTGCTGCCCGCTACCGCGGACCGCCTGCACCAGCCCCAGCGTGCACCCGCGCTACCGCTGACCACGGCCTGGATCGGCCGCCTGCGGGCGGCGGGCATCGCGGCGACCGTCTCCGGCGCTGGGCCGACCATCCTGGCCCTGAGCACCAGCGAATTCCCCGCGGAACTCCGCGAACTCGCGGCATCCGACGGCCTGCGCGTGGTGGAGCCGGGTATCGCCGAAGGCGTCCGGGTCGACTGACGGCGAGTCTGCCTTGCCGAGATTCGCAATATGCAGCTATTCTGGGCAAGTCCGTACATCGTGCGCATCAGACGCCGGTGCTTCATCAGGGCAATCGCTCCAGCAGGCTCCAGGCTCGAGCCTCCAGGCCATGGGGGTGCTGCGTAGCTGCGCAACTGGAATGATCACTCCCCACCTTTCGCCAATGGTGGAGAAGCCGCCGGTCCGGCGGGGCAGGTGATACGGCACATAGCGCCCGGACGGACGCATCCCAGTCCGGAAGAATGCCCGGGCTGCGGGACGAACCCTCGAAACAGCACACGGCAATCGAGGGAAGGAAAGGATTTCCGTGACAGATACGGACCTGCTCGCGACACCCGGCGTGGAATCGAACCCGACGGGCGACCGCGAAAGTGAATCCGGACAGATTTCGAAGATGAGCGAACACACCGACGTCGCACGATCGGGGCTGACTGGAATGTTGTTGCCGCAGTTGCGCGCCCTCGCGGGGGAGCTCGGTATCCGAGGCACCTCTGGAATGCGCAAGGGCGATCTGATCGCCGCCATCAAGGAAAATCAGGCCGCCGGGAAACCGGCGAAGGTGGAAAAGCCCGCCAAAGGCGAGGCGAAGTCTGCGGAGACCGCGAAGGGCGATGCCCCGGCGAAGGCCGACGCGGCCGATTCCGCGAACGCAGCGGCTCCGGCGAAGGCCGAGCAGGCGACCCTCGACGTGACGCCTGCGGCTGCGGCC
>NZ_BDBA01000301.1 GCF_001612745.1 Nocardia amamiensis NBRC 102102 | reverse complement strand
AAGTCGAAGACGACCTCCCCGACCGGCAGCACACGCTGGTAACCGGTGCCCTCCACCTCGGGATAGACGGTGCGCAGCGCCTCGTGCCGCGCGAGCACATCGCGGATGGCCGCGCCCAGCGCGGCGACATCGAGCGCACCGGTCAGCCGCAGCGCGACCGGGATGTTGTTCACCGCGGTCTGGTTGTCGAACCGGTTGAGGAACCACATCCGCTGCTGAGCCAGTGACAGCGGCACCAGCTCGGTCCGTTCCCGCGCGACCAGCGGCGCACGGCCACCCTGTCCGGCAGCCGATTCCACCTTCGCGGCCAACGCCACGACGGTGGACGCCTCGAACAGCACCCGCACCGGAACCTGCGTATCCAGCGCCTCGCCCAGTCGCGCCGCCACCTGGGTGGCGACCAGCGAGTTGCCGCCCAGTTCGAAGAAGTCGTCGTCCAGGCCGACCCGCTGCACGCCGAGCACCTCGGCGAAGGTGTCGGCCACGATCTCCTGCACCGGCGTCGCGGGCGCGCGGAACACCTTGGCCTCGAAGACCGGTTCCGGCAGCGCCTTGCGGTCCAGCTTGCCCGAGGCGTTCAGCGGGAACTCATCGAGCACCACATAGGCCGCGGGCACCATGTACCCGGGCAGCCGCGCGCCGAGCTCGGCCTTGACCGACTCGACGTCCACCACCCGGTCCGGGTCCGCCACCAGATAGGCCACCAGCTGGTCGCCGGTGCGCTCATCGGCGCGCACCACGACCACCGCCTGCGCCACCGATTCCAGCGCCGTGAGCGCCGACTCGATCTCGCCCAGCTCGATCCGCAGACCGCGCACCTTGACCTGGAAGTCGGTGCGGCCCAGATACTCCAGCTCACCGTCTTCGGTCCACGCGACCAGATCACCGGTGCGGTACATGCGCTCGGCGTCGCCGAACGGGTTGGCCACGAAGCGCTCGGTGGTCAGGTCGGGACGACCCACGTAGCCGTGCGCCAGCTGCGCGCCCGCCAGGTAGAGCTCACCCGGCACGCCGACCGGAACCGGCCGCAGCCGCGAATCCAGCACGTACACCTGCGTGTTGAACACCGGAGCACCGATCGGCACCGAAACGGTGTCGTCCTCGGTCACCTCGTGGAAGGTGACATCGACCGCGGCCTCGGTCGGACCGTACAGGTTGTGCAACCGCGCACCGGTCAACGCACGCAACTTCTGCGCGGTCACCGCGGGCAACGCCTCACCAGAGGCGAAAACATTACGCAGACTGGTGCATTCGGCCGCGCGCTCGTCCGCCACGAACACCGACAGCATCGACGGCACGAAGTGCACCGTGGTGACCTGCTCGTCGACGATCAGGCCCGCCAGGTACGCGGGATCGCGATGACCGTCCGGCTTCGCGACGACCAGCCGCGCGCCGACCTGCAACGGCCAGAAGAACTCCCACACCGACACGTCGAACGTCGCCGGGGTCTTCTGCAACACCACATCGTAGGCCGCCAAGCCGTACTCGGCGTGCATCCACACCAGCCGGTTGACGATCGCCGCGTGCGACACCGCCACACCCTTCGGGCGGCCGGTCGAACCGGAGGTGAAGATCACGTACGCGGTGTTGGCCGGACGCAGCGGCTTGTGCCGATCGGCGTCGGTCACCGGCTCGTCGGAGAACTCCGACAGCTCCAGCTGGTCGATGCGCACCTGCCGGGAGACCGTGGTCTCCAGATCGGAACCGGAGGTCAGCACGCAGACCGGGCGCGCGGTCTCGAGGATGTAATCGATCCGCTCGGCCGGATGGTCCGGGTCCAACGGCACGTACGCACCGCCCGCCGCGTTCACCGCGTACATGCCGACCACCAGGTCGATCGAGCGGCGCATGCCGAGGGCCACATACGATTCCGGGCCGACGCCATTGCTCTTGAGCCAGCGCGCCAGGCGGTGCACTCGCGCAGCGAACTCGGCGTAGGACAGACTCGTCCCCTCGAACGTCACGGCGGGGCTGTCCGGCGTGCGCGCGACCTGCGCCTCGAACAGCGAGACCAGCGTCGCGGCGGCATCGCCCACCGGCGAGGTGAGCGCGGCGTCGACCGGGAACTCGGTGTCGTTCCACCGCTCGATCACCAGCGACCGCTCGGCGTCGTCCAGCAGGTCGATGTCGCCGACGGTGACCGATGGGTCGGCGGCGACACCGTGCAGCACGCGCACGAAACGCTCGGCGAACGCGCCCGCGAACGCGCCGTCGAAAAGGTCGGTGGCATAGACGAGCTCGGCGTCCATCGCCGTCTCGGCGCCGGGCACCTCGCTGAGGGTGAGCTGCACGTCGAACTTCGCCGTCGGCTGGTCGATGCCCAGCTCGGAGACGGTCAGGCCGGGCAGCTCCAGCGCGGTGCGGCCCAGATTCTGGAACGACAGCATCACCTGGAACAGCGGATGCCGCGCCTGCGATCGGGCCGGGTTGAGCACCTCGACCAACCGCTCGAACGGCACGTCCGCGTGCGCGAACGCCTGCAGGTCGCGCTCGCGGACCTGGGCGAGCAGGTCGGCGAACGACTCGGCGGTGTCCACCCGCGCGCGCAGCACCAGGGTGTTGACGAACATGCCGATCAGGTCATCGAGTTTGGCTTCGCCTCGCCCGGCGACCGGGATGCCGATGGCGATGTCGTCGGAACCGCTCAACCGCGCCAGCAGCGCGGCGAAGGCGCTGTGCACCACCATGAACAGCGTGGTGCCGTGCGCGTGCGCGACCCGATTCAGCTCATCGATCAGCTCACCTGGTACGCGGAAGCGATGGGTGCCCGCGCGGTAGGACGCGACGGCGGGCCGCGGCCGACCGGACAGGCGCAGCTCGTCCGGCAGACCGGCCAGCGCGCCGCGCCAGTAGTCGAGCTGCTCGGAGATCAGCGAGGTCGGATCGTCCTCGGTGCCGAGCGTGTCGCGCTGCCACAGCGCGAAGTCCACGTACTGCACCGCCAGCGGCGGCCAGCCCGGCTGCGCTGCCGAGGTCCGCGCCACGTAGGCGGTCATCAGGTCGCGCACCAGCGGACGCATCGAGAAACCGTCGGCGGCGATGTGGTGCACCACCACGACCAGCACGTAGTCGTCCGGGGCGAGCCGGTAGGCGCGCAGGCGCACCGGCGGTTCGGTGGTCACGTCGAAACCGCGCTCGACAAAGGCGTACAAAGCGCCGAGCAATTGCCCCTCGGCCACCTCGACCACGTCCAGCTCCGGAATCGCCCTGGTCGCGGACAGCACCCGCTGATAGGCGACGCCGTCGCGGGACGGATAGACCGTACGCAGCGATTCGTGCCGCGCGATCACGTCGGCGATCGCGCCGCGCAGCGCGTCCAGATCCAGCGCACCGTCCAACCGGACCGCGGCGGGAATGTTGTCGGCGGCGGAGTCGGCGTCGAAGCGGTTGAGGAACCACATCCGCTGCTGCGCCAGCGACAGCGGCGGGTACTCGGGCCGCACCTGGGCCGTGAGCGCTTGGCGCGCACCGGTTCCCGCGTGCGACTCGACCCGCGCGGCCAACGCGGCCACGGTCGGCGCCTCGAACAGCACCCGCACGCCGATGTCGGTGTTCAGCGCCGCGCTCAGCCGGGCGGTCACCTGGGTGGCCACCAGCGAGTTGCCCCCCAGCTCGAAGAAGTCGTCGTCCACGCCGACGCGCGGCACGCCGAGCAGATCGGCGAAAACCTCCGCCACGATCTCCTCGATCGGCGTGGACGGGGCACGGAACACCTTGGCCTCGAACACCGGCGCCGGCAGCGCCTTGCGATCGAGCTTGCCGGAAGCGTTGACCGGGAACGCGTTCAGCACGACCAGCGCGGCCGGGATCATGTAGCCCGGCAGCGCGGTGGCCAGCGCGGCCTTCACCTCGTCGATGTCGACGGTCGTGTCGGCCTCGGCCACCAGGTAACCGACCAGCTGGTCACCCGCGTGGGCGTCGGAGCGCAGCACGACCACCGACTGGGCGATACCCGGCTGCGCCAGCAGCGCGGCCTCGATCTCGCCCAGCTCGATGCGCAGACCGCGCAGCTTCACCTGGAAGTCGGTGCGGCCCAGGTAGTCCAGCTCGCCGTCGGCGGTCCAGGTCACCAGGTCGCCGGTACGGTAGATCCGCTCACCCGGCGCGCCGTACGGGTTGGCGACGAACCGGTCCGCGGTCAGGTCCGGACGGCCCAGGTAGCCCAGCGCCAGCTGATCGCCCGCGAGATACAGCTCACCCGCGACACCCGGCGCGACCGGGTGCAGACGGCTGTCCAGCACGAAGACGCGGGTGTTCCACACCGGGCGCCCGATCGGCACCGACACCGTATCCGCGTCCGTCGCTTCGTGATAGGTCACGTCGACCGCGGCCTCGGTGGGGCCGTACAGGTTGTGCAACCGCGCGCCGGTCAGCTCACGCAAACGCTGTGCTGTCTGCGCGGGCAGCGCCTCACCGGAGGCGAAGACCTGCCGCAGCCGCGGCGCGGCGAGACCGTCGCCGTTCTCGTTGCCCAGCGTGGCGACGAAGACCGAGAGCATCGACGGCACGAAATGCGCTGTGGTGATGTGCTTCTCGGCGATGATCTGGGACAGGTACACCGGGTCGCGGTGCCCGTCCGGGCGCGCGACGACCAACCTGGCACCGGTCTGCAACGGCCAGAAGAACTCCCACACCGACACGTCGAACGTGGCGGGGGTCTTCTGCAGCACCGCGTCCTCGGGACCGATCGGGTACTGGTGCTGCATCCACAGCAACCGGTTGACGATCGCGGCGTGGCTGACCGCCACACCCTTCGGGCGTCCGGTGGAGCCGGAGGTGAAGATCACGTACGCGGTGTTCTCCGGGTGCAACGGCTGCGTGCGCTCGGCGTCGGTGATCGGCGCGCCGCTGGTGGCGGCGAAGCCGGGCACCCCTTCGATGCCCTCGACCGACAACACCGTCACCTGCGGCTGCGGGTCGAAGTCGAATCCGTCCGCCGAGCGGTACAGGATCATCCGCGGCCGCGCGGTCTCGATGATGTAGTTGACGCGGTCGGCGGGCTGGTCCGGGTCCAGCGGGACGTAGGCCGCGCCGGTCTGCACCACCGCGTACATCGCGACGACCAGCTCGGTCGAGCGCCGCAGCGCCAGCGCCACCAGCGATTCGGGGCCGACGCCCGCGCCGATCAGCTGCCGCGCGATGCGGTTGGCCCGCTCCTGGAACTGGCGATAGGTCAGCCGCTCGTCGTCGAATTCCAGCGCGATCGCGTCGGGCGTTGCCGCCGCCTGCGCGTCGAACAGCGAGATCAGCGTCGCGTGCTGATCCACCGGGTGTCCGGTGTCGTTCCAATCGACCAGCACCCGCGCGTGCTCCTCGGGCGCGAGCAGGTCGATGTCACCGATCGGGACGTTCGGATCGGCGGTCACGGCCGCGAGGATGCGATCGAGGCGTCGGGCGAACGCCGCGACGGTCGGTTCGTCGAAAAGATCCAGCGCGTAGGAGAACTCGGCCGACATGCCCGCCGCCTCGCCCAGTTCGTCCTGGGTCTCCGAGAGGGTCAGCTGCAGATCGAACTTGGCCAGGCGGGCGTCGTAGTCGATGCCGTTGACCGAGAGACCGGGCAGCTCCAGGCTGGCCTGCCTGGTGTTCTGGAAGGTCAGCATCACCTGGAACAGCGGGTGCCGCGCCTGCGAGCGGGCCGGGTTGAGCACCTCGACCAGCCGCTCGAACGGCACGTCCGCGTGCGCGAACGCGTGCAGGTCGATCTCGCGGGCCTGCGCGAGCAGATCGGCGAAAGAGTCGCCGGAATCGACCGCGGTACGCAGCACCAGGGTGTTGACGAACATGCCGATCAGGTCGTCCAGCGCGGCCTCACCACGACCGGCGACCGGCGTGCCGATGGCGATGTCGCCGGTGCCGCTGGCCCTGGCCAGCAGTACCGCGAGCGCGCTGTGCAGCACCATGAACAGCGAGGCATTGTGCCTGCGGCCCAGCTCGACCAGGGCGCGCTGGGTCTCGCCGGAGATCACGAACGGGTAGGTGCCGCCGCGGTAGGAGGCGACGGCGGGGCGCGGCCGATCCGACGGCAGCACCAATTCGTCCGGCAGATCGGCCAGTTCGCGCGTCCAGTAGCGGATCTGGTTGGCGATCAGCGAACTCGGGTCGTCCTCGGCGCCGAGCACCTCGCGCTGCCACAGCGCGTAGTCGGCGTACTGCACCGGCAGCGCCGACCAGGCCGGGGCCTCCCAGGACGTGCGGGCGGCGTAGGCCACCATGACGTCGCGGGCCAGCGGACCCATCGACCAGCCGTCGGCCGAGATGTGGTGCACCACCATGCCGAGCACGTACTCGGTCTCGCTGATCTCGAACAGCCGTGCGTGCAGCGGTACTTCGCTGGTCACGTCGAACGCCATCGAGGCCAGCTCGACCAGGTGATCGATCAGGTTGTGCTCGGTCACCGGCACCGGGGTCAGGTCCGGGACGATCTGCGCGGCGTCCAGCACCACCTGCACCGGGCCGCTCTTGGTCTCCGGGAACACCGTGCGCAGCGACTCGTGCCGGTCGATCACGTCGATGACCGCGACCTGCAGCGCGGCGATGTCCAGGTCACCGGACAGCCGGATCGCGACCGGGATGTTGTTCACCGCCGAGGAGGTGTCGAACCGGTTGAGGAACCACATGCGCTGCTGCGCGAGCGACAGCGGCACCTGCTCCGGGCGCTGCCTGGCGACCAGCGCCTTGCGTGCGCCGTCGCCCGCGTGCGACTCCACCCGCGCGGCCAGCGCCGCG
The DNA here is from genome assembly GCF_001612745.1 of Nocardia amamiensis NBRC 102102. Lineage (GTDB taxonomy): Bacteria > Actinomycetota > Actinomycetes > Mycobacteriales > Mycobacteriaceae > Nocardia > Nocardia amamiensis. The sequence goes on along the minus strand of NZ_BDBA01000301.1, from coordinate 1,977 downwards.
ACCGTGGACGCCTCGAACAGCATGCGCACCGGCACCCGGGTGTCCAGCGCGATGCCGAGGCGGGAGGCGACCTGGGTGGCGATCAGCGAGTTGCCGCCCAGTTCGAAGAAGTCGTCGTCCACGCCGACGCGGGAGATGCCGAGCACCTCACCGAAGATCTGCGCGACGATCTCCTCGATCGGCGTTGTCGGGGCGCGGAATTCGCGCACCTCGAACACCGGGGCGGGCAGCGCCTTGCGGTCCAGCTTGCCGGACGCGTTGAGCGGGAACGCCTCCAGCACCACGATCGCCGAGGGCACCATGTAGGCGGGCAGCGTGCGGTGCAGCGCGTTCTTGATGTTGTCCAGGTCGACCGGGCCACCGGTGGTGACCACGTAGGCGACCAACTGGTCGCCGGCGACCGTGTCCAGCACCAGCACCACGGCCTGGGTGACGGCCGGATGCTCCAGCAGGGCGGCCTCGATCTCGCCGAGCTCGATGCGCTGGCCGCGGAACTTCACCTGGAAGTCGGTGCGGCCGATGTACTCCAGCGCGCCCGCGCTGCCGACTTCCGGATCGCGCGGCTGCACCCAGCGCACCAGGTCGCCGGTGCGGTACAGGCGGGAGCCGGGCGCGCCGAACGGGTCGGCGACGAAACGCTCTGCGGACAGGTCGGGGCGGCCGTGGTAGCCGCGGGCGGTCTGCGCGCCGCCGAGGTACAGCTCGCCGGGCACGCCGACCGGAACCGGATTCAGGCCCTCGTCCAGCACGTAGGTCTGCGCGTTCCACACCGGGCGGCCGATCGGCACCGTCGTGGGCGCAACCTCGTTGAGCTGCCACGCGGTGGCGTGCACGGTGAACTCGGTGGGACCGTACAGGTTGTGCACCGCGGCGGTGGAGAACTGCCGGAACGCGGTCACGGTCGCGGGCGGCAGCGCCTCACCGGCGACGAGAACCGCACGCAGCGAGGCGCATTCGGCCGTGGACGCGGCGCCGGCGAACACCGAGAGCATCGACGGCACGAACGAGGTCATGGTGACCCGGTGCCGTCCGATGATCTCCGACAGGTACATCGGGTCGCGGTGGCCGTCGGGCGCGGCGATCAGCATGCGGGCGCCGACGGCCAGCGTGCCGAACAGCTCCCACACCGACACGTCGAAGGTGACCGGCGTCTTCTGCAGGATCACATCGGCGGGGCCGATCCGGTATTCGCCGGTGATCCAGGCGATCTGGTTGACCACCGAGGCGTGGCTGACCGCGACGCCCTTGGGGCGGCCGGTGGAGCCGGAGGTGTAGAGCACGTAGGCCGTGTTGGTCGCGCGCAGCGGCGCGCGACGCTCGGCGTCGGTGATCGGTCCGTCGCCGAATCCGCTGAGGTCCAGGGTGTCCAGCGTGAGCACCGGGATGCCGGCGGCGGTGACGTTGTCCGCGGTGGTGGTCAGCACGCACACCGGTGCCGAGCTGTCCAGCACGTATTCGGTGCGCTCGGCCGGGTGGTCCGGGTCGATCGGCACGTAGCCGCCGCCCGCGGTCATGGTGGCGTAGATCGCCACCAGCATGTCCACCGACCGGCGGATGCCGACCGCGACCAGCGACTCCGGGCCGACGCCCGCGTCGATCAGCTTGCGCGCCAGGCGATTCACGCGCGCGGCGAACTCGGCGTAGGTGAGCTCGACCGGAAGGCCGAACTCATCTACCGCGCGCGTGCCGCCGTCGAACACCACGGCGGGGTCGCCGGGCCTGGCCCGCACCTGCTCCTCGAACAGTTCGAGCACGGTGGCCGCGGGCAGATCGTGCCGCGTCTGGTTCCACTCGGTGAGCACGCGGGCGCGCTCGGCCTCGTCGAGGATCTCGATGTCGCGCACGGCGGTCTCCGGCGCGGCGACGGCGGCTTCGAGCACGCGCAGGTAGCGGCGGCCGAACTCGGCGACGGTCGGGGCGTCGAACAGGTCGGTGGCGAAGGAGATCACCGCGGCCATGCCCGCGGGCTCACCGTGC
>NZ_BDBA01000300.1 GCF_001612745.1 Nocardia amamiensis NBRC 102102 | reverse complement strand
TTCCGGTAGTAATCGCGCGAAAAACAACGAAGTTGCCTTGACCCGCGGTGATAGCTGGTTCAGGCTGCGGAACGTCGTGTTTGGTGCTTGGCTTGGTTGCCGATGAGGTTGGTCGGCGTGGTGGAGGTCGGGTTTCGTGGCGACGCAGGTGTTCGCGGATGAGGAGTTGGCGCGTCTGCGGGAGTTTCCGGAGGTCAGCCGCGAGGAGTTGTTCCGGTTCTTCACGCTGACCCCGGCCGATGTCGCGTTCGTCGCGCCGGTGCGGGGGCGTGGACCGGCGGATCGGCTGGGTCTGTCGGTGGTGCTGTGCACGCTGCCGTGGTTGGGGTTCGTGCCGGACAAGGTGGCCGCTGCGCCGCCGGTTGTGGTGGCGCGGTTGGCGGATCAGTTGAAAGTCGATGCGTCGCTGATTCGTTCGTATGGTCGGCGGGCGCAGACGCGGACCGAGCATCTGCGCCTGGTGGCCCAGTATTTGGGGTGGCGTCCGGCGGGGGCGATGGAGTTGAAGGAGCTGGACGAGTTCTTGTTGGCGCGGGCGATGGAGCATGATTCGCCGACGTTGTTGTTCCGGTTGGGGTGTGAGTATCTGATCTCGGCGCGGGTGATCCGGCCCAGTCCCGACACTGTGGTTCGCCGCGTGGTGCATGCGCGTGAGCAGGCGCAACGGGAGACCTACGATCGGCTCGCGCACGAACTGACTCCGCAGCGGTGCGCCGAGCTGGACGCGCTGCTGGTCACCGATGCTTCGATCCGGGCGTCACGGTTGCGGTGGCTGGCGACCGGCCCGGTGGAGGCATCCGCGGCCGCGGTGCGCAACGAGGTCGAGAAGCTGGGGTTGGTGCGAGGTCTGGGTGCGGACACCCTTGATCTGTCGGTGCTCCCGGCGGAACGTCGCCGGTTTCTGGCCACGCTGGGTCGCCGCCTGACTGGGCAAGCGCTGGAACGGCGTGACCCTGAGCGTCGGTATCCGATCTTGTTGACGGTGCTGGCGCAGTCGGGCACCGATGTGCTCGATGAGGTGGTGGCGCTGTTCGATCAGGCACTGTCGGGGAAGTTCAGCGCCGCCGAGAATCGGATGCGTGAGCAACTGGCCGACCGCGCCAAGACCGGCGAGGACCGGCAAGCGCTGCTGGATGACCTGCTGGCTATCCTCATCGACCCGCAGATCCCGGACGAGGATGTGGGCGGGTTGATCCGGGGTGGGGGTATCGGGTTGGAGCGGTTGCGGGCCGCGATTGTGCAGGCCAAGCCGCGGTTGCCGCGTGATCATGGGCATCTGGCCGCTCTGGATTCGTCGTATTCGTATCTGCGGAAGTTCACTCCGGCGGTGTTGTCGGCGGTCCGGTTCGCCGGCGGTACCGCGGCGACGGAGCTGCTGATCGCGGTGGACATGCTGCGCGAACTGAATGCGACCGGTCGCCGGAAGGTGTTCGACGACGCGCCAACGGGGTTCGTGCCGACCAAGTGGCGCGGCTATCTCGAGGAGGCGCGCAAGACAGGGAATACGGTTGCCTATCGGCACTATTGGGAGCTGTGCGTGCTGCTCGGGTTACGCGACGGGCTTCGCACCGGGGATGTGTTCGTGCCCGGATCGCGCCGCTACGCCGATCCGGCCGCCTACCTGCTTACGCCCGAGCAGTGGCAGCCGCAGCGGGCCGAATTCTGCCGTCTGGTCGACAAACCTGCCGACCCGGCTGCCGCGTTGGCCGCACTCACCGACGAATGGCATGCGGCGGTCACCGAGCTGGAACAGATGCTCGCCGCCGGTGACGGACCGGTGCGCCTGGACGAGGCCGGTGATCTGGTGATCTCCCCTTTGACCGCCGAGGACATCCCGACCGAGGCCATCGAGTTGAAGGCCGAGCTGACCGAGATGCTGCCGTTCGCGCCGATCGTGTCGCTGTTGATCGAGCTGGACAAACGCACCGGCTACCTGGACTGTTTCACCCACGCGGGCGGTAAGCAGGCCCGCAGCCCGGAGTTGAAACGCAATCTGATCGCGGTCCTGCTGGCCTACTCGACCAACCTCGGATTGACCAATATGGCCGCGGCGTCGGGGATCTCCTACGACATCCTGGCCTGGACCGCAGAGTGGTATGTGCGGGAGGAGACGCTGCGCGCGGCGAACCTGGCGATCATCGGCTACCACCAGAGACTGCCGCTGACCACGGTGTTCGGCACCGGCACCCTGTCGTCCTCGGACGGGCAGCGGTTCCCCACACGCGGCAAATCAACCACCGCCCGCGCGGTGAATCACTTCTTCGCCGAGGAGGGCCTGTCGACCTATACCCACGTGACCGATCAGCACACCACCTACGGCACCAAGGTCATCGTCACCACCCGCCGCGAAGCCCACTACGTCCTCGATGAAATCCTGGGCAACGCAACGGATCTGCCGATCACCGAGCACGCGACAGATACCCACGGGGTCACTCTGGTGAATTTCGCGCTGTTCGATCTGCTCGGGATGCAGCTGTCCCCGCGCATCCGGGACCTGGGCAAGATCACCCTGTACCGGCCGGTGCCGCGTGCCGATGCCGACGCGCGGTTCCCGCATGCAGGGCCGCTGCTGACACGCAAGTCGAATCTGGATTTGATCGCCGAGCATTACGACGACCTGCTCAGGTTGGCCGGGTCGCTGAAGTTCGGGCATGCCACCGCGTCGCTGCTGGTCGGCAAGCTGTCGGCGTCGGGTCGGCAGAACGCTCTCGCGGCGGCTCTCAAGGAGTACGGCGCGATGCGCCGCACCATCTACGCCGCCCGTTACCTGACCGATCCGGACTATCGGCGCAAGATTTCGCGCCAGCTCAACAAGGGCGAATCCATCCACGCGCTCAAACGCGGCCTCATCTACGCCCACGAAGGGGCCTTCCGTGCCCGTCACTTGGAAGCCCAGACCGAACAAGCCTGGTGCCTGACCCTGGCCACCAACGCGGTGATCGCCTGGACCACAGAGTATTACGGGCTCGCAGTCGATCAGATGCGGCGTCAGGGCCGCCGCATCGACGCCGATGTACTGGCCCACATCTCCCCGGCGCACAGCGAGAACATCAACTTCTTCGGCGCAATCGAGGTCGACATCGCCGCCGAGCTGGCCGCGCTCGGCCCGACCGGCTACCGGCCACTACGAGTCCGCGACACCCTCTTCTGATCATTCCATGTGCGGTCACTGTTCTGCGCGCACTGCGGCGGTATTGCCGACATGCAGGTCGGGGAGCGCGACCTTTCGACCAGGCCGAGTGGGGCGATCAGGGGTTCCAGCTGCTGATTTGCGCGCGCAGGGCTCCCCGGTGCTCGATGAAGACGTCGCCCGCCTATCGGCGTATGTGCGCAGGCATATCATGTCCACGGCACCTGCTCTTTCCGGCTGCCTGGCCTCGGCGGCGCGGGGAGCCTGCTACCGCCCGCAGGGTGGGTGATTCGTGGAGTGCGGACACAGCGGCCCAGCCGCGGCACCGGTCTTTCCGCCGCCAGGAGTCCAGGCGCTCGTGTGTTGGTCACGTTGCCCTGCGGGTCCATGTCGACCACCAGCACTTGCGCCCCGTGGTACCGGTTCGCGGCGCGGGCCGTGCAGATCGTGCAACGCCGACAACTTGCCGACCAGCAGCGCGGCTGTTGCTGCGGCTGCTGGACGGTCGCCGCATTCCTTACCGATGGCGTGCCCGCGTTGAGCTGCCGCCTGTCGACATGGCCCCGGAAACCGGGCGCTCGGGTGTCCTACCGACGGGCGGTGCAGCTCTGTTCGAGCAGGCCATCGATGCGTAGGTCCTCCCGAGGGTTGGGCCCCTTCCGCGGTCCCCTCATCGAACTGCGGAAGGGGCGTGCGGTATCAAATCCGTGTCCGTACAGAGTTTCGCGAACTGGCACTCAGGTCGAGTCCGGGAAACGTCAGCCTGAATACTGTGCTGACCGAGATCGCCGAGATCGAAGCCGTCTGGGCCAATGGCCTACGCGGGCCGACTCGAGGAAACTCGAACGCATGTGCAGATCGGCGCTGTTTCAGGTGAGTGCGGCGATGGCGTGGATCTCGATGGCCGAGTCGTAGTGCAGTTCGTTGGCGCCTACGACTGCGCGGGCCGGGCGGTGCGTGCCGATCCACTCGGCATAGATCGTGTCGAGGGCGGGCCATGCCGCAACGTCGGTGACGTAGACGGATACCGACACCAGCCGGGTCCTGTCGGTGCCGGCGGTGGCCAGGCATTTGTCGAGGTTGTCCAGTACTTGCCGGGCCTGGACGTGGAAGGGCTGCCCGGCCAAGCTGTTGCCGGCCTGGTCGACGGGCAGTTGACCGGAGATGTAGGCGAGCCCACCGTGGACTGCGATGTGGGAGTAATGCCCAAATGGTGGTCGCAGATCGGGACTGTCGCGCAGTTGGATATCGGCAGTGGGGGTGGTCATTTCCAGGGAGACCTTTCGCGGTAGGTGGTGAATGGATTCTGGTGTTACTTGGAGTAGTTGTAGACGGTGGCGCGAGAGACGCCGAGTAGGTCGGCGATGGTTTGCGCCGAGCTGGGGGAGTCGAAGAAGCCGTCCCGGCGCAGCTGTTTGACGAGTTCGCGCTTCGTGTCCCGGGGCAGGCCCCGTGGGGTGTTGGACCGGTCCGCGGCGAATGCCTCGATGGCCTCGCGCAGCTCGCGGGCGGTCCGGTCGCGCAGCGTTTCCAGGACCTCGCCGCGGTGCTCCACCTCGGTCGCGACGAGGTTCGCGAGGGTGAGAGTCAACGGCGACAACGACGAAACGTCGAGATTGAGGCACAGCGCCGCGACGTAGCGTCCCTCCCTGTTCTTGATGCCGATCGAGGTGCTCTTGACCGGCCGCCCGTCGGGGAACTGGTTGGGGTAGTTCTGGATCACGCTCGGGTAGTTCGGGTCAGCGATCCGACGCAGCCCGAGCTCGGTGGCCGAATCGCCCACCTGCCGGCCGGACAGGTTGTTCTCGATGGCGCGGATGGCGTGCTCAGGCCTGCGCAGATCATGTAGCACCACCTCGCACAACCCGGGGAACATCCGCCCGATCGCGCTCGCGATCTTCTCCGCCTCGACGAGAAGGTGCTCGTCATCTGCGGCGGTGTCGCTCCCGCTGTCCTTTCTGCGGCCGTCGTCTCTGGCCTTGCTGCCGTCCTCGGTGCTCACGCGGAACCCCTCCTTAGCTCGGGTGGTTGTTGATGTCCAGGTCGAAGACGGTGGTCATCTTCTCGGAGGACTTGACTCCGGCGCCGGTAAGAACGACCACGGTGGTCTCGCCGGCGCCGATGGTGCCGTCGGCGATGAAGTGGTCCAGCGCCGCGATCGCGACGCAGCTGGTGGGCTCGGCGTACAGGCCGTGGGATGCGAGCTTGCGCACCGCTGCCCGGATCGCCTCTTCGGGGACGGCGACAGCTGCGCCGCCGGATCGGCGGATCGCCTCAACGGCCTCGGGCAGGCGGGTCGGGTTGGCGATCGAGGCGCCCTCGGCGATGGTGGGTACTCGCTCTCCGCGGGCGGCCGGGTCGAGACCGTTGACCGTGTCCGCGATGGTGGCCCAGTGCTCGGGCTGCCCGACAAGCAGCCGCGGCCGGTGCTTGATCTGGCCCACGACGAGCAGCTCGCTGAATGCGATGTCACAGCCCAGGATGTTGCTTCCGGCGCCGGCGACGATAACCACGTTGTCGGGGGCGCTGAAGTCGAGGTCTTCCCACATCTCGTAGGCCACGGTCTTGGTGCCCTGCAAGAAGAGCGGGTGCCAGTTGTGACTCGCATACGCGATCTGCTCGGACTGGCGGATCGCTTCGTTCGAGACCTGATCGCGGGTGCCCCCGACCAGCTCGATCTGCGCACCGTACGCGCGGGCCTGCAGGATTTTCGCGGCTGAGGTCGACTCCGGCACGATGATCTTGGCTCCGATCCCGGCGGCCGCGCTGTAGGCCGCGACGGAGGAGCCACCGTTGCCGGAGCTGTCCTCGAGCACGCGCTTGGTGCCCTGACCGACCAGGTGCGAGACCATCACCGCCACCCCGCGGTCCTTGAAGCTCGAGGTCGGGTTGAACCACTCGAGCTTGAAGTGCACCCGCCGACCGTCCCAGTCCAGCGGCACCATCGGGGTGCAGCCCTCGCCAAGGCTGACACGGTGCTGCGCATCGACCGGGATCGCCGCCTGATAGCGCCAGATCGACCGTTCCGAGGTCACGATCTGATCAGGAGTGATACCGGGAAGGGCGCTCAACCCCAGCGGGGTGCCGTCATCACCGCGCCAGCGCGGGTCCGTGAGGTCGTAGCGGCGACCCGACCGGTCGTACAGGAATGGGTCGGTCGTGGTGGACGCGTCACTCATGGTTGCAGTCTCTGCCCTTCTTATCGGTGCTAGGGGATGGTTGTCGTGGTGGCCGTTACCGAACGAGCTCCCGCGTATCGGCCTCCGTTCGAGGATCGCTGGTAACACTGGCCGAAGGGCTGTCGGCGGCCGGTCGGCGACCGAGAACGGCCACGGCGACGGCGTTGCCGAGGATGTTGGTGGCGGTGCGCCCCATGTCGAGCAGTTGGTCGATCACCAGCAGCAGGGCCACACCGGCAGCGGGGATACCGAAGCCGGGAACGACCGCGGCGACGATGACCAGTGCGCCGCGGGGCACACCGGCCATACCTTTGCTGCTGACGAGCAGGACCAGGCACATCAGGATCTGCTGGCCGATGCTCATGTCGATGTTGTAGGCGTTGACCAGGAACGCGGAGGCGAAGGTCATGTACATCATCGAGCCGTCGATGTTGAACGCGTATCCCAGCGGCAGAATCAAGCCGGTGGTACGCCGGTCGACACCGTAGGAGGTCAGGGAGCTGATCATCTTCGGGAACGCGGCCTCGGTGCTCGACGTGGCGAAGGCGATGAACATCGGCTCGCGGACGGTGCGGATCAGCCGGAAGACGGCTCGGCCGAGGAACAGGGCCCCGGCGGCGACGAGAGCGATCCACAGGCCCGCCAACGCGGCATAGAAGCTGACGATCAGCGAGCCGTAGGTGGCGAACGCGTCCAGGCCCTGCGCGGTGAACGCGGCGGCAACAGCGGAGAACACACCGATCGGGGCCAGCACCATCACATACCCGGTGAGCTTGAGCATCACGCTGGTCAGCTCGTCGATGGCATCGGAGAGGCGGGAGGTTCCATGGGCGGACTTCACGGCGAGCAGCGCGAGCCCGAAGAACATCGCGAACACCAAGATCTGGATGGGCTTGTTCGTCGCCAGCGCCTGGATGAAGCTCTGCGGGACCAGGTCCTCGATGAACTTCGACGGGGAAAGTGGCTTGGTGTCGATCCCGGACCCGCCGGCGGTCGCGGTCAGGTTCAGGCCGGTGCCGACTTGCATCAGGTGGGCCATCAGGAACCCGTAGGCGCCGATCAGTAGCGACGCGGAGAGGAACCACGCCATCGAGCGCGCGAACAACGAGCCCAGCCCCTTGGTCCTGGCCATGCCGGTGATGCCACTGACGATCGTCGCGAAGATCAGCGGCGCGATCACCATTTTGATCAAGTTCAAGAACAGGTGGGTGACCGTGTCCAGGACATGAACGACGTCCGCACGGCTACCAGGGAGCTGGTAGTGCAACACCAGACCCGCAGTGACCCCGAGCACCAAAGCGGTGACGATGAACAGGCCCATCTTGTTCTTCATTGAGCCAACTCCTTCCGGCAGTGCTCGCACCCACGCTGGTGCGAGCGATAGTGAACCCACACTCGGCCCGGATCTTCGGACTATGGACAGGACTCTGTGTGGGCCGGACGAGGCCAGGGACCTCCAACCACCCATCACTATAGATCTTGAGTCTAAATTTGCAATACTTGTCTAAGTTTCGCTGCGATGTTCGAAGGGGAGCCCAGGTGCAATGGGTCGAAAATGATCGTTTGAGTCTCAACAGCATTGGCGCCGACTCGCTCCGGAAACCCGCAGCTCACACACCCCACAATTTGGGACACAACCCGTGCGCGGAAACTACGGGACGGAACCGGAACATGTCAGCCCTTTATGGGACAGTTCGCGGCATGGGCCGCTTCGGATACGCGCGGGTGTCGACCCGCGGGCAGAAAGACGACTCCCAGATCGATGCACTCGAAGCTGCCGGGTGCGAACGGATCTGGATCGACAAAGCATCGGGCAAACTCGCACGGCGCCCGGAGTGGGACAAGTGCTTCGAGTATCTGCGCCGCGGCGACGAGCTGGTGATCACCAGGCTGTCGCGGCCGTTCCGGTCGGTGCGGCACATGACCGAACTCGCCGCCCAGCTCGACGAACGCGGCATCGACCTGATCGTGCTCAAACAAGGCATCGACACCACCACCCCCGCCGGGCGGTTCCTGTTCCACGTCATCGCCGCGATGGACGAGATGACCGCGGACCTGATCAGCGAGGGCACCCTCGAAGGACTGGAGTCAGCGCGAGCCCGCGGCCGGGTCGGCGGCCGGCCACCGGCGCTGACCGAGCTGCAGGCGCTCAAGGCCCGCGAGATGTACGACGAACTCGACCACCGCGGCAAACGCAAATACACCGTCGCCCAGATCGGTCAAACTTTCGGCGTCTCCCGCAAAACCATCTACCGCCACCTCGGCCGCGACACCTGAGCCAGCCCCTGTTTCCCTGAACCGTCGAATCACCCTCTACCAGCGCACATCCCGAACTTCGTTGGATTACTACCGGAACCCCACCGACCCGGGGCAGATCATCGCACTATGCACCGGCCCCGCCATCGCCGCTGGTCCAGGCAACTTCGTTGTTTTCCGCGCGATTACTACTGGAA
>NZ_BDBA01000299.1 GCF_001612745.1 Nocardia amamiensis NBRC 102102 | reverse complement strand
ACGTTGGCCCGCACCGAGTCCGCCGGCGCGCTGCGCGCGTGGTGGGAGGAGCACCGTGCGGTCTACTCCCCCGTCCGCGCCGGTCTGTTCGAGGCGCTGAACTCCGCGGTGGCCGAGGCCGGTTCGGACGCGGCCACTGTCGCCGAAGTGCTGGCCGAACGGGCCGAGCCCTTGCTCGACGAGGTCCGCGGCCGTCGCCAGGAGGCCCGCGCGCGGGCAGCGACAGCGGCCGCGCACATGAGCGAGCTGACCGCCGAACGCGAGCGCGTCGCGGACCGACGCGACGACGATCCACCGGCATTCGCGGCCAGGTCCGGCCGGACCGGCGAACGGCCCGGCGCCCCGCTGTGGCGTCTGGTGCGCTTCGCCGACGATATTTCGCCCGAGACCGCGGCGGGTATCGAGGCCGCGCTGGACGCCGCGAACCTGCTCGATGGCTGGGTCTGCCCCGAGGACGCGCTGCCATCGGACTTCGAGTCGGATCAGTTCCTGGTGCCGCTGCCGGCCGCGGACCGGCCGAGCGGACGCACCCTCGCCGACGTGCTGGTCGTAGAGGACGATTCGGACGCGCTGACCGTGCCACGGCAGGCCGTGGCCGACGTGCTCGCCTCCATTGCCCTGCACGAGGGCGCGGACGAACCGAACGCAATGGTGACGATCGAGGCGGACGGCGGATTCCGCCAAGGCGTGCAGGTCGGCAGGCACCGTAAGGCCGACGCGGAGTACATCGGCGCGACCGCGCGGGCCAGGCGCCGCGAGATCCGCTCGGCCGAGCTGACCGCGGCCATCGCCGCCGCGGACTCCGACCGGCGCGCCGCGCAGCAGCAGGAGGCGGATGCCGTCGCCGAACTCGCGCGAATCTCCGCCGCCGCCAAAGGGCTTCCGCGTCCGACCGCGGTGACCACCGCGTTGCGTGCGGTGTCGGAGGCCGCGGGCATGATGCGGTCGCGCGCCGAAGCCGCCGCCCACGCCGAGCGTGAACTGGACCAGGCGATCGCGGACTTGTCCGCCGTGGAGAAGAAGCTGCGTGCCACCGCCGCGGCGCACCGCACCCCGCGCACGGGCACCGAGATCGACGCCCTCGCCGCCGCCATCCGGCACTTCGAGAACACCGGCACCGGACTGCTGCGGCTACGCGGCGACCACGAGCGGGAACGCGAGCGCGAGCGGGAAGCCGATGACCGGTTGGCCGAGGCCGCCGACCTGGCCGAGGCGTTCGCGGAGGAGGCGGAAGCCGCGCAGTCCGGCTACCGGGAACAGCTGCGCAAGCTGGAGACACTGCGTGAGGCGCTCGGCGCGGGCGCGGCCGACATCGATCGCGAGCTGGAGCAGGCCAGGCAGCGGATCGAGGCGACCAAGGCCGACCAGAAAGCCGCGCGCAAGGCCGCCAACGAGGCCATCGAGGCGGTCGGCGACGCCGAGGCCGCCTACCGCACCGCGCACGAATCGCTGGCCACCGCGCTCACCGAGGTGCTCGCGGAGGTGAAAGCCCTTGCGCCCTACGCTCAGCCGGATCTGCTCACCCTGCTCGACGCATCCACCGACGGGCGCTGGCCCAGCAGCGACGCCGCGTGGTCGACGCCCGAGCAATTGCTGTACCGGATCTCGACGGCGGGACCGGAAGCACAGCAGCTGGTATTGCCCGACGAGGTCGCCGAGCTGTTCGAAGCCCTTGCCGCCGCCACCGCCTCGGTCCGGGTGAGCGAGGCGGCACGCAAGTCCACCCGCAGCGCGGTGACCGCGGCGCTGCAGGAGTTCGACGCCGCCCTGGCCGGTTCCGGCCGCGACTACCGGCTCCAGTGGGACGCGGCCGACGGCCTCACCGTCGTGCAGGTGCAGGACGAGCACGGCGTCTCGGCGCTCGCCGAGTTCGCCGACCGCGTCGACGCTGCGCGCCGCGACCAAGAGCTGCTGCTCACCGACGCCGAGCGCCGCATCCTGGAGGACGCGCTGCTGACCGGCCTGGCCCAGCAGATCCACGAACGCACCGGCGACGCGCGCGATCTGATCGCCAGGATGGGCGCGGAGATGAAGCAGCGGCGGATGTCCTCGGGCAACACCATCGGCGTGCACTGGCTGCTCGCCGACAACCTGTCCGACGCGGCGCGGGCCATGTGCAAACTGCTCGACCGGGACGCCTCCGCACTCACAGCCGAGGACTTGGCGGCGATCCGGGGGCATTTCGCCGCCGAGATCCGGGCGGCGCGGGCCGCGCACCCGGAACGCTCCTATCCCGAGATCCTCGCCGCCACCCTGGATTACCGCAGCTGGCGGGTGTTCTCCTTCACGTTGATCTCCGCCGACGGCAGCGAGGACAAGCTCACTGTGGCCCGGCACAGCGCACTGTCGGGCGGTGAGCAGTCGGTGTCGCTGCACCTACCGCTGTTCGCCGCGGCGCACGTCATGCTCGATTCGGCCGATCCGCAGGCGCCGCGCCTGCTCGCGCTGGACGAGGCGTTCGCAGGCGTCGACGACAACGGCCGCAGCGAATTGCTCGGATTGAGTGTGCAATTCGACCTCGACCTGTTCATGACCGGCTACGACCTGTGGATCACCTATCCGCACGTGCCGGCCTGCGCGCACTACGACCTGGCACATTCCGCGGCCGAGAACACCGTCAGCGCGACGCTGCTGGTGTGGGACAGCGGCGAGCTGCTCGCCGAACACGACGGAACCGATCTCATCGCCGCGCTCGGCTCCCCCGATCGCCGCCGAGTTCCCACCACGATCGAGGGCGGGCTCGAACTCGCACCGGTGACCTGATCATCCCCCACCGCCGCCCGAGATAGGCATACCTCCGTCTTCCTCCGGCCTTCGCGGGCGGACGGGAGACGACGTCCGACTGTGCGGCGACGCACGCTCGCGTCCGGCTTCATCGGCGCGCAGTCCCGACACCCGCAGAGTGGCCGATTCGAAATGCCACCACGCGCTGTCGAGCATCCGGCACAACACCCGTCGGTAGCGGTTCACCTCGAACCATTGCGCGGCGGCTGCTCGAGCCATGGTCCAGCGGGCGATCCGGCCGCGGCTAACGGACGCTCGCGTCCGGCTTCATCGGCGGGCAGTCCGCGCCCGGCAGGGTGGCCAGTTCGAAATGCCACCACTCGTTGTCGAACATCCGGCACAACCCCCACCGATGGCCGTTCGCCTCCAGCCACTGCGCGCCCTGCCACGGACCGACATCGATAGCCTCCCCGGAGACGTGCGTCGACTCCTCCGGCGGCAGCACCCAGCGACGCGCGCCGTCCGGGCCGTAGGTTGCCACGCCGTCCTCCCATAGCGCCTGCTGCTGCGCGGGCGTGCGGTATCCGGACGTGATGGACAGCGGCACACCCTGCGCGTGCGCCTCGCGTTCGGCGAGCGTGTAGGCCAGGGCCAACGCGGGCTCGAGCCCCTCGGTCCCGGTCGCGGAGCCCACCGACTCCCGCTGATCTATGCCGCGCAGGTCGGCCTGCGCCTGCCCCGCCAGAATGCCGGTCGCGACCAGCGCGGGCAGCACCGCCACCGATAGCCGCGTCGGCAACCGACTCCGATCACGATTCCGAAGCACCATGTGCCGATGCTATCGCCCGCGGTCCCCTATGCCGGGTATGCCCCGGTTTGCCGGAAGCGAAGCGTCGCCGCTACCCCCACCCGGCACGAACGCGGCACGTGATGATGACAACCGAGATGCCGACCGTCCACCACTCGGCGGCAGCCCGGTGCGCCGGACCATCCCCAAGGAACCCTGTGGACAACACTCAGCGAATTCCACAGCTAACAGCACTACTTCACATGATAGCGATCTGTTATGTCCGATATGTGCCCAATTATCCTCAGGCGGCAAACATTTCGCTCACGTGGAAGACACTGTCTCCACAATCTATTCCAGTGTTGTGGATCACGATGGATGAGCTGACGCTACCACTCCCGAATTGCCGGAATTCGCAGTACTTCTGGAGGAATCCGCCGACCTGCACGATGACGTCAAGGCGCATCCGGGCCATTCGCAGGCGGCTTTCCATCCTTGGGAGGCATTCCGTTCGACCCGAATTTCACACTTCGTCCCCATGCGGAGATCGCCTCCGGTGCCCACGCGAGCCTTCATGGACCGCAGCAGCGACGAACGCGCATCGCACGAAATCCTTTGCTTCCCAAGCGCTGTGCAGGGCAATGGGGCCGACGCACCGCGGACGGCTACCGGCCTGCACCGGCTAGCCGTCCGCGGGTGACTCGAGGCTGTGCACAGAGTGTGATCGTTTCCACATTTCGCTCCACAGTATGTGAAGACCTATCGCACCGGACAATCCGGCCGAATCACGCCTGCGGCGGACCGTCCAGTACGCGCCGTCGCGCCGCCGCAGCGGCTAAGCGCAGCCGACCGCGGCGAATCGCTTCCAGCGCTTGCCGATTGCGTCCGATCCGGTCCAGGATCTCGCCGCCGTGCGCGCGGGCGTAGGCCAATGCGATCTTGATCTTGCTCGTGTGCAGATCCGACTTCGCGCTGAGCACCGCGATGCGGCGCTCCACCGGGCCGTCCAACTCCCGTAGGCGCGCAACGACTTCCCAGATGTCGGGCCCGGCGGCCAGCGCAGCGCGCCGATCGTGCAGCGGCCCGCGGAACACGATCCCGGGATGGTCGAGCTGATCCACGCCCTCCCGGATGAGCCGATCGAGCAGGACAGCGCAGGTGGTTCCCTCGCGCGCGGCGCGG
The DNA here is from genome assembly GCF_001612745.1 of Nocardia amamiensis NBRC 102102. Lineage (GTDB taxonomy): Bacteria > Actinomycetota > Actinomycetes > Mycobacteriales > Mycobacteriaceae > Nocardia > Nocardia amamiensis. The sequence goes on along the minus strand of NZ_BDBA01000299.1, from coordinate 4,016 downwards.
TCGGCCAACCGGCGCGCGGCCGGTTCCGACACGCACACCGACGTCGGCACCGGCCTGGACTTGTTCCTGGATGTACTCATTGCCACTCCTCGAGCCGCATCGGTACCGGAATCAACGACGTACTGCGCTAAGGGTGCCCTGTGCGACCGCGAGGCCACCCCGGCGATCGGGGTGACATCACCGTGTCCGCGGATTGCCGCCTGCGAGTCGCAGGTCGGCTCAGACGCGTTCTTTGGAGCGGGTGCGCACGCGCAGCGCGATGGGCTTCTGCGTTTCGGCGAAGAAGTCGTTGCCCTTGTCGTCGACCACGATGAACGCCGGAAAATCTTCGACCTCGATCTTCCACACCGCTTCCATGCCCAGCTCGGCATACTCCAGCACTTCGACCGACTTGATGCAGTCCAGCGCCAGCCGCGCGGCGGGGCCGCCGATGGAGCCGAGGTAGAAGCCGCCGTGTTCCTTGCACGCCTTGGTCACCTGCGCGGAGCGGTTGCCCTTGGCCAGCATGACGAACGAGCCGCCCGCAGCCTGGAACTGGTCGACATAGGAGTCCATCCGGCCTGCGGTGGTCGGGCCGAAGGAACCGGATGCGTAGCCGTCCGGCGTCTTGGCGGGGCCCGCGTAGTAGACGGCCATATCGCGCAGGTAATCGGGCATCGGCTCACCCGCGTCGAGCCGCTCCTTGATCTTGGCGTGCGCGATATCCCGCGCCACCACCAGCGGCCCGGTCAGCGAAAGCCGGGTCTTCACCGGGTATTTCGAGAGCTCGGCGCGGATCTCGTCCATCGGCCGGTTCAGGTCGATCTTCACCACGTCGCCGCCGAGAATGGCGTCGGTCTGCTCCGGCAGATACTGCGCGGGCTCGCGCTCGAGCCGCTCCAGGAACACACCCTCCGGGGTGATCTTGGCCAACGCCTGCCGGTCGGCCGAACACGACACCGCGATCGCCACCGGGCAGCTGGCGCCGTGCCGCGGCAGCCGCACCACCCGCACATCGTGGCAGAAGTATTTGCCGCCGAATTGCGCGCCGATGCCGAAGGACTGGGTCAGCTTGAAGACCTCTTCCTCCAGTTCCAGGTCGCGGAAGGCGTGCGCGGACAACGACCCCTCGGTGGGCAGGTTGTCCAGATAGTGCGCCGAGGCGTATTTAGCCGTTTTCAACGCGAACTCGGCGCTGGTGCCGCCGATCACGACCGCGAGGTGATAGGGCGGGCAGGCCGCGGTGCCGAGCGAGCGGATCTTCTCGTCCAGGAACTCCAGCATCCGCGTGGGATTCAGCACGGCCTTGGTCTCCTGATACAGGAACGACTTGTTCGCCGAACCGCCGCCCTTGGCCATGAACAAGAACTTGTAGGACGGGTTCGCCGGATCGCCTGCCGTGGAGTACAGCTCGACCTGCGCGGGCAGGTTGGAACCGGTGTTCTTCTCCTCCCACATGGTGATCGGCGCGAGCTGCGAATAGCGCAGGTTCAGCTTGGTGTAGGCGTCGAACACACCCCGGCTGATCCATTCCGCGTCATCGACGCCGGTGAGTACACCCTCGGACTTCTTGCCCATGACGATCGCGGTGCCGGTGTCCTGGCACATCGGCAGGATGCCGCCCGCGGAGATGTTCACGTTCTTGAGCAGATCCAGCGCGACGAAGCGGTCGTTGCCGCTGGACTCCGGGTCGTCGATGATCTTGCGCAGCTGGCCCAGGTGTGCAGGCCGCAGGAAATGACTGATGTCGTGCATCGCCGTTTCGGTGAGCAGCCGCAGCGCCTCCGGCTCCACCTGCAAGAACGTGCGCCCGTTGTGCTCGAACGTGCTGACTCCCTCGGTGGTGAGCAACCGGTAGGGGGTGTCGTCCGCGCCGATCGGCAGCAGGTCTGAATAGCGGAAGTCCGGCGCGGTCACCAGTCGCACTCCTTCGGATGGGCCCGGGCGACATGCGCGGCCGGGCTGGTCACGAGCACAGCGAGCCTAGCCACCACCGCGCGCCGCACCGCTGGTTAGGCAACCCTATCTCGGACAGTTGGCCAAGAAAGGTTGCACGTTCAACCCCGGTGATGCTACCTCTCGTCTCTGAGAAAGCGCTCGGGCGTCCGATCGCCCGGTCGCGCGCAGACTGTTCGCGCGCCGCATGCGGCGAGGCCGAACGGTCGTTGTGATCACGTCAGAGTTTGGAGCGCTACCGTGACCGATCCCCACTGGCTAGATGAGGTCGAGATGCGCGCCTGGGTGGGTTTCGTGCGCACCCGCGATCTCATCGCCGCGGCGGTCGGGCGGGATTCCACCAAGGAGTCCAACCTCACCTATGTCGAATACTCGGTGCTGGCCTATCTGGCCGACGCCCCGGACCACCTGCTCACCTTCGCTGACCTGGCGGCCGCACTCGAGTGGTCGCAGAGCAGGCTGTCGCATCAGATCACCCGTATGGAGAAGCGCGGCCTGGTCGCGCGGGAGCCGATCCCCGACGACGCCCGCCGCACCGCCGCACGCCTCACCCCGCGCGGCGCCGAAGTGCTGACCGGCGCCGCACCCGCGCACGTGCAGAGCGTGCGCAGGCACATGATCGACGTCCTCGATCGCCAGCAGCTGGCCGCCCTGGCCGATATCTACGACACCCTGCTCGCGCATCATCGGCGATCGGCGAGCGAGAGCTGACTCAGGCGGGCGCGGCCTCCGCACGCTCGCCCGAAGCGCTTGCCGCACCGGCTGTTTCGGGCACACCGAGCGCCAGCTCGAAACCGGCGGGCACCACCACGTCCGAACGGTCCACATCCGAGATGCGGGTCTTGCGCAGGCCCAGCAGCGCCGAATCGATGCCGCCACGCAGGATGTCCAGCACGTTCTCCACGCCGGCCTGCCCGTTCGCGGCCAGCCCCCACAGGTAGGCCCGCCCGATGAGCACCGCCCGCGCACCGAGCGCCACCGCCTTCACCACGTCGCTACCACGGCGGATGCCGCCGTCGAGCAGCACCTCGATCTGCGAGCCCACCGCGTCGGCGAGCACCGGCAGCGCGCGAATCGCCGCCGGTGTGCCGTCGAGGTTGTTGCCGCCGTGGTTGGACACCGAGATCGCCGCAACACCGGCGTCCACCGCCCGCAGCGCGTCATCGACCCGCATGACACCCTTGAGCAGCACTGGGCCGTCCCAGTGCGCGCAGACCCACCGCACGTCTGCCCAATCAGGCGCCTGCGTGCCCATCCATTCGCCGTAGGCGCCGAAGAAGCCGGGTGCGGGGCCGTCGCCGACGGCCATGTTCGGGGCGGTCAGGTCCGGGATCCGGCCCGAGCGCACGTAAGTCGCCAGCCAGCGCGGACGCGCCAGAGTCTGCGGTGCGAATTTCAGCATGGTGCGCAGGTCGAGTTTCTCCGGAATGACCGGGCTGCCCCAATCGCGCCCGTGCGAGAACGACCAGTCCAGCGTCAGGATCAACCCCACCGCCCCGGCGGCGTTGGCCCGCGCCATCCGCTGCAGGATCTGGTCCTTGCTACCGCACCAGTACAGCTGGAAGAAGGTGGCCGGGTTGGCCGCCACCACCTCTTCGATCGGCTTGCTGGCGAACGAGCTCAGGCCCATCGCGATACCGCGCGCGGCCGCGGCACGCGCGACGGCCACCTCGCCGTCCGGATGCACCGCCTGCACACCGGTCGGCGAGATCAGCACCGGCATCGACAGCTGCTGGCCCAGTACGGTCGTCGACTGATCGCGCTCGCCGATCGGTCCCGCGACATGCGGCGCGAAACCCAGTTCGGTGAACGCCTTCTGGTTGTCCTCGATGGTCTGGCCGCGTTCGGAACCGGCGATCAACGCGCCGTATACCGATTTGGGCAGCCGCTTCTTCGCCCGCCGCTGCGCTTCGGCGACGGTCTCGAACCACGGATTCATGTTCCGGTCCTTTCCAGGGAGTGCTCCGGCCACCAGTGCCGGGTTCGGTCGAGCAGGTCGGCGCACAGGTGATCGAGCAGGGCCGCGCCCTCGGTCTCGGTCGCGCCCGCCGGGTCGCCGAGCACGCCGTTGGCGCTTACCG
>NZ_BDBA01000298.1 GCF_001612745.1 Nocardia amamiensis NBRC 102102 | reverse complement strand
CCGCGCTGCCCGCGTCCGAGCGACGCGCGATGATCGTCGGTTCGCTGGTGCGCGCCTTCGGCCACGCGGCCCGCGACCCGATCGAGTGGCACGAAAAGGTCTGGGCCGACGACCCGTACACTCGCGGCGGTTACGGCGCCTACTTCCCGCCGGGTGTGCTGACCACTGTGGGCTCGGCGCTGCGGCAACCGGTCGGAGCGATCCACTGGGCGGGCAGCGAAACCGCCACGGAGTGGTCGGGCTACATCGAAGGCGCGATCCGCTCCGGCGAGCGCGCGGCCGCCGAAGTGCTGGCGGTACATCGATCCGTGACCGCGGCGTGATCGTCCGGGTAGTCCGAATGCTGGCTCGGGCCGACGCCGAGGGACCAGAATGAAGAGGTGTTCCAGCGGATCGTGGTGGGCTACGACGACTCACCCGGCGCCCGAGCCGCCTTGACGATGGCGCTCGACTTGGCGGCGGTGCACCGCTGCGTGCTCACCGTGGTGGCCGTCGAAGAGTTTTTGCCGCACTACGGTCCGGTGGTCGGCGAGATCGAGAACGAACGCTCGATCGGGGAGCAGGCGTGCCGGCGATGGCTCAACGCCGCCGCCGCGGCCGCCGAACAGCGCGGTATCGCGGTACAGGCGGAGATTCGCGCGGGTCAGGCGGCGCGGGAACTGGCCACCTCGGCCGAGGAACATCATGCCGACCTGCTGATTCTCGGCCGCAGCGGACATTCGGGCATCTGGGGCCGTTTCATGGGCAGCACCGCGGAGAAGGCCGCGAGGCACGCGGGCTGCTCGGTTCTCGTCGCGCACGACGGCGACGGACACACGGAACAGCGGTGAGCGTGCGTGCAACGCGGCCTCGGTGCTCCCGCGAACTCCGGTGCCGCGACGCGGGTCGCGTTGCCGGGTGACTATCCTGGCGTTCGCGCGGCGGTGGGGCTCGCCGCTCCGGTCATCCGGAACAATCGCGGCATTCGTCGCCGACAGTCCCTACCCGAACACCGCACCCGTTCGTGTAGGAGACATCCGTGCCCGGTGAACTGACCGAAGAACCGATCGAGGCCGATGCCACCGCGCGTAATCGCGCTCGATGGTGGGAGTTCTGGCGCGCCCACGGTGTTGTATTGCTCGTCGTCGCCGCGGGCGGCGCACTCGGTGCGCTGGCGCGCTACGGCCTCGCTCAGGGATTGCCCGCCCACCCGGATCATTTCCCGATGGCCACGTTCGTCGCCAATGTCAGCGGTTGTTTTCTGATCGGCGTCCTCATGGTGGCGGTCACCGAGATCTGGGCGGTGCCTCGGCTGCTGCGGCCTTTCCTCGGTGTGGGCGTCCTCGGCGGATTCACGACCTTCTCCACCTACGCCAACGAGATCCGCGGTCTCCTTCGGCCGGACACCATCGCCGTCGCCTTCGCTTACTCGGCGGGCACGGTGATCTGCGCTCTGCTTGCTACGGCTGCGGCGATGTGGCTTACCCGGGCCGGGTACGAGCGTGCGCGCCGCGCGCGGGTGCGGTCGGCATGAGCGCCGTGCCCGGTGTTGTGGCTCGGGTAACCGCCGAGAGGACGTGCATGCCTATCGAGGACGCAGTAGAGCATCAGGTCCGTGCGCCACGGTTCGGTAAGCGCGGAGGGGCTGTGGGCGGACTCGACCTGAGCGTTGGCGGCAGCTCGGGTGACCAGGGCAGGATCGCGCATGCCGGAGAGGGCACAGCATGAGCGTGCTGCTCGTCGTCGTCGGCGGCGCGATCGGAGCGCCGCTGCGGTACCTCATCGACCGTGCGGTACAGAATCGTCGCGATAGCCTGTTCCCCTGGGGCACATTGCTGGTCAACCTGCTCGGCTGCCTGGTGCTCGGCGGACTCAGCGGCGCGGGGACAGCGCTGGCGACGCCGCTGTTCGTCTTGCTTGGCACCGGATTTTGCGGAGCGCTGACCACCTACAGCACCTTCGGCTACGAAACCGTGCGGCTGGCCGAGCGGGGCGCCTACTTCTACGCGGCGATGAACGTCGTGGTCAGCGTGGTCGCCGGGCTGGCCGCAACCATATCCTCCTACGCCCTGGTGCACGCCATGCTCGGCTGATGACGTGCTGGCGGCGCAGATGTGCGATCGGACGTCGAGCACGCGTGATCATTTTTCTCCTCGCACGCCCAGCGTTGACGAAGCCGTCTGCGACGTGATCCAGCTCACTGAGTTGATTTACCGCAAGTCGGGCGGGGTGCGTTAGGCTGGCCGAACAGATGCAGATATGCGCATACATTTCGATGACGGGAAGGGGCTGGGTCAATGGGGCACGAGCACGGACATGGCCACGCACACGGACACGGGGTGTCCCGTGACGCCGACCGCAGATGGCTGACCATCGCGCTCGCCCTGATCGCCGGATTCATGGCGATCGAGGTCGTGGTCGGTGTGCTGGCGAATTCGCTGGCGCTGCTGTCCGACGCGGCGCACATGCTCACCGACGCCGCGGCCATCGTGCTCGCACTCATCGCTATCCGGCTCGCCGCCCGTCCCGCCAACGGCAAGTACACCTACGGCTACAAGCGGGCCGAGATCCTCTCGGCACAGGCCAATGGTGTCACGCTACTCGTGCTGGCCGGCTGGCTCAGCTACGAGGCGGTGCGCCGTCTGCTGGAGCCGCCGGAGGTGACCGGTGGGCTCGTGGTGGTGACCGCGTTGGCGGGCATCGCGGTCAATGTCGCCGCGACCTGGGCGATCAGCAAGGCCAACCGGTCCAGTCTCAACGTCGAGGGCGCCTTCCAGCACGTGCTCAACGACCTGTACGGATTCATCGCCACCGCCGTGGCCGGAATCGTCGTGCTGACCACCGGATTCGCCAGGGCGGACGCGATCGCCACGCTGGTCGTCGTCGCCCTGATGGTCAAGGCGGGGCTCGGGCTGGTGCGCGAGTCCAGCCGGATCTTCCTGGAGGCGGCGCCCGCGGGCGTCGATCCGGATGTGCTCGGGCGCAGGCTCGTCGACATCGAGGGCATCGACGAGGTGCACGACCTGCACATCTGGCAGATCACCTCCGGCGACATCGCGCTGTCGGCGCATGTACTGGTCCGCCCGGGCGCCGACTGCCATGGGCTGCGCCAGCGGATCGAGCGGCTGCTCGACCACGACTACGGCATCACCCACACCACGCTGCAGGTCGACCACAGCCACGCCGTCACCTCCTCGACCGCCTCGGACGCGCAGCGCTTGCTGCCGGTGCTGGATGGCCACTGCGATGATGCCCACGGTCCGGTTCACCGCGACCGCCCGTCGTCCGCTGCGGGTATCAACGCACCCTGAGCTACCGCACGCCACGCGCGTGGACTATGGCGGGCGGAAGGTCGCGCAGCACGGGGAGCTCGAACAGCGGCTTGGTCGCGGTGAGTGGCCCGCGGGAAGGCCCGTAGGACGAAACGGTCACTTCCGCGACCCGCGGGCTCCACGCACGCAGCAGCCGGGCCACCTGGCTGCGCTTGACGCCCCACGGCATCGGCGGAGCGGTGTAGTGCGACGTCTTGCCGAAGCCCCGCAGGGTCTTCCGGGAGAACCACGGCGGGATCGTGTCGAACATCAACTCCACGCCGGGCAGGCGCTCGAAGATCGTGGCGCACAGGCGCCGTACCTCGATGGGCTCGAAGTACATGAACAGCCCCTGTGCCGTGATGAACACGCCCCGGTCGGTGTCCACTTCGTCCAGCCAGGCCGGATCGAGTGCGCTGATCGGCAGATGGCGACAGCGTGCGCTCGGTGGCAGGAACCGTTCCCGCAGCGTGATGCCTTCGGGGACATCCACGCACAGCCAGCGCACCTGTCCGTCGTCGCACCGCTGGAACTGGGTCTCCAACCCGGAGGCGAGCTCGACGACGCTCCCGCCGGGATGCGCCGCCAGCCAGGGCTGCAGCGCCTGGTCGAAGCGCAGCGACCGCACCGCGTGCGTGCCGTCGGGAGCGCCGAATGCCCGCTCGTAGTCGTAGTCGAGCGCATCGAAGATCCGGATGCAGTCCGGGTCGCGCAGGATGCCGTCCGCCCGCTTCGCTTCCGACGCTCGGTTGTAGAGCGTCCACAGCATGGTCTCCGGGACTCCCGCCAATTCGACGTTCGTTCCCATGGTTCGTCCTCTCCGGCGCCCAGCCGTCTTCGCGAATGAAAAATCAGAGGCAACTAGGCCTAACCTAATTCAGTCTGGTGAGACAGGCTGCCGCGGTATAAGCCGCCGTATCGCGCGCCGTTCTGGTCAGCATGCCCTCGTTCACGATGGCGATCGGCAGCGTGCGGGCCAGGCCCGGCACGACATGTCGTCCTCGGCTCGGCTTCGAACCGACCAACCCCGCACAGGCGGCCGGGATGCGGATCGGCCCGCCGCCGTCATTGCCGTGCGCGATCGGTACGACCCCTTCCGCCACCAGCGCGGCGAGGGCGACCGCGTCGTGCTTGCCGAGCACATCGTCGCCGAAGGTGTGGACGCGCGTGCACAGCGGCATATGAGCGTCGGCGGTCATGCCCCGAATCTAGTGTGTGCACCAGGCAGTCCGTCCAGATGAGAAAGGACAGCAGGTGCCACATCCGGATCCGGTGCCGCCGAAGGGCCGTGTCGGCACACAGCTGTTCGCCCTGCCGCCGGCGGGCAGACGGTGGAGCCCAGCACTGCGTGCCGCCCTGGCGTTCGCCGTGCCCGCCGCGCTCATCACCGGTTTCGGCAATCCGGACGCGGCGATCTTCGTCATCTTCGGCGCCTTCGCCGTGCTCTACGGCGAGGGACGGCCGTTCCGGGTGCGCGGCCCGGTGGTGCTGGCGGCCGGTCTTGCGCTGCTCGCCGCGTGTGGCCTCGGTGGGCTGGCCGGCGGACTGCTCACCACCGGATTCGGCGCTGCGCTGGTCGTGGTGGTCGTGGTGTCGGCGGTCGCGGTGCTCGCTGTCTTCGTGATCGACGCGCTGCGGCTCGGTCCGCCGGGCGCGCTGTTCTTCCCGCTGGTCTGCGCGGGCGCGATGAAGGCCGTGGAGTCCGGTGCGTCGCTGGTGACGCTGCTGCTCTGCGCGGCGTGCGGTGTGGTCTCTTCGATCATCGTTTCGATGGCCGGAGTGCTACGTGATCACCGCAAACCCGAACGCATGGCGGTCGAGGCCGCCGTGCGCGCGGTCGATGCGTATGTGGCGGCCCGGGAGACGGGCAACTCCGCTATCGATCTGCGGCACCGGGCGGGTGCCGCGATGGCCGACGCATGGGCCGCGGTCTACGACGGTGGGCTGCCGAGTGACCCTGGCGAAGCGACGCTGCTGGCCACCCTGCAGCGCGCGCGGCGCACACTCGCGGGATCCGCACCGGCCGACGACACCGACGATCTGCTCATCGATCCGTTGGTTTCGTTCGCTCGTCCGAGCGTGGGCTTCCGGTTGCGGCGTTCCTTGTCCTTCTCCTCGCATGCGGCGATCAGTGCGATGCGCGTCGCTGCGGGCTGTCTGGGCGCGGGTGCGCTCAGCGCCTGGCTGGGCCTGGAGCGGCCGCACTGGGCGGTGCTCAGTGCGCTGATCGTGTTGCAGACCGGGCCGGATCGGGTGCACGGGCAGGTGCGCGCCATTCACCGTTTCGTCGGCACCGTCGTCGGACTCGGCCTGTTCGCCCTCATCTACCAACTCGGGCCGACCGGCTACGCGCTGATCGTGCTCATCGCTGTGCTGCAGTTCTGCATCGAGCTGTTCGTGCCGCGCAACTACGCGCTGGCCGTCGTGTTCATCACCCCGGTCGCGCTGATCGCGGGTGGCGTCGCCACCACCGATGGACCGATCGGGCCGGTGATCCGGGATCGGTTGCTGGAGACGGTGCTCGGTGTCGCGGTGGCGGTGTTCGCGCTGTACTGTGTCGCGCCGCACGGGCATCGGCGCACCTTCCACTGGATGGAACGCCGCGCGGTCGCTGACGCGCGCGCCCTGCTCGACCGGCTGCGCCGCAAGCCGATGGACATCGTGGCGTGGGTACTGGTCCAGCGGTTGCAATTCGAGTTGGTCGGTGTGGTCCGCAGCGGAATCGACTCGGCCACCGATGACCCGGAGTGGACCCGCGAATACTGGCCGGAGCACGCCGCTCTCGCACATTTCGGTCATGACCTGCTCGCCGCCTGCTGGGTGCTGCAGCCGGGTGAGCGGCTCTCCGATGTGGACGGCTGGGCGGCCCGGCTGGAATCGGCGCTGCCCGGACCATCGGCGCCGAACCAGCCGCCTGCCAGGTGGTACCTCCGCCTTCGCTCCGGCCGTGCGCGGGCTGACGACGCACTACGTCCGGTAGTGCCGATTAGGGTTGGACGCATGCACGACAGCGTGACGGTCCGGATGGCTGCATCGGCCGACAAGATCTGGGAACTGATCAGCGATATCGAGAACACCGGGCGATTCAGTCCCGAGACGTTCGCGGCGGAGTGGCTCGGTGGCGCCACCGGGCCTGCGGTGGGTGTGAAGTTCCGCGGGCACGTCAACCGCAATGGCTGGGGGCTGAAGTATTGGACGGTGTGCCGCATCGTCGCCTGCGAGCCCGGCCGCGAGTTCGCGTTCACCGTGCTCGGTCCAGGCGGCATGCCGGTCAACACCTGGCGCTACGTGCTCGAGCCGGTGGACGGTGGCACCGACGTGACCGAGTCGTTCCAGCTGCACGACAACCCGGTGCTGCGGCTGTACTGGCTGCTGGCCGGATGGGCGCGCGGCAAGACGAACGTCGATGGCATGCGCGAGACACTGAACCGCATCAAGGCCGTCGTCGAATAATCGCTCCGCACAGAGCGGTTCGGCGCGACCGCGGCCACGGCCCTAGGCTCGACGACCATGACTGCTCCTGTGCTTCTCGTGCTCGGCGCCGGTCCCGGCCTCGGGCTGTCGGTTGCCCGATTGTTCGCCGACGACGGGTTCGCCACCGTGCTGGCCTGCCGCTTTCCGCGGGACGCCGAACCGCTGGCGGAGCAGTTGCGCGGGCAGGGATTCGACGCCGACGGCGTCGGGGTGGACCTGACCGATCCCGACGACGTGGCGCGCGTCGTCACCGGGGTGGGTGAGCGCCACGGTCGTATCGACGTGCTGCACTTCAACCCGAGCGTCTTCCGTCAGGCCGACCCGCTGCAATTGTCGGTTCCCGAACTGATCGCGGACTTCACCGCTGGCGCCGCCGCGCTGCTGCCCGCCGTCCAGGCCGCGCGCCCCTTCCTGTCCGAGGGAGCCCGTGTGCTCGTCACGGGTAGTGCGGCCGCGGACAAACCATGGCATCAGGCCGCCTCCCTCGGCGTCCAGAAGGCGGCCGTGCGCAACCTGGTGACCAGCCTGGACACCACATTGGCCCCCGCAGGCATCCGCGCCGTCGCGGTGCAGGTCAATGGCGTGCTCGGCGACGGCGCGTTCACCCGGGATCGCGTCGCCGCGGCGCTGCACGCGGCCGCCACCCGGCCCGCCGATGCGTGGACGCCGCATGTGTCCTACGACGGCTGAATTCCGCCTACCCGCGTCGATTCGCCGAGCGAACCGGATCGAGGTCAGTCCTGGATGAGAGTGCGGCGACCACCTCCCGGGCGCAACGGCGAGCGGAGGCGGGGTTCTGCCCGGTCACGAGGCGACCGTCGCGGATGACGTTCTCGGTCCAGTCGGGCGCGGGAACGTGTTGTGCGCCTTGGGCGATGAGCCGGTGGGCGAGCACGAACGGGATGATGCCGATCATGCCGCTCGCGACCTCTTCGGACTCGGTGAAGGCGGCGACCCGCTTGCCGCCGACGAGGTAGGACCCGTCGGAGAGGGTGAGGCCGACCAGGGCGGCCGGGCCGTGACAGACCGCCGCGACGGCCCCGCCGCTTTCGTAGACGATGCGGGCCAGCCGGGCCAGTTCGGGATTGTCGGGAAAATCCCACATGGTGGCGTGCCCGCCGACGAAGAAGATCGCGTCGTAGCCGGTCGGGTCGATATCCGACGCTCGGGGCGTGTCGGACAGTTGTTCGGCCGCCTGGGTGAAGAAAGCGGCCTGATCGGGGTCGGTCAGGTCCACCTCGTCACACGGCGGCTGCCCGCCTGCCGTGCTGACCAGGTCGATCTCGAAGCCAGCGGTGCGGAAGACAATCCACGGGTGGGCGGCCTCGGCGGCGTTGAAACCGCTGTTGTCCTGGTTGGACGTCGGTGTCCGGGGTCTCGGGCATCGCGTGAAATGCCATGAGCCGCTGTCGATCCGGGCTCGCGATCGACAGCACTCGATATGGTTCAGCTCCCGAGGGGTGCCGGCGTGGTGCCGGCGGGTGATGTGCGGGTCGTCCGGAGTCCGGCTGCGGCATTGGCGGTTCGGCGCGTGTGCAGGCTGCCGGCCAGGCAGAGCGCGGCACCGAGTGCGACCCAGGCGACCAGGACTGCGATGGCGTGGGTGGCGCCGCGGCCGTCGAAGAATGCGGTCGATCGCAGCAACCGGCCACCCGCCCCTGGGGGCAGTAGCCGGCCGAGCGTGCCGGACCAGCCGGGCAGCATCTCGGGTGCGGTCGCCGTGCCGGAGAGGGGGTTGCCGATGAGCATCATGGTGATGGCGCCGATTCCGATTCCGGCGTAGCCGAGCAGGGATTCCAGCCCGAGGATGGTCAGGGAGGTGGCCGCGACGGCCAGGGCGACGGCGCCGGCGTTGGCGGGGTAGGACCCGCTCAGTGAGCCGAGCCAGAATTGCAGGATCGCTGCCACGGCCAGGCCGCCGGTTGCCGCGAAGGCCAGTGCTCCGGTGACCCGGCGGGCGGTGCCGTGGACGAGCCTGGTCAGCAGCGCTGCGGCGAGCAGGCCGCCCATGACCAGGGGTAGGGCGCCCGCGGCCAGGCCGGCGCC
>NZ_BDBA01000297.1 GCF_001612745.1 Nocardia amamiensis NBRC 102102 | reverse complement strand
GGGCGCCTCCTGCGGGGCAGCGGGAGCCGCGGCCTCCGGAGCGGGTGCGGGCGCGGCCGAGGCCGCCTCACCGGGCTCGCTGATGACACCGAGTTCGCCGCCGACCTCGATCACGTCGTCTTCCTGCGCGACGATCTTGGACAGCACACCCGCCACGGGGGACGGGATTTCGGTGTCGACCTTGTCGGTGGAGACTTCGAGCAGCGGCTCGTCGACCTCGACCGTGTCTCCTTCCTGCTTCAGCCACCTGGTCACCGTTCCCTCGGTGACGCTCTCACCAAGAGCGGGCATCTGGACGGAGAAGGCCATGTCCGTTGACTCCTCTGACTGCTCGACGGGTTCTACAACAGTTGATCTCGCTGCGGACTCCCGGTGCTGGTCGCGCCGGGAGGCCGGAAGCCACCGATCATTGTGCGTGGCACCGGAGATCCGTGTGGTTCTTGTACCGCGGTCCATCCTTGCACTCGCTCGCAAGCCATGTAGCACAGGGCGGCGAACTGTACGGAGCTGGCAGTATGGGAAGACCGGCGGTGAACATTCTCCGGTGCAGGAAAGGAGGTCGACGTCGTTGAGTTTGCTGGATCGTTTCCGCAGCGGCGCGGCCCGGGGTGGCGGCGGTCTACGTGGGGGTTCGGTGCGCGGGGAGGACGCCCGTTACCTGGCCGCCTGGGTGCGCACGCACGTGGGCGTCGAGGGCTACGTCGAGCCGAAGACCACGGTGACCGATGTCACAGTCGTGCTTATTGCCGCTGATGGTGAATGGACACGCCGGATCGTCGGGGAGCGGGGGGCGCAACGGCTTGCCAAGGATTTGCACATCCCCGTCTACGACGTGCGCAAGACTGGATATCCGCAGCGGATGCGCGACTACGACGCCCGCAAGCGGGTGGAGCGCAAGCGCGCGCTCGAGCGGGATCTGCACGACAACTGAGCGGTCGAGTTGTCCGGTATGCCCCGGTTTCCCACGGCTGCTGCCGGAGGGTTTCCTGGACGAGCGGAGCTGGTCCGGTTCGACCGAAGATCACCGCGTTGTCGTACGCAGCGCTCGCTGAGGGGCGGAGTGCGTCGTCCGCCAGGCGCCCAGGACGACGCACCGCCACGTCACTCCGCGGCGATGGACTCGAGCACCGCGATCAGCGTGCGGACCGGGACACCGGTGCCGCCCTTGCCGATGTAGCCGAACGGGCCGCCGGTGTTGTAAGCCGGGCCTGCGACATCGAGATGGGCCCACTGCACGTTCTCGGGGACGAACTCCTTCAGGAACAGCGCGGCCGACAGCATGCCGCCCCACCGGTGCGGCGCCACATTGGCCAGGTCGGCGATCTTGGAGTTCAGATCGGCGCGCAGCTCGCTGGGAAGCGGCATGGCCCAACCGTTCTCGCCGACATCGCGGGAGATGCGGGCGACTCGGTCGCGGAAGTCGTCGGTGCCCATCACGCCGGGCGTGCGGGTGCCGAGCGCGACCATCTGCGCGCCGGTCAGCGTGGCCACGTCGATCAGGTAGTCGGGCTCGTCCTCGCTCGCGCGCACGATCGCGTCGGCCAGGATCAGCCGGCCCTCGGCGTCGGTGTTGAGCACCTCGACGGTGGTGCCGCCGTACTGGGTGAGCACGTCGCCTGGGCGCTGCGCGGTGGCCGACGGCATGTTCTCGGCCATGGGCACCGTGGCGGTGACGGTGATCGGCAGGCTGAGCCGGGCGGCGAGCAGCGTGGTGGCGATCACGGCCGCGGCGCCGGCCATGTCGGAGGTCATGTTCTCCATGTTCTGCGCGGGCTTGATGGAGATGCCGCCGGTGTCGAAGGTGATGCCCTTGCCGACCAGCGCGACCTTCTTCGTCCCGCCCGCGTAGGTGATCCGGATCAGCCGCGGCGGGCGCGAGGAGCCCTTGCCGACCCCGAGCACGCCGCCGTAACCGCCTGCTTCCAGGGCTTTCTCATCGAGCAGCTCGACGGTGAGCCCGGCGGCCTCGGCGAGCTCCTGCGCGCGGGCGGCGAACTCGGCCGGGAACAGGTGGCTGGGCGGGGTGTTCACGAAATCCCGTGCGGTGGCGACGGCTTCGGCGGTGACCTGCGCGTGGAACAGCGTCTCCTCGCCGAATCCCGGGTCCGGCACCAGCAGTTCGACGCGGGCCACGGGCTGCTCGTCCGGCTTGGGCGCGGACTTGTCCGACCGGAACGGCGTGAACGAGTAGGCGCCCAGGTAGAAGCCCTCCGCCGCGGCGCCCAGATCCAGGCCGGACAGCGTGGTCACGACCAGTTCGGTGCCCGACAGTGCACGGGCCGCGACGCCGGCCGAGCGGCGGATCTGCTCGGGGTCGAGTTTGTCGGCCGCGCCCAGACCGATGGCGAGCACGCTGGACACCCCGTCCAGCCCGGCCGGGGCCGGGATGCGGGTCAGCTCCTCGGCCTTGCCCTTCGCCCCGACCGCGCCGAGCTGGTCGAGCAGTTCCGCGCGGACCTCGGCGTTGAGCACGTCGCCGAACAGGTCCTCGGGCACGATGCTGGGGCCGTTCTCCGAGGAGGTCAACCCGATGACGAGCACATCGGTGTCCGCGCCGATGGTCTCAGTGCGTGCCAGTTCCGGTCCGAGCGAGCGATCTGCAACAGCGGTCATGGGCACAGGCTATTCGGTCGGTCCGGGATGGCGCACCGCGACGCCGTCGAGCAGCAGTTCCACCGCTGTGGCGAGCAGGTCGTCGAAGTCCATGTCGAAGCCGGAGTTCTCGTCGCCGAAGAAGCGATGCAGGACCGGACGCACCGCGGGGTCGAGCAGTTCGGCCAAGTCGTCGCGCAGGGCGGGCGTGTCCCGGGGATCGCCGAGACGGTCGACGCGCTCCGAACTCCACAGCAGCGCGAGTCCCTGGACCACGCCCGACAACGCGAGATAGATCGCGATGACGGTCCGCTTGTCCAGGTCGGCACGGTCGAGTGCGGCGAAGCTTCGTTCCAGGATGTCCAGCATCGGGGGGCTCACCGGCGGACTGGTGCGCGCCAGCAGCGGCAGCATCCACGGATGCTCGCGGTAGAGGCGCCATTCTTCGTGCGCTTCGTGCCGTAGCCGACGACGCCAGCCACGGCAGTGCGGCCCCGGCGGCGGGATCTCGTGCAGCACCAACTCGGCCATGTTCGCCAGCAGCGCTTCCCGGTCGGGGAAGTGGCGGTAGAGGCTGGCGGTCGCGACACCGAGGGCACTGGCCAGGCGGCGCATGGTGAGGCCGTCGATGCCGTCTCGGTCGGCCAGTTCGACAGCGGTGCGGGCGATGCCGACTTTGGTGAGCCGGGTCGGGCGGGTCGCGCGGCGGAGCGGGACGGACGCGCGCCGGGCGCGGTAGGCGCGGGCCTGACAGGACCGGGAGCAGTACCTGCGCCGACGGCCGCGGGCGGGCTGGGCGAGTTCGCCGCGGCAGATGGCGCACGTCATGGCGGCTCCCATTTCGACACACGAACAGGTGTGACGAAATACTAGCAAGGCGCCTATAGCCTGCATAAATTTGCGTGCAAACACGATGTTCACATTGGAAGGAACGGCAATGGAGATCACCGTTCGGCAGGCGGCTGTCACCGACCGCGACGCGCTCATCGAGGCGTTCGGCGCGGCTAGCGCGGACGAGGTGGTGACGGCCTGGGTGCTGGAAGGGGAACCCGACGCGAGCGTCCGGACCGCTTTCGTGCCCGGGTTGGTCGACCGCGCCTTGCGGGAGGACGAGATCTGGGTGGCGGGGGCCGGGGAGGAGATCTGGTCGGTCTCGATCTGGCAGCACGTCACGTCGGTCCAGCGGTTCGAAGACGAGGCCGCCGAAGCGCGGACGATGGCCGGCCAGGCGCCGGGCTCGCGGGTGCTGGAGCGCGTCGCGTTCCTGACCGATCTGCTCGCCAGGGAACACCCGCGCGAGTTCCCGCACCGGTACCTGCACGTGATCGTCACGATGCCGGAACACCGTGGCAAGGGAGCGGGCGCGGCGATCATCGCCGACCGTTTGAAGTCGGCGTCCGAAGCATCCGTCCCGGCATTCCTGGAAGCGAGCACGGAACGATCCGCTCGCCTGTACAGCCGGTCCGGATTCGCTCCCACCGGAACGACGCACACGCTCCCGGAGAACGGTCCGACCCTCATCCCGATGTGGTTTCGCCCGTAGCGTGAGTCGCGTAGCGGTGTCCACCAAGGTGCTAGCTGTGGTCATCGGCCCCGGTCGCCGAGAGCATGCGGCTTATCGGCGATCCCGGGACGAGCCCGGCGAGCATCGCCGCACCGACGCCTCGGCCCCGGATAAGCTCGGCTGGTGACCGAGACGAGCCTGCTGCAAGGACCTATTCATACCGTGCACGTCGAATTGGATGCCACCTTCGCGCCGTTCGGCGGCTGGGAGATGCCGGTGTCCTACGCGGGAACGGTGACCGAGCACCAGGCGGTCCGCACGACGGTCGGGCTGTTCGACGTCAGCCATCTGGGCAAGGCGACCGTGCGCGGACCCGGCGCCGCGGCGTTCGTCAACTCCGCCTTCACCAATGATCTCGGCCGGATCCGTCCGGGCAAGGCGCAGTACACGCTGTGCTGCGCGCCGCACGGGGGAGTGATCGACGACCTGATCGCCTACTACGTGAGCGACGACGAGATCTTCCTGGTGCCCAACGCGGCCAACACCGCGGCGGTCGTCGCGGAACTGCGGAAGGCCGCGCCCGAAGGCATCACCGTGACCGACGAGCACCGCGACTACGCCGTGTTCGCCGTGCAGGGCCCGCGCTCCAGCGAGGTACTGACCGCACTCGGGTTGCCTACCGACCTCGAGTACATGGCCTACGCCGACGCCGAATGGGATGGCCGTCCCGTCCGGGTGTGCCGCACCGGCTACACCGGCGAACACGGCTACGAGCTGCTGCCGCGCTGGGACGACGCCGAACTGTTGTTCCGCGCCCTGGTCGATCAGGTGCGCGCCGCCGAGGGGCAGGTCGCCGGGCTGGGCGCACGCGACACGCTGCGCACCGAGATGGGCTACCCGCTGCACGGGCATGAACTCTCCCTGGAGATCTCGCCGGTGCAGGCGCGCTGCGGCTGGGCGGTCGGCTGGAAGAAGCCGGAATTCTGGGGCAAAGCCGCGCTGGAGCAGGAGAAGTCGGCCGGCCCGCGCCGAATCCTGCTGGGACTGAAGGCGCTCGACCGCGGCGTGCTGCGGCAAGGGCAGACCGTGCTGCGCGAGGGAAAGCCGGTCGGTGAAACCACCTCCGGCACCTTCTCGCCCACCCTCAAGGCCGGCATCGCCTTGGCCCTGCTGGACACCTCGGCGGCGATCGAGCCCGGCGCCGAGGTCGAGGTCGACGTCCGCGGCCGCCGCCTGCGCTGCGAAGTCGTCCACCCACCCTTCGTGGACACCAAGACCAAATAGTCGGCATCCCTGTGAGGAACCACGCTGCAAACCGACCAGCGGGCGGCAGTCGCGCAATTGAGCGCGGGTGCGACCGGGCAGTTACCTGGCAAGTAGGGCGCAGACCGTGAGTAGATGGCCGGATCGGTCCGGATAGTATCGTCGCCATGACCGCTGCCGCACAGTTCACCCGTGTTCCGCATCCCGCGCCCGTTCCGGCGCAGCGGCGACAAGAGGTACTGGCGGCGCCCGGGTTCGGACGGTACTTCACCGACCACATGGTCTCCATCGATTACGTCGACGGCGCGTGGACGAACGCGCGGGTCGAGCCGTACGGCCCGCTGTCGTTGGATCCGGCGACGATGGTGTTCCACTACGGGCAGGCCATCTTCGAGGGACTCAAGGCCTACCGCCAGAGCGACGGCAGCGTCTCGTGCTTCCGCATCGACGCCAACGCGGCGCGTTTCCGCAGGTCGGCTCATCGCATGGCGATGGCCGAGCTGCCCGACGAGCTGTTCATCGAGTCGGTGCGGCAACTGCTCGAGGTCGACCGGGACTGGGTGCCCGCGGCGGGCGGCGAGGAATCGCTGTACCTGCGGCCGTTCATGTTCGCCACCGAAGCGGGCCTCGGTGTGAAGCCAGCCGCCTCGTACAAGTACCTGCTGTTGGGTTCCCCGGCGGGCGCGTACTTCCCGCGCGGCGTCAAGCCGGTGCGCGTGTGGCTGTCCACCGAATACGTGCGCGCCGCGCCGGGCGGCACGGGCGAGGCCAAGGTCGCAGGCAACTACGCCGCCTCGCTGCTCGCCCAGGCCGAGGCCTCGGCCAAGGGATGCGATCAGGTGGTGTGGCTGGACGCGTGCGAGCGCCGCTATGTCGAGGAGATGGGTACCAACAACCTGTTCTTCGTCTTCGGATCCGGCTCCGAGGCGCGCTTGGTCACCCCGGAGCTGTCCGGTTCGCTGCTGCCGGGCATCACCCGTGACTCGCTGTTGACCCTGGCCGCCGACTCCGGCTACCCGGTCGAGGAGCGCAAGATCTCCGTGGAGGAGTGGCGCAAGGGCGCCGAATCCGGGGAGATCACCGAGGTTTTCGCCTGCGGCACCGCCGCGGTGATCACCCCGGTCGGCTGGGTCCGTTCCGGCGAGGGTGAGTTCACCATCGGCGGCGGCGAGCCCGGCGAGGTCACCATGGCTCTACGCGACACCCTCACCGGCATCCAGCGCGGCACCTTCGCCGATATCCACGGGTGGATGCGCCGGATGTGACTCAGCCCGGCATGAGCATGTGCCACTGCTCCAGGGTCTGCGGACGCATGACGTAGTTTTTGTCCCGGACAGTGGACAGCGCCGCGCTGGGTTCCTCCGAATACCAGTGGCCCGGGTAGACCACCGGGTCGCCTGCGAGTCCGGCGAGGTAGCGCAGGCTGCGGAACATTTCGTCCGAATCGCCGCCGGGGAAATCGGTGCGGCCGCAGCCGTCGACGAACAGGGTGTCGCCGGCGATCAGCCGGTTGTCGAACAAAAAGCATTGGCTGCCCGGCGTGTGTCCGGGCGTGTGCAGTAATTCGATGTCGAACGGGCCGACGGCGACCTTGTCACCGTGCTCGTGACCGGTCAGCTCGCTCTCGGCTATCCCGGTGACGTTGGCCACCCACGACAGCTCTTTGGCGTTGACATGCACTGGGACGCTTGTCTTTTCGAGTAGTTCCCGCACACCGCGGAGGGTGAATCCGAGCATCGTGCCGCCCACGTGGTCGGGGTGGTGATGGGTCGCCAGCACTCCGCTCAGCCGCAGTCCGTCTCCTTCGGCTATGTCCACCAGGTCGCCCGCGGCGTAGGCCGGGTCGACCACCACGCACTCGCCCGTCTCCCGATCGCCGATCAGATACGCGAAGTTGCGCATCTGCGTCGCGATCGGATCGCCCACGGCGTAGTCGCGTCCCGACAACAACTGGCGAAAATAGAGGCGCTCAGAAGACATACAGCACACCTTATTGCCCGGCCCAGACGCTTCGCGCGCCGCGGCCGGAAAAATTCCAGTGCACCGGAAGCCCGGCCCGGCCGAACTGGATCGATGTTCAGGTGCTCTGACGACGTCGCCGTCGACCAGGTCCAGGCGCCCGGTCTGCGCACGTACTGAGCGATTGCCAAGAATTGGCCAATCGGATCGACATCCCCGAACAGTGGATCGAAAACCACTCCATCCAACGGCGGTTCGCGGTGGTTACCGCAGAGCGAAATATCTGTGTTCTGTATGAGGCAGCGCAGGTCGCGGCGCTGAAAGGGGTGGGGTCACTCTACGGGCACTTCTTCGGCACTCTGCTCACCAGAACGGTGTCTCGCGGGTAAACTTCGGTTTGCTCGTTAGTGACTGGACGGTGAACGCGACGGAGTGGCTATGAACATTTCCGCAGGCGCGGTAAACGTGATCACCTGGACGGCCAACGCTACGACGGCCGCGGCTGGGGCTGTGGGCGGCGCCGCCGTCAACGGCGTGGTCGGCGGCATGCAGGGTGCCGCGGTCGGCGTGAAGAACGGGCTGAGCAGAGGCAGCCGTTCGACACCGGCGGCCGCGCTGACATTGGCGGCGATCGGCGCCACGGGTTTGGTGGACTGGCCGGTGCTGCTCGGCGTCGGAGGCACCGCACTGGTGATCCGGCAGCTCGGTCAGCGCAGGGGCGGGCAGCCGGTGCCAGGCGCCGGTCGTCCCGGACAGCTCGAGCAGCGACCGGAAGGCGAGCAAACGCCCGGCCGAGGCGAAGAAGGCGGTCGGACGCCCGCGCGTAAGAGTGCGGCCGGGTCGCGGCGCTCGCCGAGCAAGCGTTAGCCGCCGACGTGGACCTGAGCCGACTGGTACGGACCTCCGCGACACTGCCCTTGCGCGCCCTCGACGTGGGTGCGCGGACCGCTGCCGTCGTCACCGCCGCGGGCCTGGACCTCGCGACATTGCCGGTGCGCACGATGCCTGCCGCCCGCGCGATCGAGGCGATCACCGAGGCCGCGTCGGAACTGCTCGGCGGTAAGCCGGCCCGGCGCCGTTGGCGCGGCGACAACCGCTGCTGGATAGAAGTGCGCGGCCTCTGCGAACGTGAGCCCGACGACGACGAAGTGGGCTCCGCGGTACTCGCCGCCCTGCGCGCGCATCGTGGTGTGATCTCGGCGGCCCTCAACTACCCGCTGTCACGCGTCATCGTCGAGGTGGACGAAACGACGACCGTCGACGAGCTGTGCGACGTGGTGACCGCGGCCGAGAATCTGCACCCCGATTCCGGTCACCCGCCGGTGGACCTGCCTGCCGACGGCATCGTGCTGGCCGGCAGCATGGTCTTGGCGGCGATGAACACCGTCGGCTTGGGTGTCGCGCTGGCCGGCCGCGTGGCCGGTGTGCGGCGGCTGCCCGCGGGCCTCAACGCCGTTGTCGCGCTCGTCGATTACCAGCCGCGGCTGCGCCGCGCCGTCGAACAGCGCCTCGGCG
>NZ_BDBA01000296.1 GCF_001612745.1 Nocardia amamiensis NBRC 102102 | reverse complement strand
CATTGTCGGTTCACTCGCTGACGCTCGTTCACAGGCCCAGTCTGGCACGAAGACGCGGCGCCGAGGAGGGCCCGTTGTGCCCGAGTAGGGTCCGCGTGCAGCCGGCGGTGGACCTACGCTGATCGCGGTAGCGATTTCGGCGCAACGGCTGGGAGTTTCGATGGGTGCCGTGTTGGTCAAGGGGCAGAACGGGGCACTGGACGCCGCGCGGCTGCTGGTGTCGGTGCGGACCGAGGCCGCGGTCGACATGTCGGCGCTGCTGGTGACCGAAGCGGGCCGGGTGCGCTCGGACGCGGACTTCGTGTTCTTCAACCAGCCGAGTGGCCCCGGAGTGTCGCTTCGGCCGGGAACCCCTGCGGCCCTGGCGGTTTCGCTCGCCGAGCTGCCCGAGGATATCGCGCAGCTGCGCGCGGTGCTCACGCTCGACGATCCCGGGGCGACCTTCGGCGGGTTCCCGCCGCCCGTCGCCACGGTCGCGGACGAGGCGGGCAACGTGTTGTACGAGTACCGCATCGAGGGGCTGACCGGTGAATCCGTGGTGATCGCGCTCGAGCTGTATCGGCGGAACGCGGCGTGGAAGGTGCGGGCGGTCGGGCAGGGCTACGCGGGCGGGTTCGCCGCGCTCGTCACCGATCATGGCGTGAGCGAGCGTCAGCGAGTGAACCCCAGGACACAGCGCGCTCTCGCGCACGACGGAGCCGAGCGCCAGCGAGGTGCAGTCGTGAGCGTGGACGACGAGGCCGACGCCCCGGTGCCGGACCCGATCGCCGCGGCTTCGCCGTCTCCTGGCG
The DNA here is from genome assembly GCF_001612745.1 of Nocardia amamiensis NBRC 102102. Lineage (GTDB taxonomy): Bacteria > Actinomycetota > Actinomycetes > Mycobacteriales > Mycobacteriaceae > Nocardia > Nocardia amamiensis. Next base: position 8,056 of record NZ_BDBA01000296.1, on the reverse strand, counting down.
CCGCGGCGACGGACGTCTTCACCGTGCCCGGTGAGGCCGGACTGTCGTTCGAGAAACGCGCCACGCTGGACCTGCGCAAGCGCGTGGTCGCGAAAGTCCTGGTCGATGGGGATGTCTTCGGGATTCGCGCCCGCGTCGTGCTCGTCATCGACAAGACCGGCAGCATGAACCGGCAATATCGCGACCAGGTGGTCCATCGCGTCGTGCAGCGGATGGTTCCGGTGGCCACGCAGCTCGATGACGACGGCACCCTGGAGGCCTACCTCTACGCCCTCTCCTTCGCCAAGCTGCCCGACATCACCGTCGAGCACGGCGAGGCGTGGGCCCAGACCTACCTGCACCTCGGCGGCACCCACGGGGGCATCGACTACGACCGGCTCGGGGGCCGCAACGACGAACTGCCGATCATGCGCGACATCATCGACTCGCTGCGTCCCGGCGACCGCCCGACGCTCGTGCTGTTCTTCACCGACGGCGGCTTCGCCAAGAAGCGCGAAATCGCGGCCCTCATGCGCGAAGCCTCGCTGCTCCCGGCCTTCTGGCAGTTCGTCGGTCTGGGCCGCGCCAACTACGGCGTGCTGCGGACCTTGGACGAGTTGTCCGAGCGGGCGGTGGACAACGCGGGCTTCTTCGCCCTCGACGACATCGATCAGGTCGACGACGCCCAGCTCTACACGCGCCTGCTGGGCGAGTTTCCGGACTGGCTGCGCGCCGCGCGCGCCGCCGGTATCCTGCGCTGACCGGCCTGCTCGAACCCGGACCGCGCGGCGGCACGGGCGAACAGCGCGAAGCCTGCCTGAACGCCAGGCCCAGCGTTATAGCGAGATGCTATGGCGGAGTGCGATTTCGGGACGGGTTCCGCGGTCAGCCGATGACGGCGTTCATGATGGTGCCCGCGCTGGTGGCGATCACGCCGCCGATCATGGCTCCCGCCACCATCTTCGGCGACTCGAGTCCGCCGCCGGTCCACTTCTCCCAGGCGAAGCGGCCACCGGCGTAGATGATGCCGCAGATGCCCGACAGCAGCACGAACCACGTCAGGTAGCGGACCAGTTGGAGGAACTTGTCGGAGATCGGCGGTGCTTCTGGGGTCGGGTTGCCGATCTGCGCCAGGGTGTCAAAAGCGGCGGCCAGGATCATCGTCGTTCGCTCATTCTGGATTCGGGACAGGGGCAGTGCTTCGCTGTGAAGATCGTATCCGTTCGCTCGCCGTGATGCAGTCAGGTCGGTGCAGCACAGGGAAGTTCGCGTCTTCCCGCCTTGCCGGGTGGGCCATACCTCTGGATGATGGGAGTGAGTGCGCAGGGCTGGCCGTCGCGCGGCGCCGGAATCGTCGGCGGGTTCGCTACGACCATGAGGGGGGCAATCGGGTTCTGATCCCGCTGCCAGGTCCGCGGCGTTCCACACAGTGCGCACACCAAGTGCCGCCCAGGGTCGTATCCTCAGTCGTGACCGAATTGATCGGTGGCCGAACAGCTTTCGTGTAGCGGCTCGGCGGCGGCGGGATTGTAATCGAGCATAGGGAGTAGACGGTGAGCATCATTCTGGCGTCGGTCGGCGATTCGTTCACGACATTGGCGCAGATCGGCGACCCGACCCCGGAGGCGCCGCCCTTGGCGGACAAGATCTTACGATTCGTCCGCTACTTCACGTGGTTCGCGCTGCTGTCCGGCATCGTCAGCATCATTTACGCGGGTGGTCGCTTCGCCTGGGAGAAGTGGAGTGGCAGCGGGTTGCAGTCGCCGAAGATGATCGCGGGCGCGATGCTCGGTGGCGTGGTCGCCACCAGCGCGGGCACCATCATGAACACCATCCTGGAAATCTGATCGCATGGCCGTGTGCGATCCGCCGGTCGGCGCGCCCCGCGCGAACGGATCGTCTGCGGCCTGTCGGTCATGACGCCGGCGGGGCAAGCGCGGTGGAACTCCGGTGTGGTTGCGAACGTCGCCCGCCACCTGCACGACGTTCAGGCAATCGGCTGGGCCGCACGACGCGCAGTCGAACCATCGGTCGGGCTCTGCGGTGTCGAGCCGCGCTCCCATCGCCCAGCCGAGCGCGCGTCGCCCCGGGCGCAGGGTACGCGGCCGACGCGCCGATCGTTCCGCCGTCCGCGCCTGTTCCGTCATCAGGGTGCTGACCTGCGATTTTCGCTGCCGATGGTCGCTATACTCCGGTGCGGATCTCGCGGTGCCCGATAGGATCGGAGGCGGAGCAGGATCATGGACCACAGGACCGACGGCAAAGTCATGTTGTCGCGGCGCTCGGCGTTCGGCCTTGCGGCGACATCAATGGCCGCGCTCGGATTGGCGGCGTGCGGCGGATCCGAGGACGAGGACTCCGCCGTACCCGGTGACGCGGTCGCGATCGCCAGGGACGCTTACATTTTCGGCTTCCCGCTCGTGCTGATGGACCTGACGCGCGCAACGGCCGAGACGATTGTCCCCCTCAACCGGTTCCGCCACACCAACTCGTTCGACGCCCAAGAGCAGCGCGAGGTGGTGCGACCGGATCTGGACACGATGGACTCGTTCGCCTGGCTCGATCTGACCCGCGAGCCGATGGTGCTGCAGGTTCCCGACATGGATCGGCCGCGCTACTGGCTGGCACAACTGCTGGACGCCTGGTCCAATACCGGGCACAACCCCAGCAGCATGCGCCCGCAGGCGAAGTCGGCGGAGCCACCGTACACCTACGTGGTGACCGGACCCGGCTGGTCCGGGTCGCTGCCGGAGGGGCTCACCCCGCTGCCGATGCCGACGCCGACGGTGTGGCTGATCAACCGGATTCAGGTCGACGGTCCCGGCGACGTGCCCAGGGTCCGCGACGTCCAGCAGCAGTTGAAGCTGGCTCCGCTGAGTGCGTGGACCGCGGGAGTGGACGTGCCCGCGCCTGCGGTGCCGCCGACCCGGCCGACGGCGCCCCCAGCCGCGCAACTCGCGGAGATGGCCCCCCGTGCCTTCTTCGGCCGAATGTGCGCCCTGATGGAAGTCAATTCGCCCGCACCCGAGGACGCACCCGCGATGCGGCGCTTCGCGAGCATCGGCATCGAGCCGGGCGGCGCGGTCAAAGCAGGCATTCCCGACGCCGATCTCGCCGCGGCGGTCGCCACCGCGCGGCAGCAGATCCCGGTGTACGTGGGGGAGACCACGATCGTCGAGAACGGCTGGATCTACGACCCGGGCACCGGCCGGTACGGTACCGACTACCTGGTGCGCGCCGCCATCGCTTGGAACGGCCTAGGTGCCGCCCTGCCCGAGGACGCGATCTACCCGACCGTCTACGGCACGGCGTATGCCAGCGATGGCCCGTCGCGTTTCCGGCTGCACTTCGCGCCTGACCAGTTGCCTCCGGTGGATGCCTTCTGGTCGCTGACCGCCTACACCGCCGACTTGTACCTGGTGCCCAATCCGGCCGAGATCTACGCGGTCGGCCACCATGTCCCGGTGGTGCTCAATCCGGATGGCTCCCTGGATCTCACCCTCCAGTGGGCCGATCCGGGCGCGGGCGTGCCAACGGGAAACTGGCTGCCTATTCCCGAATCGGGCCAGTTCTCGATGACGTTGCGCCTGTTCGCGCCGAAAATCGATGCGATAAAAGGGGTTTGGCGTCCTCCACCGCTCACGCCGCTACGGTGAGCTGGTCGTCACGCCCCCGGGTCCAGCGGGGACCTCATGGATCGGGTGTAGTCAGCGTCGCTGGTCGTGCGAGTTCTGCTGGGCCATTTGCGCTCCGATGGCAGGGTAGTTGGAGACGGTCGCGCGGACGTCCGCGAGGGCGCTGACCTGCGACTTTCGTCGTCTCGAGTGGCAATATTCCGGTGCGGATCTCGCTGGCCCGATAGGATCGGAGGCGGAGCAGGATCATGGACCACAGGACCGACGGCAAGGTCACGGTGTCGCGGCGCACGGCGCTCGGTATGGCAGCGACATCGGTGGCCGCGCTCGGATTGGCGGCGTGCGGCGGATCGGACGAAGAGAACCCCGCCGTGCCGGGCGACGCCGCCATGATCGCGAGGGACGCCTACATATTCGGCTACCCGTTGGTGTTGATGGATCTCACCCGGTCGGCGGCGGAGACGGCCACACCCGCCAACCGACTCCAGCACGCCGCCGCGTTGCCCACCCCGGCCCAGCGCGACGTTGTGCGGCTGGACCGGGACACATTGCGTTCGACCGCCTGGCTCGATCTGGAAGCCGAGCCGATGGTGCTGCAAGTTCCCGCGATGGGTGGTGGGCGGTTCTGGTTGGTGCAACTGCTCGACGCCTGGACGAACAATGTGCACAACCCGAGTAGTGCCCGGCCCCAGGCGAAGTCGGCGGCGCCGCCGTACACCTACGCGGTGACCGGCCCGGGTTGGTCGGGCGTGTTGCCCGGCGACCTCACCCCGCTGCCGATGCCGACGCCGACGGTGTGGCTGATCGTCCGAATTCAGCTCGACGGAGACGACGACCTGCCGGTCGTTCGCGCTCTGCAGCAGGAGCTGAAACTGGTTCCGCTGAGCGTGTGGACGAACGGCAGGCAGCCGCGCGCCGCGCCGCCCGGCGGGCTGTCGACGGCGCAGCCGCCCTCCGAGCAGATCGCGGAGATGGACGCGCGCGCCTTCTTCGACCGGATGTGCGCGGTGATGTCGACAAATCCACCCGCGCCGCAGGACGCGGCCGCTATGCGGCACTTCGCGGCCATCGGGATTCGGCCGGGCGGGAAGGTCCGCGGACTCTCCGATACCGAACTCACCGCCGCGGTGGAGACCGCCCAGCAGCAGATCCCGGTGTATATCGGCGCACGAATGGTCAACCAGGACGGCTGGCTCGTCGATCCCGAGGTCGGCAGGTATGGCACCAACTACCTGCTGCGCGCAATCATCGCCCGGATAGGCGTCGGCGCAGGCTTGCGCGAGAACGTCCTCAATCCGACGCTGTTCGCGTCGGCGGACGCCCGCGGCAGCATGGGTCGTTTCCGGCTGCATTTCGCACCCGGCCAGCTACCACCGGCCGATGCGTTCTGGTCGCTGACCGCCTACGACGCCGACAGCCAGCTGGTGCCCAACCCGGCGGGGATCTACTCGGTGGGCTACCAGGTTCCGGTGGTGCTCAATCCCGATGGCTCCCTGGATATCGCGGTTCAGTACGGAGATCCTGGGCCGAGCGTTCCCGCCGGAAACTGGCTGCCCATTCCGGATTCGGGCCAGTTCTCGCTGACGTTGCGCCTGTTCTCGCCAAAAGCCGAGGCAATGCAGGGGCATTGGCAACCGCCGCCGCTCACGCCGCTGCGGTTGAGCTAGTCGTCGCGCCCCCAGGTCCAGCGCGGGACCTCGCGGATCGGATGCAGTTCAGCGTCGCTGGTCGCGTGCGAGTTCTGCTGGGCCACCTGCGATCCGAAGGCCACATGCTCGTAGACGGCCGTGCGGAACTCCTCGTCGTCCAGCAGCCCGGCTTCCTCGAACGTCTGCATGTAGACCTCGACGAAGCGTTCCCGCTGCTCGTCGGTGATCTTCAGGTTCCGGTGCACCGCGATGATGTGGTCGAAACCCAGCTCGCGGGTGAAACGGCCGGGACCACCGAAGGATTCGGCGGTGAACCAGGTGAGATGGTCGACGTGGTGCGGCAGGCGTTCGGTGAACAGCGTCTTCAGCACCGGGTCGGCCAGCGCCTTGTCGTAGAACGCCGCTTCCACACGGTGCAGCACCTCGTCGCCGCCGACGTGCTCGTAGAGACTGGGCATGGGACCTCCGGCAAGCAGAACGGGCTGACGCTCCCATTACAGGCAGACCGGTCACCGGGTGTCCAGGCGAGTCGGTAGGTTGTCCGATATCGGCCAGCGGGGCAGACCGACCGGTCGCGCTGGTGGGCACCGAGAAAAAGTGAACGGGTTTTACTAAACACTGTTCACGGGCGTCCGATCTGTGATTGCATCTCCTTGGACCGTGTTCCCCACAGCGTCGTGCGGTCCGCGCCCAGACCGGTAGGAGTTAGCCGTGCCCGTGACCACGCCCTCGATCCCCACAGGATTCGACTTCACCGACCCCGACCTGCTCGCCACCCGCCTGCCCATCGAGGAGTTCGCCGAGCTGCGCCGCACCGCCCCGGTGTGGTGGTGCGCGCAGCCCGACCGCGCCAGCGGCTTCGACGACGGCGGTTACTGGGTCGTCTCCAAGCTCGAGCACATCAAGGAGATCTCCAAGCGCCCGGAGGTGTTCTCCTCCCAGCAGAACACCGCGATCATCCGGTTCAACGAGGAGACCACCCGCGAGCAGATCGACATGCTCGGCGACATGCTGCTGCTGAACCTCGATCCGCCCAAGCACACCAAGACCCGCCGCATCATCTCCAAGGGCTTCACCCCGCGCGCGGTGGAGAGCCTGCGCGCCGCGCTCACCGAACGCGCCGCCAGGATCGTGCACGAGGCGAAGAAGACCGGCGGCGGCGACTTCGTCGAGCAGATGGCCTGTGAGCTGCCGCTGCAGGCGATCGCCGAGCTGATCGGCATCCCGCAGGAGGACCGGAAGAAGATCTTCGACTGGTCCAACCAGATGATCTCCTACGACGACCCCGAGTTCGAGGGCGACCACCACGCCGCCACCGCCGAGGTGATGGGTTACGCCTGGAACATGGCCGAGCAGCGGCGCGCCTGCCCGGCGCAGGACATCGTCACCCAGCTGGTCAACGCCGACGTCGACGGCGAGCACCTCGGCTCGGACGAGTTCGCGTTCTTCGTCATCCTGCTGTCGGTGGCGGGCAACGAGACCACCCGGAACTCGATCACCCACGGCATGAAGGCGTTCGTGGACCACCCCGAGCAGTGGGAGATCTACCAGCAGCAGCGTCCGCGCACCGCGCCCGACGAGATCGTCCGGTGGGCCACCCCGGTCACCGCGTTCCAGCGCACCGCGACCCAGGACACCGTGCTCGGCGGCCAGGAGATCAAGAAGGGCCAGCGGGTCGGATTGTTCTACAGCTCGGCCAATTTCGACGAGGACGCGTTCGACGACCCGTTCACCTTCGATGTGCTGCGCAATCCGAACCCGCACGTCGGCTTCGGCGGCACCGGCACGCACTACTGCGTCGGCGCGAACCTGGCCCGGCTGCAGATCGATCTGATGTTCAACGCCATCGCCGACGTGATGCCGAACCTGCGGCAGGTCGCCGAGCCGGTGCGCCTGCGCTCGGGCTGGCTGAACGGGATCAAGCGCTGGGAAGTCGAATACGCTTGAATCGAGTGGTGCAACAGTCCAAACCACGGGGCCGTGCGCCGGTGGTGACCGACGGCGAGATCCGGCGGGTCGCAGGCGCGCTGCTGGTCGAGCGCGGGCCGGACGCGGTCACCCTGCGCGCTATCGCGCGCGAGCTCGGTGTCACCGCTCCCGCGCTGTACCGGTACTACAAGTCGCTGGAGGACCTGCTGGAGCGACTGCGGCTGGACTTCTGCGCCGACCTGGCCGAGGAGCTGTCCGCCGAGATCGCCACGCTGCCCGATGACGGCGCGGTGCAGTTCTTCGCCATCTGCCGTGGCTTCCGGCGCTGGGCGCTGGCGCACACCAGGGAGTTCACCCTGGTGTTCGCCTCGCCCGGCGCTGGGCAGGCGCGCCGATTCGACGAGCCGTTCGGCCGGATCTTCCTCGCCGCGACGGGCCGGCTGCTGGCTACCTATGACATCGTCACACCGCCCACCGACGTCATCCCGCCGGAGCTGCGCGAGGATCTGGTGCATTTCCAGACCGAACTGCTGGCGGCGCTGTCGGAATCCGGTCAGAAGTTCCCCGCCGAGAAACTGGATCTCGGGGTGACGTACCTGATGATCCAGATCTGGGCGCGGCTCTACGGGCATGTCACGCTCGAGGTGTTCGGGAACTACCCGATCCCGCTGGACAATCCGGAGATCCTGTTCGATGCCATGCTCGCCGATCTCGGGCGGACGGCGGGCCTGCTCGTCGACTGAGCCGGTGCGGCGTCCGCGTTATATGCGGGCGCCTTTGGCGCGGTTGCACGAGCGGCACAGGATCTGGAGGTTGGCGGCACTGGTCGCGCCGCCGCGGCTGAGTGGGATGATGTGATCGAAC
>NZ_BDBA01000295.1 GCF_001612745.1 Nocardia amamiensis NBRC 102102 | reverse complement strand
CGCGCGCGGCGACGGCTCCCGCACCCCAGACCACCGCGGTGTTCGGCTGCACGCTCACCGGACCGCGTGGATCGGTGGCGGTGACGGTGAGCAACTCGGTGGTCCACGCGATGCCGAAGGTGCGTGAGAGCGCCTGGCTGGCCGCCGCGGAGCTGATGTCGGGGCCGAGGTCGCGCGGCAGCAGCGAGACCGCGTCGCCCACGGTGACCACTTTGCCGAGCAGCGCCTGCCGCAAGGTCGCGGCCGGAATGGTGCGGGTGGCGTGGACCGAGCCGCTCACCGAGATCTGTTTCGCGCCGTACACGGTCGCGGGGCAGACCACCACCGTCACGTTCTCGCGCAGGCCGGCGTTGGAGAGCGTGACGTCATCGAGCAGGGCAACACCGGCGGGCGTTCCCGGGCGCGCGACACCGACCACCGCAGCCGTACGCCGCGTCCCCACGAGCAGAATTCCGTCCCATTCCCGCAGTCCGAGCGCAGTCAGGGCCTCCGGATGCAACCGGACCACCCCGCGCCGCGCATCGGCGGCGGACGGATTCAGCCGGGCGGTGAGTGCCAGTTCTGCCACTGTGCCATTCTGCCGCGCATCCCTACTGTCGGTCACTATGTCGTGGTGGGGCATAAGGCACGCATGCCCCGAAGTGGCGATACCGAATTGTTAGTTGCGTTGCTACTTGTTGACGATTCCGGCGGCGACGGCGACGGAGGTGCCTGCCACGCTCGGCGACAGGCAGACCAGCTTGGCGGTGCCGAGCGCGACGTTCGGGCTGCCCTCGAACTTGCCGCCGGGGTTCTCCGCCAGAATCTGCTCGATCAGCGCTCTCTCGCTGTCGGTATCCAGCTTCTTGAACTCACCGCAGGTGGTACTGGACGCGGGCCCGAGCGAGGAGGTGCCCTCCTTCATCGTGGTGACCGGCGCGTCTGTGCCGGCCTCGTCGTTCGGCGCCGCAGTGGGAGCAGTCGAGGTGCGTGCGGGCGCGGAGGCGCTGGTGCTCGACGCGCCCTGACCGTTCGATGCGGTGGACTCGTCCGCTCCGCCGCAGCCTGCCAGCAAGAAACCCACCGTCCCAACGACTAGGACGATGGCGGAAGTTCGCTTCATACCGTGCTTTCCCGGGTAAATCTTCGTGCCGGAGCCTCCGGCACGTTCGGTGCAGCGTACCGGCTCGGATCAGTGGATGTGCGCCCGCCAGTCCGCCGGAACCCGCCCGCGCGGGCCGGGCACGCCTTGATCCGCCGGATGGCTGCGCGGCGGGGCCAATTCCGGCCCACCCGCATACATTTCCCCGGTCTCGAAGTTGTAGTACCAGTCCTCACCAGGCTCGAAGCTCTGGATGAACGGGTGGCCGGTGTCCGTCGCGTGTCCGGTGGCGTGCTGCGCTGGTGAGGTGTCGCAGCAGCCGATGTGCCCGCACTCGGCGCAGCGGCGCAGGTGGACCCACCACCCCGAGTTCCGCTCGCATTCCGCGCATCCCGGTCCGCTGGGCGGTACCGCGGGGTTTATGCCCTCGACCTGCTCGGTCATGACTGCCCTTCCGCATTCGATTCGGTGTCGATCTCATTCTGTTCGGGCCGGTGCAAGGGCAGCCACACGGTGAACGTGGTGTCGCCCGGCTCGGACTCCACCCGGATATCGCCGTTGTGCTTGTTCACCACGATCCGGAACGAGATGTCCAACCCGAGTCCGGTGCCCTCGCCCATCGGCTTGGTGGTGAAGAACGGTTCGAAGATCCGGTTGCGAGCCTCCGGCGGGATACCGGGACCCGTGTCGCCGATCGCCACGACCGCGGATTCGTTCTCCCGGCTGGTGCGGATGGTCAGCGTGCCGTTGCCGTTCATCGCGTATACCGCGTTGTCGATCAGGTTGGTCCACACCTGGTTCAGTTCGGCGGCGTAGCACGGCACGGGCGGGACGGTCCGGTCGTATTCCTTCACCACGCGCACCCCGTCACCGATCTTGCGACTGAGCATCACCAGCGTGCTGTCCAGCAGTTCGTCGATGTCGACCACCTGGAACGGCGCCCGGTCCATCTGCGAGTACTGCTTGGCCGCGCCGACCAGCGCGGAGATGCGCGTCGTCGAGTCGGCGATCTCGTTCATCATCAGCTCGGTCTCGATGGTGTAGTTCAGCCAGCGGATGGCGCCCTGGAACACCTTCTCCGGCGCGCCTTCCAGGGTGGCCGCCACCCGCTCCAGCCAGTCCGCGTCGAAACCGGCCTGGACGAAATTCGGCGCCAAGTTCCAGCTGTCGCTGATCCCATGGTCCTCCAGCCATTCACCGAGCGCGTCTTCGCGGTCCGCGGCCTCCATCGGTGTGAGCTCGGGAGCCTTCGCGACCTGGGCCGCCGCCTCTTCTTGCAGCCGCACCAGAGGGCCGAGGGACTCCGGATCGAACTTGCCTTCTGCCATCATCGCGAGCTTGTGCCGCATGCCCGCGACCCGCTCGCGCAGGCCCGCGGTGGCGCGCACCGCGGCGGCCGCCGGGTTGTTCAGCTCATGGGTGAGGCCCGCCGACAGCGACCCGAGCGCGAGCAGCCGCTCACGTTCGCCGATGCGCGCGTTGGTGTTGCGGTTGCCGAAGAACACGCCCTCCAGCAGGTGCACCGCCATCGGGAACCACTCGTGCATCATCCGGGCGAAGACGTTCGCGTCGAGCACGAAGAACCGGGTCGGCCTGGTCACGTACATCGAGCCGTTGTAGTTCTGCTCGACCTTGTCACCGATATAGGACATCCAGGCGCCCGCGTAGGCGCCGTGGTGCTCGGTGCGGACCAGCTCGATCTCCGCGCCGCCGGACTGCTTGGTGAGCACCACCTCGCCGTCCATCAACACGTAGAAGCAGGTGGCCGGTGCGCCCTCGCGGAAGACCAGCCCCGGTTCTACGGTCTCGATCCGGCCGTCGGCGCACAGCCAGTCCAGCTGCTCGTCGGTCAGCTTCTCGAACAGGAAAAGGGCGCGCAGCTCGGAAGGATCGCACACCAGCCTGCTGCGGCGTTCCGCGGTCTGTTCCGAAGTCATTGCCTGCCTCCTGATCACGCTAGATAGCGGTGTACGAGCATGACGGCCATGGCGCCCTCGCCGACCGCGGAGGCGACCCGCTTGGCCGACTCGGCGTGCACGTCGCCCGCTACGAACACGCCGGGCACGCTGGTCTCCAGATGGTGTGGCGGGCGGGGCAGTTCCCAGCCCGCGGGACGTTCGCCGTCGACGAGCAGGTCCGGCCCGGCGAGCACGTAACCCGCCTCGTCGCGCTTGACCACACCGTCGAGCCAGTCGGTCTGCGGCGCGGCACCGATGAACAGGAAAAGCCGCTCCGCGTCGGCTTTCTCCTCGGCCCCTGTCCGACTGTCGCGCAAGACGATCTGCCGCAGATGCTCGTCGCCGTGGGCGGCGACCACCTCGGTGCAGAGGTGCACCTCGATGGTGGGGATCTGCGCGATCTGCTGGATCAGGTAGTGCGACATGGCCCGTTCCAGCGAATCTCCCCGGACCACCAGGTGCACGGTGCGGGCGTTGCGGGACAGGAACACCGCGGCCTGCCCCGCCGAGTTCGCGCCGCCCACGATGTAGACGTCGCGATCGGCGCACTCGGACGCCTCGGTCATGGCCGAGCCGTAATACACCCCGCGCCCGGTGAAGTCGTCGACGCCAGCGGCCGGGTGGTGGCGGTAGTCGACGCCGGTCGCGATGATCACCGTGTGCGCGCACAGGCTGCCGCCGTCGGCGAACCGCACGGTGCGCGCGGACCCGTTCACCTCCAGCCCGACCACCTCGCGGGTGGTGATCACCTCGGCGCCGAACTTCGCGGCTTGCCGCCGCGCCCGGTCGGCCAGCTGCGCGCCGGACAGCCCGTCCGGGAAGCCGAGGTAGTTCTCGATGCGCGAGCTCTGCCCGGCCTGTCCTCCGGTCGCGGTCCGCTCCACCAGCACGGTGCGCAGGCCCTCGGACGCGCCGTACACCGCGGCGCCCAAACCGGCGGGACCGCCGCCGACCACGATCAGGTCGTAGAACTCGCCCGCGGGATTCACCGTGAGGCCGACGTGTTCGGCCAGCTCGCTGTCGGAGGGCTGTACCAGCGCCGCACCCGCCGACGTGATCACCACCGGACAGCACTCCGGGTCGGCCCCCGCCGCCTCCAGCAGCCGCGTGCCCTCCGGCTCGTCGGCCGGGTACCACCGATAGGGCAGCTGGTTGCGGGCCAGGAATTCGCGCACCTGCGACGAGCGCGGCGACCAGCGATTGCCGACCACCTTGGTCTCGGTGACCGGACGGTGCTCGCTGCTGCGCCACGCGTCCAGCAGGCCGTCCAGCACTGGGTAGAGCTTCTCCTCGGGCGGGTCCCACGGCTTGAGCAGGTAGTGGTCCAGGTCGACGACGTTGATCGCGTCGATCGCGGCATTGGTGTCGGCGTAGGCGGTCAGCAGCACGCGGCGCGCGTACGGGTGCAGGTCCATCGCCTGCTCCAGGAATTCGATGCCGTCCATACCCGGCATCCGGTAGTCGGCGATCAATACCGCGACCGGCTGACCGCGCAATTTCATCTCTCGAAGCGCGTCGAGTGCTCCCGCACCCGATTCCGCGCGCAGAATCCGGTAATCGGCGCCATAGCGGCGGCGCAGATCGCGAACCACCGCCCGGGAAACTCCCGGATCGTCATCGACGCTCAGGATGGCCGGTTTCGTAGCAGCGGGTGAAGTCACTTGACGAGTATGGAGCCTCTGGGTGGCGCCTGTCGTCGGCGTTCGCGCAGAGCTCAGAGACGGTGGTGCAGGACGAGATCGAGTTCGCTCGGAGTGAGCAGTCGCTCCAGGCGTTCTTCCTGGGCGGCCGCGCGAGCACTGCGCGGTGACGCCGGCGCGCCCGGGGTTTCGAGCCCGAGCTCGGGCTCGATAGCGGGAAGCAGCGGAACGTGGTCCGCGGGACGACGATGCAGCAGGGAGCGCAGTTTCACGGCCGATCACCTCACGTTGGGACGCCGAAAAGTTGGAGCCGGTGTCTGATGCTTCATCTATCTGTTATTCTCCGCCGCCCATTACAGCGGGCGCCGCCCAAGTGGCGGAAATGTGACGCAACTGTCTTCCCATCTAAAATGTGTGCGAATCGTCCATACGCGTTCGGACGGACGGCCGTCGGTCCGTCGCTCGTATCCGGGAGGCAGCGTTGCCGAAGAACCTCGAAGCCGCCATCGACATCTCCGCGCAGCCGGAGCAGGTGTGGGCGGTGGTCTCCGACCTGAAGCGGATGCCGGAGTTCAGCCCGCAGTGTGTGCGCATGATGGTGCTCGGCTCGCTCAAGGCGGGCACCTGGACCCTCAACCTCAATCGCGACGGCAAGAAGTTCTGGCCGACCACCGCCCGCATCGTGCGCTACGAGCCGAACCAGGCATTCGCCTTCCGGGTCAACGAGAACCGCACCGTGTGGAGCTACACCCTGGAGCCGACGGAGACCGGAACCAGGCTGATCGAACGCCGGGACGTGCCCAACGGCACCACCTGGGTCTCCCGCAGGGCGATCAACGCGGCCCTCGGTGGCGAGGCCCCGTTCGAGGAGGCGCTGGTGCGGGGCATGAACGAGACCCTCGGCAAGATCAAGACCGCGGTCGAGGCGCGCGGCTGATCACTGCGGTGTGCGGAGCCGGGTGATCGCCGACGCCGTCGCGGCTGCCGTTTGCGAGTATCCGGCACCGGACCCGGCCGCGGGCTTCGAGCGAGCGCTGGCGAGCGAACCGAGGACGCGGTGCGCGGTGCCGACCCGAGGACGCAGATCTCGGCCGGCACCGACGCACGCGGCGAACAGCGTTACTTCCAGTTGGGCAGGGTCACGACCTGGGCCGCGTAGGAGAGACCGGCGCCGAACGCGATGAGCAATGCGGTGTCACCCGGCTTCGACTCGCCCTTGCGCAGCAGCGCCTCCATGGCCAGCGGGATCGATGCGGCGGAGGTGTTGCCCGCCTCCTCGATGTCGTTGGCGAGCGCGCAGTGCTCGGGCAGCTTCAGCACCCGGGCCATGATCTCGATGATGCGGCCGTTGGCCTGGTGCGGGATCATCGCGTCCAGGTCGTCGGGGGACAGGCCCGCGCGGTCGATCGCGTCGCGGCACACCTTCTCCAGCGAGTGCGCGGCCCAGCGGAACACCGCGGTGCCCTCCATGGCCATGTAGGGCCGCACCGCGTCCAGGCCCTTTTCGTCGATCTCGGCGAAGAACTCCATCCAGTCCTTGTCCTGCCGGATGGCGTGGTGCTGGGTGCCGTCCGAGCCCCACACGGTGGGACCGATGCCCGGCTCGTCGGACGGGCCGACGATCACCGCGCCCGCACCGTCGGCGAAGAGGAAAGCAGTGGAGCGATCGGTCGGGTTGACCGTGTTGGTCAGTTTCTCCACGCCGATCACCAGGACGTGCCCGGCAGTCCCGGCCCGGACCAAGTCCGACGCCAGCGCGATCGAGTGGCAGAAGCCCGCGCAGCCGGCCGAGACGTCGAAGGCGGCGGCGCCGTTCATGCCGAGCTCGGTGGCGATGCGTGGGGCAGCGGCCGGGGTCAGCAACAGGTGCGTCGACGTAGCAACGATCACGCAATCGACTTGGTCGACCGCGATGCTGGAAGATTCCAGCGCCCCGCGCGCCGCGGCGACGCTCATGCTCTGAATCGTCTCCGAGTCGTCGGCGAACCGTCGGGTCTTGATGCCCGACCTGGTCCGGATCCACTCGTCGCTCGAGTTGATCGGACCCGCGACCTCGTCGTTGGTGACCACTCGAGCAGGGCGGTATACGCCGAGCCCGAGGATCGCCGTGTGCTCTGCCCCGGTGGTCTGGGTGATGCGAGCAGCCATCTGCGTCTCCTATGTACCTGCGGCGGCGCCGCCGGGTTTTCCCGAAGCATCGAAATCGGTCCCTCATCCGCCACTGCCCATCCGACAGAATAGACATGAGGCTTCCTCATATTAGCCCGAGGGTCGCTCATCTGGCGCGCGTATTTCGACAATCACTGGGTATCTCGCTGACGCACGCTCCCGCTGTTAACGGGGCTGACCCAACTACTGACGCGAGGAACACCATGCTCGGTCTCGGAATCATCGGATGGATCATCATCGGCGGCCTGGCCGGATGGATCGCCAGCAAGATCATGAAGACGGACGCTCAGCAGGGCATCCTGCTCAATATCGTCGTCGGAGTGATCGGCGGCCTGCTCGGCGGGTTCCTGCTGAAGTTGCTCGGTGTCGACGTCGAGGGTGGCGGCCTCTGGTTCAGCTTCTTCACCTGCCTCGGCGGTGCGGTCGTCCTGTTGTTCCTGGTGCGGCTGGTCACCGGGAGCAGGATCAGGTCCTGACCCCGCATGCCGCGGGCTCCGGTCCCGTAAGGTGTGAACGCTTGCGCCGGTCCTATTGTTGACAGGGCGCAACCGTCTGCATCGAGCACGAAAGAGGAGCCTGTGGCCCGCCGTCCCACCCCGCCCGGCACGCCTGAACGCACCGGAGTCGGCCACGTCGTCGACCTGGTCCGGCACGCGATCCCTCCGCTGCATCCCGCCGGGCTCCCGTTCGTGGCCGCGCCACTGGCGGTGGCCGTCCTCGGCGGCAAGCGCAAGTGGGTGCGCCGGAGCGGACTGGCCGCCGCGGCGGCCTGCGCGGCCTTCTTCCGTCATCCGCACCGGGTGCCGCCGAACCGGCCCGGCGTCGTGGTCGCCCCGGCCGACGGTGAGGTCGCCTTGGTCGACACCGCGGTTCCGCCCGCGGAACTGGGTCTCGGCGATCAGCCGCTGCCCCGGGTCAGCATCTTCCTGTCCGTGCTCGATGTGCATGTGCAGCGCACGCCGGTCTCCGGCGTGGTGCGCACCGTGCTGCACCAGTCCGGCCAGTTCCGTTCGGCCGACCTGCCCGAGGCCAGCTCGGTGAACGAGCGCAACAGCATGGTGCTGGAAACGCCCGACGGCAGCCGGGTCGTCGTCGTGCAGATCGCCGGTCTGCTCGCCCGCCGGATCGTCTGCGAGGCCCAGGTCGGCGACGTGCTCACCATCGGTGACAGCTACGGTTTGATCCGCTTCGGCTCGCGGGTCGACACCTATTTCCCGCTCGGCACCGAGCTGCTCGTGCAGCCCGGCCAGCGCACCATCGGTGGCGAGTCCGTGCTCGCTGTGCTGGCCTCCACCGCTGACGCGTGATGGAAGCGGCGGCACCCACTCAGCGGCGGCGGCGGACCATCCGGCTGCTGCCGAGCATCGTCACCATCCTGGCGCTGTGCTCCGGGTTGTCGGCGGTGAAATTCGGCCTCGATGGCAAGCTCGGCATCGCGCTGGCCATGGTCGGCGCGGCGGCCGTGCTGGACACTCTCGACGGCAGGCTGGCCAGGATGCTGGACGCCACCACGAAGATGGGCGCCGAGCTGGATTCGCTGTCGGACGCCATCTCCTTCGGCGTCGCCCCCGCGCTGGTGCTCTACGTGACCCTGCTCAGCAGCAACAGTGTGGGCTGGATCGTCGCGCTGCTGTTCGCGGTCAGCATCGTGCTGCGGCTGGCCCGGTTCAACACGCTGATGGACGACGACACCCGGCCGGACTGGGCGCGGGATTACTTCGTCGGCGTGCCCGCTCCGGCGGGCGCGCTCATCGCGATGGTGCCGGTGGGGCTGTTCGTGCAGTTCGGCGACGGCTGGTGGGTGGGTTTCTACGCGGTCGCGGCGTGGACGGTGTTCGCGGCGGCGCTGTGCGTCAGCACGATCCCGACGCTGGCCATGAAGTCGGTGTCGGTGGCGCCGCAGGCGGCGGCCGGGTTGCTGGTGCTGGTCGCGCTCGCGGCGGCGGCGTTGGTCACCTACCCGATCGTGCTGCTGCTGGTGCTGGTGGTGCTGTACCTGGCGCATATTCCGTTCGCCTGGCATTCGCAGCGCTGGGTGGCCGCGCGGCCGGAGACCTGGCAGCACAAGCCCGCCGAGCGGCGCGCTCAGCGTCGCGCGGACCGGCGGCT
>NZ_BDBA01000294.1 GCF_001612745.1 Nocardia amamiensis NBRC 102102 | reverse complement strand
CCGCAAGGCACCTCGCCGCAAGGCACCGGGCTGCAAGGCACCGGGCTGCAAGGCACAGCGCCGACGAACGAGACGACCGGACAACCGGGAACAGCGGCGAATCCGCCGCGCCCGCAAGGGGATCTGGGCGTCGCGACGTCGGGCTGGACGAGCGCCGCGGAAGTCGGCGCCGCTTCGGCACGGCCGGTCGGCGGACGACATCGGCTGCCCACCGAGACGAGCGAGCTGCCGGTCGCCCAGGCCCCGGCCGAGCAGGCGCCGGCATTCGATCAGCAGGTAACCCAGCAGATGCCCCACCGCGAGGTGGGCAATGTCGCGCCGGGTCCGGATGCTCCGGCCGACTTCGCCACCGAATATCCGGGTTACGCACCGCAGTCCGGTAGTGGACCGGCACCAGTCGCGCCCCAACAGGCTCCTACCGACCACTGGCGCGATACCGCCCCGCACGCCGGCACCGCACCGGTCGATTCCACTGGGCACCCTGCCCCATTCGCGGGTGGGCGGGCACCGGTCGGCGAACCTGCCGACCAATGGCGCCATGCCGCCGAGCAGAACCCTGTGCAGGGCAGCCAGGCGCCATATTCCGCGCCGCCCGCGCAACAGCACCCCGAACCGCAGGACTACGGACAAGCCGCGCAGGCGGGTGGCCGGCAATGGGGCAATCCGCAGGGTTACGCTCAGCCCCCTGCCCAGCAGCCGAACCCGCAGGCGGGGGCGCCATTCCAGCAGCCATCGCTGGACGACGTGCCGTTGCGGCGGGCCAAGCGGGCGCCGGGGTCCGGGTGGCGCAAGGCCGTGCACCACGTGTCCGGCGGCGCGATCAACCCGGGCATGTCCGCCGAGGAGCGCCGACTGCAGGAACTCGTTGCGCGGATCAGGCAGCCGGTCCGCGGTGATTACCGCATCGCGGTGCTCTCGCTCAAGGGCGGTGTCGGAAAGACCACCACCACCATGGGTCTCGGGTCGATCTTCGCGTCGATCCGTGGCGACCGGGTGATCGCGGTGGACGCCAACCCGGACTTCGGCACGCTGTCGCAGCGGGTGCCGCTGCAAACCCGCTCCACCGTGCGCGATCTGCTGCTCGATCCCTCGATCCAGCGGTACTCGGACGTGCGCAGACACACCTCGCAAGGCACCAGCCGACTGGAAGTGCTCGCCAGCGAACGAGATCCGGCCGCCTCGGAGGCGTTCAGCGATGAGGAATACCGCGCGGTGGCCGGCATCCTGCAGCGGTTCTACAACATCATCCTCACCGACTGCGGTACCGGCCTGATGCATTCGGCGATGACCGGGGTGCTCGACCTGGCGCATTCGCTGGTGCTGATCTCCTCGGCGGCAATCGATGGCGCCCGCAGTGCGGCCGCCACATTGGACTGGCTATCGCTGCACGGCCACGATCACCTGGTCCGCAACGCGGTCGTGGTGATCAACCTGCCACGCGAGGGGTCACCGAATGTCGGTGTCCAGCAGCTGCGCGAATACTTCCTGTCGCGTTGCCGCGCGGTGCATATCATTCCGTACGACCAGCACCTGTCCGAGGGCGCCGAGATCGATCTGCACCGGCTGCACAAGCAGACCAAGCGGGCCTATGTGGAATTGGCCGCGACCGTCGCCGACGATTTCGCCACCGATCACCGCCGCTACAACCCGTGACGCCGGCCGGAGCCTGCTCCGGCCCGCGTGCGCGAGTCAGCTCACCACTCGGGTAGACGCCGCCGGCCCGCCATGACATCGCGCACCAGATCGTCGTAGGCGTCGGCGAGTTCGGCGAGATGATGCCAGGCGTTGTGCAACAGATCGTCGTGCGCGTCCAACGTCATCAACGCGTGGTGCGCCCGCACCGAGGACTCGGCGAGCCGGTCGATCACCGCGCCAACGGTCTCGGTGTGCAAGGTGGCGCCGAGCCGATGCTGCGGCACGCTGCGCGCCACCCAGTCGTCGATCGCCATCACCAACTCTATTCTGCGGCGCTCGATTTCGCGGATCACCGCGACGGAGGTGTCCACCGAACCGCCACGACCGACGAGTCGGCGTTCATGGAGCACCGCCAGGTCACGAGCGAACCAGAGCAGTGGACCGCCGACCACCCGGTGGCCGCGACACGCCCGAACTAGTAGGTCGGACATGGGAAGTGGTCCCGGCGCCGAAGAACGCACCGAAGGATCGACACACCTCGGTGTGCCGGGGAGGGCCATTACGACCGTTGTATCCGAACCTGCCACGTTGCCTCGCCGTCATCGCCGCACAACACCGGATCAGGACGTTCATTACAATAAACCTCTGAAGTCGCCTGTCAAGCGTTACCCGGCCGTAGGGAGTCACGAAGAGTACACTTCGTTACCTGCATGACCAACCGAGGAGCAAGATGGCGGACGGTCCGACGTATCACCGGATCGCAGACCTCCTCCGCGAGGAGATCCGCGCAGCCAAGTGGAAGCCGGGCGATCGACTGCCCAGTCATTCCGAGCTTGCCGATCAAATGCAGGTCTCGATTACCACCGCCCGCAACGCCATCCAGGTATTGGTAACCGAAAATCTCGTCTACACCGCTACTTCCCGCGGAACCATCGTGCGAAGCCAGGAAGTGCTGGAATCCGTTGTCACCGATCATATCCGGCCCGACCGGCCGAAGACCGAGCACGACATCTTCGAGGAGGTCGCGCGGGCCGCGAACCGGGAGCCGTCGAAGGAGTTCAGCGCCAAGATGGAGCCGGCCAGCCGCGAGGTGGCGTCCTGGCTCGGCGTGCCGCCGGACTCCTGGGTACTGGCCAGGACAGTGGTGCAGTATCTCGACCATGAGCCCTGGTCCTGGGAGGTCAGCTTCTACCCCCGAGATCTGGCCGAGGCCACCGGAATCGACTCCCCGCACGATATTCCGGAAGGCACTACTCGCCGCCTCGCCGACCGGGGCCACGCGGAGACCGCGCACCGCGACACACTTGTCGCCCGGCCCGCCACCGCGGAGGAAGCCATCGTGCTCGGCGTAGCGTCGGGCACCGTCCTGCTCGATCACCTGCGGATCGGCGCCAACCACGAAAGAGTCACCCGCGCCACCCGTCATCGCTCGCTCGCCACCGGCAATCGCCTGGCCTACGAGCTCGGCGACACCGAAGGCACGGCCGTCATCCGGGCCACGCTCGCCAGATCGCACGAGCTCGGTCCCGCGTAAACCATGACGATCGTGCTCCGCCAAGCGACGCTCGGCGATCTCGGCATGATCTGCCGCCTGCGGGTCCAGCGCACGGCGTGGCTCACCGCGCGCGGCTCCGACCAGTGGACGGTCGCCGGACGCGGCCTGCCCATCGAGATCTTCGCTCGCGCGGTCGGCCGATCGCTGGACGCGGGCGAGACCTGGATCGCCGAGGTCGCGGGCGAACCGGCGGGTACCATCACGGTCAACGACCGCGCCGATGCCGGCCTGTGGTCGCGGTGGGAACTGGACGACGCGGTGATCGTCCACTTCATGATCGTCGACCTGCGATTCGCCGGCCAGCACGTAGGCCATCACATGCTCGCCCACGCGGGAACGCTTGCGCGCCAACGGCGGCGCGAGTGGGTTCGCCTGGACGCCTGGACCACCAACACCGGCCTGCACGACTACTACCGCTCGGCCGGATTCCGGCTGGTCCGCGTCGCGGGGCCGGCAGCGCAGGGGCCCTCCCGCGCGCTGTTCGAGCGCAGGGCCTGCAGCTGGGATCAGGCGCGGCCGGTGCCGGTCCCCGCCATCGGCCGTCCCGGCCATTCGGTGATTCTGGGGCCACCGCGACCGAACAACTGACCAGCCGCGGATTACAGCGAGGGCAGATAGGCGATCTGGATCATCTCCGGTTCCCTGCTGCGCGAGATGAGGGTGCCCCGCCCCGGTGGAAGCTTGGCCGAACGGATGTCGCCCAGGAACTTGCCCTCGTCCTTGGGCGCGCTCATCAGCAGCGCGTCGACCGAGATCTCCTTCATGCGGCCGAGCACCTTGTCGTACAGGGCCCGCGACGCGCCGCCGGAGCGCCGGGTGACGATGAGATGCATGCCGATATCGCGCGCTTGGGGCAGGAATTCCAGCAGTGGTTCCAGCGGATTCTGGCCGACGGCGACCATGTCGTAGTCGTCGACGACGATGTAGATCTCCGGCCCGCTCCACCAACTGCGCTCCCGCAGCTGCTGCGGCGTGATGTCCGAGCCCGGAATGCGTTTGGCGAGATACCCGGCGACTTCTTTGATCATGCCGACCGAGGTCTGCGACGACGTCGAATAGCCGGCCAGCTGGTCGCCTTCCAGCACGCCGAGCATGGTGCGCCGGTAGTCGATGAGGATCACCCTGGCCTGGTCGGCGGTCGAGTTCTCCGCGATGCCGAGCACGATGTTGCGCAGCAGCGTGGTCTTGCCGCATTCCACGTCGGCGAAGGCCATGAAATGCGGTTGTGCACCGAAATCGAGGACGAGCGGCTGCAATTCGGACTCGCCGAGGCCGACGACCACGCGGGTCGGCCCTTGTTCGATGCCACGAGCTCCCGCCGCCGCGAGGACCTGTTCGCGCGGAATCTCCATGGGCAGCATCCGCACCTCGGGGGCGCGCCTGCCCCCGTAGAGCTCGTTGAGCTGCTGTTTGGCGGCGCCGACACCTTCGGGCAGGGTCTGCGGATCGGAGTCGGAATCCAGCCGCGGCAACGCGATCAGCATGTGCAGACTGCCGGGCGTCAGGCCGCGGCCTGGACGCCCCATCGGGACGAGCACCGCGGTGCGCCGGTCCATTTCGGAATCCGCCGGGTCACCGAGGCGCAACTCCAGCCGGGTGCCGATCAGGTCCTTGACGGCCGGCCGGATCTCCGCCCAGCGATTAGCCGAGACCATGAGGTGGATGCCGTAGGACAGGCCCTGGGCGGCCAATGCGTTGAACGCCGGTTCCAGCACGTCGAATTCCGCGCGAATGGTGGGCCAGCCGTCGACGACCACGAATACGTCGCCGAACAGGTCCTCCGACAACGGGTCGGCGGCGCGCTCGGTCTCGGTCATCATGGCCAGTTTGGCCTTGCGCCTGCGGAACTCGTGGATCGACTCGATGCCCAGCTCACGGAAGCGTTCCTCGCGCTGGTGCAGCAACGTGGTCATCTCCGCGACGGTGCGCCGGACCCGGTCGATCTCGAGCCGTCCCGCGACCGAACCGACGTGCGGCAGGTCGGCCAGGCCGGCCAGGGTGCCGCCGCCGAAGTCCAGGCAGTAGAACTGCACCTGCTCGGGGGTGTGCGTGGCCGCTGCGGCCATGATGACCGTACGCAGGGTGGTCGACTTGCCCGACTGCGGACCGCCGACCACGGCCAGATTGCCCTGTCCTCCGGACAGATCGATGACCAGCACGTCGCGGCGCTGCTCGTAGGGTTTGTCGATGACACCGATCGGCATCCACAGCTGACCGTGCCGGTTCACCGGGGACTTCCAGTCCGGATCGGGCAGCAGCATGTCCACCGAGGGCGATTCGTCCAGCGGCGGCAACCAGACCTCGTGCGCGGGCCTGCCGTGACCGGTCAGGCGTCCGACCACCACTTGCAGCAGGGTCGCGGGCACCGCCTCGACCGTCCGGGCGACCTCGACCGGTTCCTCCGCGAGGTCGAGCCGGCCCGGCGGAGGCGGCAGCTCGAGCGATCCAGGGGGCGGGGGGAGCTCGGGAAGGCCGTGCGGGGCGGCACTTTCGGCGGCGTTGGCCTGCTCCCGCTCCTCCACTGTGCTCGCCGTGAAGACAACCGGTGACTGGCCACCGACCGCGCGACCGTCCACCTGCTGGCTGCCGCGTGGCGAAACGTAGGGGCCGGACACATAGGCGGCGTTGAACCGCAGCGGGTCGTCCGCGTCGCTCTTGAGGTAGGCCGAACCGGGCACACTCGGGAGGTGATAGGCGTCGGTGATACCGAGCACCGCGCGGGATTCGTTGGCCGAGAAGGTGCGCAGACCGATGCGATAGGACAGGTGGCTGTCCAGGCCGCGCAGTTTGTTCTCCTCCAAGCGCTGCGAGGCCAGCAGCAGATGCACCCGCAGCGAGCGGCCGAGACGGCCGATCATCACGAACAGGTCGGCGAAATCCGGCTTCTGGGAGAGCAGTTCGGAGAACTCGTCGACCACGACGAACAGCGCGGGCAGCGGGTCGAGCTGGGCGCCTGCGGCGCGCGCCTTCTCGTACTCGGTGACATTGGCGAAATTGCCCGCCGAGCGCAGCAGTTCCTGACGCCGGTTCATCTCGCCGGACAGCGCGTCCTTCATGCGGTCGACCATCGAGAGTTCTTCCTCGAGGTTGGTGATCACCGCGGCGACGTGCGGCAGCGATTCCAGGCCGAGGAAGGTCGCGCCGCCCTTGAAGTCGACCAGCACGAGATTGAGCAGGTCCGGCGAATGGGTGGCGACCAGCGAGAGCACCAGGGTGCGCAGGAACTCGGACTTACCCGAACCCGTCGCGCCGATGCACAAGCCGTGCGGGCCCATGCCGTTCTCGGCGGACTCCTTGATGTCGATCTCCACCGGTGTGCCGTCCGGGGTGACGCCGATCGGCACGCGTAGTCGCTCCCGGTCGCTGCGCGGGCGCCACACCACGGCCGGGTCGATCTGGGCGGCGTCCGGAATCTTCAGCAGCGCCATCAGACCGGGGACGACGCGCGTCTCGTCACCGAGGCTGACGATCTGCGCCGCGGTCGCGACCCGGTATCGAGCCAGGTCACGGGCCAGCGCTGCGGCTTCGGCCAGGCTCACCGAGTCCGCGGTCGCGAATCGTTCGGTGCCTGCGGCGGATTTCGCGGCGACCCACCCGTCCGACACCACCAGTTGCAGGCCGCGGCGCACGGCGAGACCGGTCTGCGGCGCGGTGAGGTCGAGCACGGTCACCGAATCCAGGCCCGCGTCGCTGACGATCCGCTCGGTTCCGCTGACGAAACCGTCGTCGATGATGACAAGTAAATGGATCCGGCCCGCGGTCGGCTGCGCGTTACGCATGAACCGGCCGCGTTCGAGCAGCTCGGCGGCCATGGCGGTTTCGAGTTCGCCCAGCGACCGGTACATCATGCGGGCCGATCCGATGCCGTCGCGATCGACCGGATGTTGCAGATGCGGAAGCCATTTCGCCCACGACCACGCCTCGTCATCGGGATCGCCGCAGATGATGGCGACCGCGGTGTGGTCGGGTCCGTGGAACGCGGTGAACTCCATCAGCATCGACCGCACCAGCATGCGGGTCTGTGCTGGGTCGCCCTCGATGTTGATGGCCGGGAACGCGCGCAGCGAGATCGCGGTCGGGAGGCTGTGCACCACCGAATGGGTGCGCACGAAACGGCGCAGCGCCACCGTCGACACCGGCTCCAGATCCTCCAGCGGACCCGTCTCCGGCCTGGCCAGCTTGGTCGCCAACCGGTGGCTGCCGACGCCGACGCGCACGTGCCCGAAATCCGGGTCGTTGGGGCGGCGCTCCCACATGCGCCGGGTTCCGACCAGCGACTGGAGATCGGCCGGGTCCGGATGACTCCACAGCAGCGCGTCGAGCTGCGCGCGCCCGGTCTTGCGGACGTCCTTGCGCACCTGGTCCAGGTACCGGAAGTAGTCCTTGCGTTCCTCGTTGAGCTCGGCGGCCTTCTTCGGTCCGCCCCCGCCCCGGTATCCCGCCATCATGCCGACCATCGACATGATCATCATCATCGGGAACATCATCATGAACGGATTGGCCAGCAGGCTGCGGCCCATCATGACCATCATCGCGATCATGCCGACCACGGCGACCACCATCACCACCGGCATGAGCTTCATCAGCAGCCCGGTGGGTATCGGGCGGGGAATCTCCGGCGGTGCGGTCAGCGCGACTTCGCCGCCGGGCGCCCGTGGCGGCGCGATGCGAGGCCTGCGCACGAAACCTTCGGTGGCCATGTCCTACAGTCCTTCTCCGGTCTCCGCCGGGTCGACGACGCCGCGGCCCCGGCGGAACGGAACGGACAGCGCGTATCCGATGCCGAGCAGCGACAGCAGCACGATGGCGCCAATGGTCGCGACGCGACGCGGCGTCGGATCGACATACGGGGGTGGCGGAGGCGGCGGAATCGGCCGCGCCACATCGGCTCCCGCGTTCACCGGGCGTTCGGGCAACTGGGCGGTCAGCGCGGCGAGCGGGTCGATCAGGCCGTGGCCGATCCGGTCGTCGCGCCCGGAGCCGGGTTGCTGCGCGGTGCGGGTGATCCGGTCGATCACCTGCTGCGCGGACAGCTGCGGGAATCGTGCCCGCACCAGCGCGGCCAGCCCGGACACGTAGGCGCTGGAAAAACTGGTCCCGTCAATGGATCCGACGCCCTCGGCGGTCTGCACCGAATCGACCAGACCGGTAGCGCCCGGCTTGCTGTCCAGCGAAACGATATTGCGTCCCGGGGCCGCGACGCCCACCCATGGACCATGGATGGAAAACGGCGAGACGGTGCCATCGGCCTCCACCGAGGCGACCGACAGCACATAGGGCGCGAACCAGGCCGGACTCACCGCGGTACGCACCGCGCCCCATCCTGTTCCCTCGTTCTGGCCATCACATGCCCCACCCTGCTGTATGTTTCCGGCCGCGGCCACCACGACCACATTTCGATCGTAGGCGTATTTGACGGCCGCGCCGAGTGCGCCGTCGGCCGGGTCCGCGCCCGTCGGCGAACAGGCGACCTCGGAGATGTTGATCACGCCCGCACCGAGGTCCACCGCACGCACGACCGCGGCGGCCAGGGTCAGCACGTTGCCGTACCCGGCGCTGGCGATCTTTCCCGGAACCTCCGAGCGCGCCCGGTCTTTCGGCTCGTACGCCAGGCTCAGCTGCCGGATGGCCAGGATCTCCGCGTCGGGCGCGACGCCGGAGAACGCGTCGTCGGGGCTCGGCCGCGCCGCGATCAGGCCGGCGACCAGCGTGCCGTGGCCGTCGCAGTCGCTGGTGCCGTCGGAGGTGGACACGAAATCTCCGCCGGGCTGCAGCGCGGGCAGCCGCGGATGCCGGTTCACGCCGGTATCGATCACCGCGACCTTCTGTCCGCCGCCACGGCTGAACTCCCAGGCCGCAGGGAGTTCCAGAATCCGTTGCGGCAGCGGC
>NZ_BDBA01000293.1 GCF_001612745.1 Nocardia amamiensis NBRC 102102 | reverse complement strand
ATGTGATTGCAGTCGTTGGACACTCATGCCTGGGCCTCGCTTGCGTCGGTCCCGGCTCGGTAGAGGGCGTCGTAGCCGATGCGCTGATCGCGGCGCAGCTGCTCATGATGGGCATCGGCGGTCAGCTTCAGGTAGTCGATCCCGGTCGAAGGCCGCGGTGCCGGCGCGGGGATCTCCGGCCGTGCCTTCGGATGCGCGTGGCGGGTGATGGTGTGAGGCAACGCTTTTCCGTAGCTCTTGTCGCGGTGGCGGACGTCGATGGTTTCCATGTCGAACGGACAGAACACCAGCTCGACCCGCCGACCTGCCAAGGCTGGGTCGACGGCGTAGGTGTTGGAATGCAGCGAGACCGTGCCGGTCTTGGTGACGGTGCGGTACTCGCTCCAGAGGAATGCCTCGGTCAGATCCGGCGCGGTCGGGATCACCGGTGATTGGTTGCGCCTGTCCCATCCGGCCTCCCAACGGGATAGGGGTGTTTGTCCTGTTTCGCTGTGAACGCGCCGGTGGTATTCGATTTCGACCCAGGCCGCGAACAGGCCGTTGAGCTCCAGCAACGCCGACCGGTGATCCATGCCCGACTCGGCGATTTCCTCAGCGGTGGTGTCGGGGACCTCGACCAGGAACTGGTCGCGGACGGTGCGGAACAGGCGTTCAATTTTCCCTCTGCCCTGCGGGCGGCCCGGTGTCGAATGAACCAGGCGGACACCGAGTTTCGCGCAAGCCCGCAACAACCAAGCGTCGACGAACGCCGACCCGTTGTCGACATCTCTGCCGCAAGTTCGTGATTTCTGAAGGAGTTTCGGAACGAACTTGCGGGTGCGGAGCGCGAATACCTGGGGGCGAGGGCGTGAGTTCGTCGACTTCGGCGCAGTGGTCGGCCGGGCTGGTTCGGCTATCGGTCTTGCTCGAGGACCGTTTTCGAGGAAGGTCTTGGCGGCGTTGGCGTATCGGATGGCGGCGCGTTCGCTGATTCCGAAGACGGCGGTTAGGTGGAGGGGGTCGGGGCCGTGGGTGAGTGCTTCCTCGAGCTGCCGGTCCATCCGGATCTGGTTGAGTGTCACTCCGACCTCGCGGAATTGGTCGCCGAGCCAGTGCACGCTGACCGGCTTGTCGTTCTGAGCGGTGTGCTCGGAGATCAGCAGGTGAGCGTTGCCGGTATGCGGCCAGCGTTCTCGGCGATAGCGGAGGTAATCGGTGATGGCCTGTGCGGTGAGGTCGTCGATCCGCCGGGTGTGGCCGCTGATGGTGATTCTTCGGTCGGGCAGAGCGGCATCGTCGAGCGTCAGCTCGCGCAAGGTAGTCGGTCGTGCGGCATGTATTGCGGTGAGGCAGAGCAGGATTCGGCGCAGCGGCGTCGTGGCATGGCGAACCAGGGCGTCGAGTTGTTCCGGCCGCAGGGGTGCTGGCAGGGCGCTGCCGGCATCGCCGGTCTTGAAGTGGGTGGTGGGATCTCGGAACAGGCGCCCGGCTTTCTTGTGGAATCCGAAAATCGACCGCAGGCCGACCAGGGCCCGCTTGCGTTTGAGCCCGGTCAGGCCCGAGACGGCGGCTTTGACGTCGTCGCGGGTGACTTCGCGCAGGTGCTGATAGCGTCGCGACCATTCGACCAGCGTCGGCAGCGCCGCGTCGAGGTAGTTGCGAATGGTGTCGGTGGCTCGCGGCCGTGTCCGGCGACCGCCGTCGCGCAGAGTGGTCGCCCAGAGCTCGATGTCCGCGGCCAGTGTCGGGTTCAACTGTGCCAGTTTGCGGTGCATCCAGGCGTCGAAGGTCGGGACGCGGTCGTCGTCGAGGATCCCGAGGAGTGCGAGGACTTCGGCGGTGTGCGCGACGTTGTGGCCGAGCTGGTCGATCGGGACGAGGTCGGAGTAGGTGATCGTATCGCCGGGCGCGTGTGAGGACAGCACGACGAGTAGGCCGTCGTCGATCTCGCGCAGGATCCACCAGGCCCATCCGCGTGCCTCGGCCAGCCGCCGAGCGGCCTGCCGGGCTTGGATCAGGGTCGGATTGTGCGGGTTGGCGTGCCGGGTCGGGTGAATCGCCGATAGTCGGGGCGGACCGGGAACAGCGCCAGCTGTCCCCGGGGTCTGCCAGGTCACCGGGTCGGCGGCGATTCTCGGTGGTTTGCGGGGGCGGCCTCTGGCGCGGCGGGTGCCCAGCGGGAAGGTGAGGAACAGCTGCCAGGCATCGATGGCGACCTCGGGCATGGTCTCCCGGATCACCATGCGGCCCAGCTGACGCAGAACCTGCTGATGACACAAACGGCAGTAGCCGTGCTTGAG
The DNA here is from genome assembly GCF_001612745.1 of Nocardia amamiensis NBRC 102102. Lineage (GTDB taxonomy): Bacteria > Actinomycetota > Actinomycetes > Mycobacteriales > Mycobacteriaceae > Nocardia > Nocardia amamiensis. Next base: position 6,987 of record NZ_BDBA01000293.1, on the reverse strand, counting down.
CGGAACATCGCGGTGACATCCGGGACACTGCTGCCGACGCCAGACCCGCCAGTTGAAGCATTCCCGACACATTCCATTGCCGACGATCAGTCCCCAGGCCAAGCAGTAACGACAGCTGTCCACTGCTGCTGGTGGCGTGGTCATGTCGGCGGCAGTGACCGTCCTCGCGGTGCCCGTGGCGTCACCGCGTGGCTCTGCCCGACCGCTGGCTGAGCGGTATGTTCGGTGGCGGACGCGGCGGCGGTCTCCGGTTCCGGGATCAGCAGTTCGTCGATGCCGCAGCCGATCACCGCGCAGATCACGTCCAGGTCGGCGAGTTTGACGCTGATCGGCTGCCCGGACCACAGACCCGACATCTTCCCGGCCGAGATCACCAGGCCGCGTTCGGCGAGCATCCGCTGTAGTTCGCTGGCCTTCCAGATGCCGCGGTTGGCGGCCGCCAACCGGAGGTTCCATCTCATCGCATCAGTCCTTTCAGCCGGGTGGCGGCGCGTTCTTGGCCCGCGATCCACGAGTCTTCGACGTGAGTGTGCAGGACATGCTCTGGCGACATCAGATATCGGAACTATCTGAATGCCTCGCCGTTTGTGACTTGTTGTCCGGTTTCTGGTCGGGGATCGACGTCGATGCCGAAGTCGGCCAGCAAGGCGGCGAGTTCGTCGCGCGAGGTGGTGGCGAGGTGCCCGCCGGTGAAACGTGGGTTGTCGGTGACTTCCGCGATGGCGTAGGTCGGCGGCGTGAACGTAAGTATGTCGTCGTCGTTGGTGAACTCGATCTCGGCAAGGATGAGTCCAGCGAGCCGGGAGGCGAAGACGTCGATCCCGAAAGGCGGGATGCTGTATCGGGTCTTCGTCAGCATGTTGCCGGGAAGCGCGGCGAACAGGCGGAATTCGGCGGCGGTCAGGTAGGTGTTGGTGATCGTCCCTTGGACAGGCCCCGGCCGTGAGGCGGGAATCTTCTGCGTGAGCTTGTATTGGTGGCTGCCGTTCTGGTCGGCGATGTGCCGCAGGCGCAGCGTGGTTTCGGGCCAGTAGCGGTCGGTGATCGTGCGTATGGCGATGGGCGCTGGATCGATGGGGAGATCAGCAAGCAGGAATCGGCGTTCCCTCTCGATGCGAGCGTATTTGCCGGGCTGGGGCACCGAGGCTGGAAAAGACATGTCGCTGTCCTGCTTTCATCTCGTGGGGTCGGGATGCTGCTGATCGCTGCGGCGGCTGACGTCGGTCGCGTAGGACATCCAATCTCCGCTGCTGACTCGTTGCCAGTTGGCGGCGACGCTGATGTGGATGCCGAGCATGCGGGCCAGGATCGCGGCCGGCAGTTCGGTGGCGAGCTGAAACAGCGCGCTGGATCGAGCGTGTCCGCTGTGGATGCCGAGTTGGCGGAGACGTTCGCGGAGGCGGTCGGCGCCGATGGGTTGTCCGGGGCGGCCGCCTGGGAACAGCCAGGTTGTGGTGGCGGGTCGTCCGATGACGGCGTGCCCGCGGCGGTGTCGAACGAGTTCGCGGAACAGTTCAGCGACCGGCTCGGGGAGATCGATGGGTTCGTCTCCGAGCCGCAAGAGCACGTGTTCGTCTGTGATGCTCACTTGCTCGACGGTCAGTCGGCTGATCATGGTGACGTGCTGGGCGTAGAGGAGAACGAGTAGTCCGGCGGCGCGTGTGCCAAGCTCGATGGTGTTGTCGTGCAGGAGAAGACGGGCTTGCTCCCATCGGGTTTCGCTGTCGATCGTGCCGACTGGGCCGTCCCATCTGGTGGCGGCGTAGTCGAGCTGGGTGAGTTTGTTCTTGCGTGCCCAGCGGACGAAGTTGCCGGCGTCCGTGCGGTGGTCGATCAGCCAGGCATCGAGGTCGGCTTGTGTTGCGGTAGTCAAGGTGTGGCCGCAGCTGTGCAGCCAATCCAGCAGTGTGGCAGCGCCTTTGATGACGGCTTGGGCGGCGACGACCTGCGGGTGGGTGATGTCGGTGTCGCCGGCTCGTCGACGGAGACGATGGATGACGTGCCAGAACGCGTAGCGCTGGAGAATGGCGCGTTCGTCGGGGTCGCTGCGGGTGGCTATGAGATCGGTGGTCCAGCGGTGCAGGCGGGCCATATGCTCATCGCGGTGTGGCAGGACACCGATCGAAACGAGAACGCTCCGTAGGTGCGCGAGCGACTTGGTTTGGGGCAGCTCGTCCAGGGTTTCGTGCGAAAGGGTGCGGTTGCCGCTGTTCAGTACGCGCAGAATGGCGGGTGCGCCGTTGCTTCTGAGCCATGCGTCGACGGTGTTCGGCCGCTCGACTTGGATGAGAGTCCGGTAGAGCGTCTGGAGGCCGGCTCGGATCTGGCCGTGTTCGTCGCCGAGAAGCTCGCGCAGTCGACGCTCACGGTTGCAGCGCGCGCATCGTCTGCCGTTGTGGATTCGGCCGGATTCTCCGCAGTCCGCGCACGAATGCCAGAAGCCGGGTTCGGGGCGGGTGCAGGTCGCGCAGAGAGGTTGTTCAAGAGTGCCGCCGCGAAGCGGACGGACTTCACCGCAGGTGCTGCAGCGAATCCACCGCTGTCGACATGCTCGGCACCAGGGTTGGCTGGTGGCGACGGAAATGCTGCAGGGTGCGGTGGTGCCGCAGATCGAGCACCGCTGGATGGTCTCGGTCCGGCAGGATCCGCAGACCGGGCCATCGGCGGTGCGCAGGGCGACCGGGCGCAGTCGGCCGCATCCGGAGCAGGGCTCGTGATTGGCGGGATCACGCTGCAGGCAGTTGGGGCACAGCGGTTGCCCGTTCTCGTCCCGGAAGGCGGGTTCCTTCAACACGCCGCAGCGAGCGCATGGTTGGGCCTTGGATTTTGCTGTGCAATTGCGGCACAGCCATTTTCCTTTGATCGGCCGGTGCAGATGTATGGTTCGGCCGCAGGCTGGGCAGGCCGGATGAATCACGGTGGCTGAACCGGCATCGCAGAGCCGGTCGATCAGACGCAGGACCGAGGGGATCGGCGCGTTCGCCCCGGCTCCGGTGAGTAGTTCTGGGTGGTCTTCCAGAGTCCAGGCCAGCCGCCGTCGGGGCCCGAGTTGTGGGGACACGGCCTTGACCGCATCCGCGATGAGGTTCTCCGGCAATGTCGGATCGATGGCGGCGATCACTGCCGTGATGATGTCGATAGGGTCGCGGTCGTCGTCGGGAGGGCATGCCTTGCAGCGTGGCCCGCCGTCACGATCGCGCCAGGCAACCGGTCGCAGGACGCCGCATCCGGCGCATGGCTCCGGGACAGGACCGCAGACTCTGCAATACCAGTTGTCGCCCCGCCGTTGGATCGTGCGCATCAGCTTGCCGCACTCGGTGCAGGATGGCGCTGAAATCCTCATTGCGCCAGCGCGTTTAAGCGCGATCAGGAGTTCAGCGACAGCGCGGGGAGCCGGGGAACGGCCGTCATCGAGCACGCCTGGACGATCCAAGAGAGCTTGGGCCAGCCGCCGCCGTTTCGCCCGGCCGCCTGCCTTCGATTCGACAATACGGGTGACCGTGGCCGCGTCCAGGGTGTGCTCACGTTGCAGGATCAGCGTGACCATCACCCCGACGGGATCGGTGATCACCTGCGGCGCGAATCCTTCCACGATTCACTCGCCGGAATCGGTGATCCGAGCCGGCTTGGGCCGGAAGGTGCCGATTCCGGCCTCTTCGCCGGTGGCGGTGCGCTTGTTCCGGGTAGGAGTCGCCGCGGCGATCGGTTCGATCAGCTCGTCCATGCGGCAGTCGAGGATATCCATCAGTGCCATGAGCACTTTCAGGCTCAGCCGTTCCGGGCGTTCGGTGACCAGCCGGTAGACCTGGCTCGACGACAACCGGATCCCGCGCTGCGCCAGCGGTTCACTCAGGTCGGTGGTCTGGAACATGTCCCGGGCAGCCATCATCTGCCGTAGGTTCCATCGGTAGTCGAGCTTGCGAGCCAATTCAGGCATCCTTCCGGTCGGGTGCGGGCCGGCCGAGCGCCGGTGTGAGGGCCTTGCGCAAGGCAGTGTTCATGAAATCGCTCGACACGTGGGTGTAGATCGCTGTGGAGGTATCGCATCGATGCCCGACGGCCTGCTGGATGAACAACCGGTCGACGCCGTCCTCAGTGAGGTGGCTGACCCATGAGTGCCGAAGGCTGTGTGGTGAAAGGTATTTCGGCAGTTTGAGAGCGTCGCGATAGGTGACGAACCGCGCGTTGATCTCCGCCGGTTTCACACGGCCGCCGCGCTCGGTCAACCACAAGGCCGGATGCTCGTGTGACCCGAATTTCGGGCGGATGTGCTCGACATAGTCGGCCACTGCGTCCACCGCCCATCCCATCACGGACGGGACATTGCGGCGGCGCGGCGGCTGCCCGCGCACCGCCTTGCCGAACCGGACGTGCAGCATCCCGAAGCGGCCGAATTCCGGTGCCTTCGGGTTGCGGCCGAAGTCGACCACGTCCAGCTTCGACGTTTCGGTCCGCCGCAGCCCCCACCCATACATGACCTTGAACAACGTCGCGTCCCGGTAAGCGGCGAGCGCGCCTTTGCGCTTCGCGCGCACCGCCCGCTCGACCTGCTCGTCGGCGTAGTCGAGGAACCGCTGCAACTCCGTCCGGGTGAATGGGCGTGCCTCCGGATCACCCTCGTAGTCGTTGAGGTGCACGATCGTGTTCCACTCATGGCAGATCGGCACCGGGTGCTTCCCGATACCGAACTGGTCCTCACACGCCGCTGCCCAGCCGTAGCGGGCGTCGCAGAGGTAGTCGCTGAACAGGCGCAGATCTGTCTGATAGCCGCGAATCGTCGCCGGGGCCAAGTGCTTTTCGCTGGTCATCCACAGCGTCCAGTCCTCGACGTGGCCGGGCAGCCAGTTCCACGGGTACTCGTTGGTGAACTCGATGAACCGGCGCACCAACCGTTCTCGCGGATCGATCGTGTTCTCCTGCAGCCCGCGCGCTGTCTGCTGGGCCCGCCAGCCCCGCAACATCGCGTCGACCATCGCGTCTTGCGGATGCAGCTGGACCACGCCGGAAACCAGCTCCAGACGCGCCGATCCCTCCAGATCACGCCGCGCCACGTGGCCCTCCTCACCCCGAAACGTGCAACCTTTCAAGGCAAGGATCATGCATCAGACGGGCGAGGCTCGGGATCATTTCAGCTCAATCGGCGTGCTTGGTCCGGTTCGTGCGACTATTGCCACACCCTCTTCAGCAGGCGACCTGCGAAAACTCGCCCGTCTGATGCAATTCCCGAGGGTTGACGTAACGCATCGTCGTGGCAACCCACCAGTGCCCCAACAGTTCCTGGATAGCCAGCAGATCCATGCCGTGCCGGTAGAGCTGGGACGCGCAGAAATGCCGCAGGACATGGGGTGTGAGCCGCTCGGTCCAGGTGGGCAGATGGCCGGCGACCGCGTGGGCGAGCCCGCGGCGCAGGGATTCCGCACCGGCTCGGGCGGCCGATCCGTCGGCGTGGTGACGTTCGGAGGGGAACAGCGGCGCTCCCGGGCGGGTGTGGTCATGGTCGAAATGGCCCCAGACGTCTTCGATATACCAGCGCAGCAGTCGATCCGCTCCGTTGATCAACGGGACCACCCGGTGGCGGGGCCCGGAGCCCTGGGTGCCCTTGCCGAAACGAACATGGAGCTTGCCGAATCGGCCCAACTCCCAACGGACGTCATCGAGATCCAGGCAGCGAGCCTCATTGATGCGCAATCCGACTTTCGAAATCAGTTGTGCCGCAGTGAAATTACGTGCTGCTGTCGCGAACTTCCGGCAAGTCGCCAACTCCTCGCGCCAGCCGGTGAACAGGGTTTCGATCTCGGCATCGACCGGCGGGATCCGCAGGCCGATCTCCGCGCGGCCGCGCGGGCGGTTCATCTCATCCAGCGGACTGGTGATCACGGTGCCCGTCATCGCGTGTAGCTCGGCGCGGTAGCGCATCTCCAGGAAGTCGAAGAACGTCGACAGCGACTGCGCGTGCGCCAACCGTGTCCCTTGCGACGCGGACCGCACCACCCGACCGAAGTACGCATCCGCGTCCGCGGGCCGCATCTCCCAGAGCGGGCGGCCGAACGAGTTGCGGATCTGCTCCAGATGCGACATGTCGCCGCGGATCGTGCCGTCGGCCAAGCCTGCCGACGCGCGGGCCAGCACGAATCCCGCGAGCACGTCGGTTTCGAAGGCCGCCAGCTCCTCCGGCCCGGCCGGCGGGCGCGCCGTGCCGAGGTCCCGCACCACTGCCAGCGCCATCCCGCTCCTCGACATGCTCGTGAAAACCGAACTGCCGAAGGGTATCTCGAGAACTGTTCAGAAATACCGAGATTCGATCAACTCGGCACTCGCCAGCGAGGAGTTCGGCGAGAGCCTGTTCAGGCAGGGTAGGCCGACTGGGCGGTGTGGCCGGTGCCCAGGGAACTTGAGGTATATCCAATAAAACCGATTCCGGAACACCCCGGGAAGCCAGCGCTGGCTCCAGTGCCGCGGCAAGACGGACGGTGTCCTCGGCGAACCCGAACCGATAACCCGGCAACAACCTGCTGTGATCGTCGAGGAAGCCGAACAAGTAGGTCTTGCGGCCGCCGACCCTCGGTCCGTGCAGGGCGTCGCCGACCCAGAGCTCGTTGGGGTGATCGGCCTCGAACCGGCCGAACACCACCGGCTCGCCGCCGCTGGCCGGGCCGACGAGGTCGAGGCGGTGGAAGTGCCGAAGCAGCGTCGATTCCGACGGCGCCCACCCGGTCGACGCGCGCAGGATCCGCTGCACTTGGGCGACGGTGCGGGCCGGGTTCTCCCGCTTCAACGCCGCCGCCATCTCCAGCGTCGCGGTATCGATGCGCGTGCTCGACTGCCGGACCGAGGGCACCAATTCCTCGAATCCGCCGCGGCGCCAGCGGCGGATCCAGCGGTCGAGGGTGTCGCGGGAATAGGTGACCCGGTTGCCGAACGGGTCGGTATGGGCGCGAGACGCGATATCTCGCACGATCTTTCCCCGAGCCTTCGGACCCAGACCGG
>NZ_BDBA01000292.1 GCF_001612745.1 Nocardia amamiensis NBRC 102102 | reverse complement strand
GGCCGAGCGGCTCGGCGAGCGGGCGGGCGTCGCCGAGATCCCGGTTCGCCACCGCGAGCATGCCGATCGCGACATCGTGCAGCGTTTGATGACCACGCACGCCTCGGTGGTCCGCGACGGCGCCGGTCTGGCCGGAGCGCTCAAACAGCTCGACGACGTGGTCTCCCGGCGCGACACGCTCACCGGCTCCGCACACGCGGTCACCGGGATCGAGGACGCCGCGCTCACCCTGGCGGCGCGCACCCTGCTGCTGGCCGCCCTCGCCCGCACCGAAAGCCGTGGCTGTCACACCCGTTCCGACCACCCGGAGCTCGTGGACGGACTCCGCCGCGGCCTCCCGGTCCGGTTGAACGACGACGGCGCCCCCGAATACTTAGCACCCATTTCTTGAACACAGCCGTCGAGCAGGGAAATCCATCGTGTCCCGCTCGGCGAGAGAGGAGCGCTCCGATGGCGCTGGACGCCGGTCTGGATCGTGACGAGGTACTGCGGATCATCCGCGCGGCGCTGGACGAGGATCTGCGCTACGGCCCGGATGTCACCACGGTGGCCACCGTGCCCGCGGACGCGGTCGTGAAGGCGTCGGTGGTGTCGCGGCAGCCGGGGACCGTCGCCGGGCTCGACGCCGGGCTGCTCGTGCTCGACGAGGTGATCGGCGCGGGCGAGTACGAGGTCACCGACCGCGTGGCCGACGGAACCAGGGTGACGCCGAACCAGTCCGTGCTGACCGTCCTCGCGCCGACCCGCGGCCTGCTCACCGCGGAGCGCACCATGCTCAACCTGGTCTGCCATCTCTCCGGCATCGCCACGGCGACAGCGGCATGGGTCGACGCGGTCGCGGGCACCCGGTGCCGCATCCGGGACAGCCGCAAGACGCTGCCCGGACTGCGCGCGCTGCAGAAGTACGCCGTCCGCGTCGGCGGCGGCGTCAATCACCGCATGGGCCTCGGCGACGCCGCGCTGATCAAGGACAACCACGTGGTCGCCGCGGGCTCGGTGGTCGAGGCGCTGCGCGCGGTCCGCGCCGCCGCGCCCGGCATCCCCTGCGAGGTCGAGGTCGACAGCCTCGAGCAGCTCGACGCCGTGCTCGCCGAGAACGTGGAACTCGTCCTGCTGGACAACTTCCCGCTCTGGCAGACCCAGGCCGCCGTGCAACGCCGCAACGCCACGGCACCGCGAACCAAGCTGGAATCCTCCGGCGGCCTGAGCCTCGATGTCGCCGCCGACTACGCCCGCACCGGCGTCGACTACCTCGCCGTCGGCGCCCTCACCCACTCCGTCCACGTCCTCGACCTCGGCTTGGACATGTAGGCAGGCTGTCCAGGTCATCCGCGCAGGTGCCTCGAGGCTTGCCACGCCCGCGCCGTCCGCGTGGTGCGACGGACTCGGTAGCGAAGGGCGGCAAGTTCGGCGGGGATCAGGCGGTGAGTTCGCGCTCCAGCGGTGTCCGGAACCGCGGAACGGCGCGCACCTCGCCGAACCAGTCCGTGATCCGCTGCGATTCGACGGCGATCAGCGATTCCGCGTCCGCGCCGACGTCGTCCAGCAGGCGGTAGACGATCTCGCCGTCCTTGCGCTGCGCCCAGCCGCCGACGATGCGCCCGTCCCACCAGACCGTCGGGCCGATATTGCCGTTCCGGTCGAACAGGCTCGGTCCATGCGAGCCGAGAAACCAGTCCCGCGCCTGCCAACCCATCGGGGTGGGGTCGAGCGCGGGCAGCAGCGCCGCCCATGGCTCCGGTGCGACGACGGGCTCGAGATCGTCGGCGAGCAGCACGCCGGTGACGCCCGCCAGATCGACTTCGACCAGGTCGAGCGCACCGAGCGCGGCGCGGACCTCGCCGAGTGTCCAACCGGTCCACCACTTGATATCGGATACCGGCGCGGGTCCGAAGGCGCGCAACCAGCGCCGGATCAGCTCGACGCGGGCCTCGGCGGCCGGCACCGCCGCCACACCCTCCGGCAACCACGACTCGATCGGCGCCCAGGTGTACTGGCTGCTGGCCCAGCTGCCGTTCGGCCTGCCGCGCACGATGCGGCCCTCGCAGCCCAGCGTCACCAGCACCCAGGTGGTGATGTTCGTCGGCTTCGAATAGGCCTTGTCCGGGGCGGTGTTCACCTGGGTGCGCAGCCGCGGGACGTCCTTGCTCAGCTGTGCGCCGGTCGCCGATCCCCGTTCCAGCAGCGCCTTGTGCGTCTCGGCTTCCACCTCGGCGAGCCAGCCTTGCGCGTCGCCGTCGCCGACGCCGGCCTGCGCGAGGTATTTGCCGTACGTGCGACGCTGCTTGTGCGCCAGCACATCCGCGCACGACGCCTGCAGGATCGGGACCAGTTCCACCGGCGCGACGAACATGGTGCGGCGCATCGCCAGCATACGCAGCAGGGACCGGTCCTCGTAGAGCGCCTGCTCGACATCCGCCGGGGTGCGGCCGTGGCCCCGCGCCGCGACCGAAAGGAAGACGGTGGCCGGATCGGTCGCGTGCAACGCCACCAGAGACCGGGCGATCTCGGCGACTCCACCGGACCGTTCCGGCGTCGCGAGCCGGTGCCGCACCGCCAACCGAGCGCGCCGCTGGGCGGCATCAATCGAACGCATAGGCGAATCGTAGCGTTCGCCGAGCCGCGGCAGGCCGGTCGGATCGATCGTCCCTGGACCTCGCCGCAGGATGTGCGCGCGGCCGAGCATCGGACGGCTGCCGATGTCCTCGAGCAGTGCGTGTAGATCGTCGGCCGTGCAGTCGGGCAGCACCGGTTCGGTGGTGATCGGTTGGGCGACCGCGGCGCTCGGGCACGTCGATCGTTCGCCGACCGGTGACCAGTGTCACAGTGGTCTGCGCCCGTCGCAAAAGACTTGCGGCGCAAAGTGTTCCGCTTCTTCGGCGACCGCTCCCGCTATTGCGGCGCGCGGTCCTCCCGCGCCAGTTGCGACCCGGCTCTGATCGGCGTGGCGCTCACCGTACCGTCGTGGGTGAGCGGCGTGGGATGTACCGACCAGAGAGGTCCCAGAGATGACAAGTGACCGACTAGCTCACGGCAAAGGCGCCGAAGTACACGGGATCTTCGAGAAGATCGCCGGATACTACGATCGGATGAACGCCGTTATGACGCTCGGCCGCCATGCCCGATGGTGCCGCGAAGTGGCCGGGCGTGTCGCACCGCCCGCGGGTGGGCAGCTCTTGGACATCGCCACGGGGACAGGTGTGATCGCGTTGGCGGCGGCACGGAGGTATCCCACGGTCACCGTGACAGGTGTCGACTTCTCGGAAGAGATGCTGGCGCATGCGAAGACCAAGCCAGGGGCGGACGCGGTTCGATGGCGTCATGCGGACGCGGGCAGTTTGCCGTTCGAGGACGAGTCCTTCGACGCGATCACGGAAGGCTATCTCCTCCGCAACGTCGAAGACCCGGCCGGAGTGCTCCGCGAACAGCACCGAGTTCTCAAGCCGGGCGGCCGGATTGTCATACTCGAAACCTGCCCTCCGAGTGGCCCGGTGAAGCCGGTCGTGGAGTGGGGAATGCGCACCGTCGTTCCGCTGCTGGGGCAGGTAGTGGCTCGTGACCGGTCGTCCTACACCTATCTCGAATCGAGCACGCTCGCCTTCGATTCACCGCAACAGGTCGCCGATGTGCTGCGCGGGCTCGGTTTTCAGGACGTCGGGTGGAGCAAGAGATTCTTCGGCACCAACGTCATCCTGTGGGCCACCAAGCCGCGATGATGAGGCTATGTGCCGAGCCGATTCACCGCGTACCCCCAGTTGTCGTCTGTGTGTTCGATCCAAGGTAGGGTCCGGAGGATGGCGAGGGGGTGTGTGCGTCACAGGCAGGGGGTGCGTTTCGAGCTCGCTCCCGACCCGGAACAGGCCGTCATGATGGGGCGCCATGCCGGGTTGTCGCGCGTGGTGGAGAATTTCTGCCTCGAGACGGTGATCAAGAAGTGGGCGCAGCGCAAGGCCGAGAAGTCCTACGGTGTTACCGGTGAGCAGTTGACCGAGGTTCCCTGGACCGCGCCCGCGCTGGAAAAGGAATGGCGTGCAGCACATCCTGTGTTGTTTCCGTGGTTCGGCGAGAACAAGTTGTCCTCGCGGGTGCCCAAGGAGGCGTGTCGGGCACGGGCAGCCGGATTCGCGAACTATGTGAAATCCAAGACCGGTAAACGCAAAGGCCCGCGGGTGGGGTTTCCGGCGTGGCGCAAACGTAAGGACGGCGGCCGGTTCCGCTACGACGCCGACCGCGCAAAACCGGTCGGTGTCGGTTCGGTGTGGTTGCCCGGGATCGGGAAGGTGGCCACCCGTGAGGACATGTCCTGGCTCACCGGCCGCCTGGGTGATGGCCGTGCACGGATTCTCGGGGCCACGGTGCGCGAGCGAGCGGGACGGTGGTGGGTCGCGTTCCAGCTCGAGGTCGACCGCGCCGACGTCAACACTCGCCACCACGTACCCGAGGGCGCCCAGAACTGCGGGATTGATCTGGGGCTGAAGACCTTCGCCGTGATCGCCAACGAGGACGGCACCAGCGAGGAGATCCACGCACCGAAGCCTCTGGCGGCGGCGCAGCGGGCGTTGGCGCGGGCCAACCGGAAACTCGCCCGCTGTCGCAAGGAGTCGAGCAACTGGGGCAAATCGCGGGTGCGGGTGGGGCGGTTGCATCTGCGGGTGGTGGATCGGCGCAGGGATTTCCTGCACAAGACCACGACGAGGCTGGCGAGAACCAAGTCGGCCATCGCGGTGGAAACGCTGCATGTCAAGGGCTTGGTCGCCAACCGCCGGTTGGCTCGTGCCGTTGGTGATGCCGGGTTCGGGGAGTTCGTGCGGTTACTGGAGTACAAGGCGGCCTGGTATGGGTCACGGGTGTGGAAGGCCGACCGCTGGTACCCGTCGTCGAAGACCTGCGGCGCCTGCCGCCGAATCAACCGTGGGTTGGTCTTGGGCGACCGGACCTGGCAGTGTCCGGGCTGTGGTGTGGCCCACGACCGCGACCACAACGCTGCCGGGAACCTCCTCGCTGCGATGCAAACTGATCTGGAAACTGACAATGCTGTCCTCGCCGGGAAGTTCCCCGGAGAGGTGAAACGCCTCGCCGAGACCGCGTAAGACCAACGGTTCCTCCGGAACCGGGCAGCAGTCGATGACGCAGGAAGAATCCCGCACCAACAAACGCTGAGATTCACGCAACGGCTGGAGCCAGGGCGGTGTGCCCACGGCACGCGGCGCGCAGCCCGCAGGGAACATGATCGCGGCCCGCAGCGGTTGATCACGCAGAGAGACCGACAGCGAAGTGAGGACATGATGACGAAGCCGACCGACCCGGCCTACCACTGGAACGGCGCCGATCTGGACCTGGACGCCTACCTGGCCCGGATCGGCTTCGACGGCGAGCGCGCCCCCACCGTGGCGGCGCTGCACGAGCTGGTGCGGGCGCACACCACCGCGATCCCGTTCGAGAACCTGGAGATCATCCTCGGCCGCTCGATCGAGCTGGACGTCGCGACGTTGCAGGACAAGCTCGTCGAGCGCCGCCGCGGCGGGTACTGCTACGAGAACGTCGGACTGTTCGCCGCGGCGCTGGAACGGCTCGGGTTCGGTGTCACCGGTCTCAGCGGCCGGGTCAGCATGGGCGCGGGCGCTGGGCTGCGGCCTGCCACCCACGCCCTGCTGCGTGTGACGACCTCCGATGACGACCGGATCTGGCTCTGCGATGTCGGTTTCGGCGCGGGTCCGCTCGTGCCCTTCGAGTTGTCCACGGAGACCGGCGAATTCACCGCAGGCGACTGGAAGTTCCGGCTGGAACGCACGCTCGGCGAGCTGGATTCCGACTTGTGGGTGCTGCACCAATTCGGCCGGGATGGCTGGGTCGACCGGTACAGTTTCACCCTGAACCCGCAGTACCGCATCGACTATGTCGTCGGCAATCATTTCGTGTCGACTTCCCCGCGTTCCCCATTCACCACGCGGCCGTACGCGCAGCGCTTCCACCCGGACGTGCACCACGTGCTGGACGGAACCACACTCGTCACCGAGCATCCCGACGGAACGAGCGACACACGGGAGTTGGAACGGGGCGAGCTGCCCAAGATCCTCGCCGAGGTGTTCGACATCGACCTGGCCGAAGCCGACGCCGCCGCGTTGGTCGAAGCGCCGTGGTCTCGCGACTGACGCCGCGCCCTGATCGGCGCCGTTGAACGTATTCCGTGCCGGGTCGGGTGACGGCTGAGGCAGCCGTATGCAGGCGTTGCGGGACGTGGTCCGGCTGTAGCCCGCGCCGGCCGAGTCGAGCCCGAGGCCAGCGCCTACCCTGTCGGCGCGTTCCGGCCCGTTAGTGTCGGAGGGGTGCGTACCAACCGGAACCCTCTCGTCCTGTTCGCCGCACCAGTGCTCGTGCTCGCCGCCTGCTCGTCCGGACCGGACCAGCCCGACACCGTTGCCGGGCAGTTCGCCGAAGCGCTCAACCGCGACGACATCGCCGCGGCCGCCGCGCTCACCGACAACCCGGCCGCGGCGTCCGACACGCTCGCCGGGCTCTACGACGGGCTCGGCAAGGATGTGCGCTTCGAGGTCGGCTCAGCCGATGACAACGGCTTCGCGCTGGCCGTGACCTGGAAGCTGGGCGAGGGCGGCAAGACCGAGTGGACCTACACGACCAACGGCACCGCGAGCGACGGCGGTGCCGGGTGGAAGGTGAAGTGGGATCCCGCCACCCTCGCCCCCGGGCTGGCTTCGGGGCCGCTGAGCTACAGCCGGGTCTATCCGAAACCGGCCCGCGTTCTGGATTCCGCCGGTGGCGAGTTGATGACCGAGCAGGTCGTCACGCTGGTGAATATCGCCCCTGGCTCCGACCTCGCGGCCGTCGCGGGCCTGCTCGGTCCGCTCGCGTCCGGCCTCACCACGCAGTCGCTGCAGGCGGAACTGGTCCAGGCGCAAGGAAAGCCGGTCACCGCGATCACCCTGCGCGAGACGGATATCGCCCCGATCAGGGATCGGCTCGCCGCGCTGCCCGGTGTCACCCTCGCGCCGCAGACCCGGCTGCTGGCCAGCGACAAGTCGCTGGCCGCACCAACTCTGTCCGGGCTCGCCGAGTTGTGGCAGGAATCCGCCGACGCGAACGCGGGATGGGCGGTGCGCGCCCAGACGCCGGAGGGCACCCAGCGCGTGGCCGGCAAAGACCCGGCGCCCACCGCCGACATCGTGACCACTCTCGACCCTGGCCTGCAGCGCGCGGCGGAGGCGGCGCTCGCGCCGGTCGCGCAACCCGCCGCGATCGTCGCCCTGCGACCCTCGACCGGCGACGTGGTCGCGATCGCGCAGAACGCCGCCGCCGACGCGCAGGGCCCGATCGCCCTGACCGGCCTGTACCCGCCCGGTTCGACGTTCAAGACGGTCACCGTCTCCGCCGCGCTGCAGGCGGGCACGGTCACACCCGATACCCAGGTGGCCTGCCCCGGCACCGCGAACATCGAGGGCCGCCGCATCCCCAACGACAACAATTTCGATCTGGGCACGGTGCCGCTGCACACCGCTTTCGCGCGTTCCTGCAACACGACGATGGGCGCGCTCGGGGTGAAACTGCCCGCCGACGCCCTGACGAAAGCGGCGGCACAGCTCGGCCTTGGCATCGACTACGTCACACCGGGCCTGACCACTGTCACCGGAAAAGTGCCACCGGCCGACACTTCCGCCTTGCGGGTGGAATCGGCGATCGGTCAAGGGCAGGTGACCGCCTCGCCGTTCGGCATGGCACTGGTCGCCGCCTCGATCGCGCGCGGTGCGGTGCCGGCGCCCACCCTCGTCGCGGGGCGGCCCGGCACCCCGGACCGGACGCCGGCCGCGCTGCCGCCGTCCGTCGACGACCAGCTGAAATCCATGATGCGCGAGACGGTCACCGGCGGCACCGCGACGCAGCTGCGTGACATTCCCGGACTGCTCGGCAAGACCGGCACCGCGGAGTACATCGACGACACCCACGCGCACGGTTGGTTCGTCGGCATCGACGGTGACCTGGCATTCGCGGCCTTCGTCAGTGACGCGGGGAGTTCGGCTCCCGCGGTGGAAGCCGCGGGCCGGATGTTGCGCGCGGCGCGATAGTCCGTTCCGGGCGATTTGGGGCCGGAACATGGCCCGGCTGACGCGTGCGAGTATTCCGGCGCCCGCTACACTCATCCCGGACCGCGTGAAGTTATCAATATGCGGGATGTCACGATTTCGAGAAGGTTCGGAGTAGGCGCCATCGATACCGGTCAGTTGATCGCGGAGCATTACCGCCTGGTCGAGCGGATTGGTAGCGGCGGCACGGGCGTGGTCTGGCGTGCCGTCGACGAACGCCTCCAGCGCTCCGTGGCCGTCAAGCAGATCCACATCCAGCCGAGCCTGCCCGAGGCCGAACGGGACGTGGTGCGTCAGCGCGCCATCCGGGAGGCCCGCAACGCCGCCCGCTTCCAGCATCCGAACGCGATCGTCGTGTTCGACATCACCGAGCACGAGGGCGATCCCTGCCTGGTGATGGAGTACCTGAAGTCCAAGAGCCTCGCCGCGGTGATCTCCGCGCAGGGCACGCTGCCGCTGACCCAGGTCGCGCGGATCGGCGAGCAGGTCGCCTCCGCGCTGATCGCCGCGCATCAGGCCGGCATCGTGCACCGCGACGTGAAGCCGGGCAACATCCTGCTCGACGACCACGGCACGGTGAAGATCACCGACTTCGGCATCTCCCGCGCGACCGGCGACGTCACGCTCACCGAAACCGGACTGATCTGCGGCACCGCCGCCTATCTGGCGCCGGAGATGGCCCGCGGCGCCGATCCGACGCCCGCATCCGACGTGTTCGCGCTGGGCGCCACGCTGTTTCACGCGCTGGAAGGCGAACCGCCCTACGGCGGGGGCTCCAACCCGCTCGCGGTGCTCTACGCCGCCGCCAACGGTCAGGTGAGCGAGCCGCGCAACGCTGGTCCCGCAACGGATTTCCTGCTCGACCTGCTCAGCCCGGAACCGGCCGAACGCCCGAGCATGCGGGTGGCGCGCCAGCAGCTCGCCGCGTTCGCCGACGCCGGTCCGGCGCCGGTGGCCGCCGGATTCGTTCCGGCCAGTGAGGCTTTCGCCCGGCCGAGAACGGGCGATTCGGAAGCGGCCACCCGCGCGCTGCGGCCGTCGGCGATGTCCTCGGCGCCCTACACGCCGGCCGAACGGCGTCCGCGTCCGGTACCGTCGCGCCCTTCCGTGCAGCACGACACCGCGGCACATCCCCCCACCATGGCGCAGCCGCGCCCGCTGCCTGAGCGGCGGCCGGGCGGCAAG